>JAFGSX010000257.1 GCA_016934455.1 Deltaproteobacteria bacterium
GGTCGCTGCGGGCGACCCGGCTCCGGGTGACGATCTCGACCTGATCGTGGCAGGCCAGCTTGACGATGCGGCCAGCGGAGTCGAGCTCCGCCTCCAACCGCTGGCACGAGATGCGCACGTCCTCACGGGTGACGATGACATCGCCGTGGCAGGTGACGCGCTGTCCGTGCGTCTGGTAGCTGCAGCGCTCGGCGCGGTAGACGACCGGCTTCGGTTGTCTGATCGCGTCGACGCCCGGTTCGCGGCCCGACGTGAGCATGGCGATGGTCGTGAACAGCAGCGCGCGCAGCATCGTCCGTCGAGAATACCAAGTGCAGGCGACAGAGCAAGCGCGCTGGTCAACCGATGGCGCGCGCGGATACAGAATTTCATTGACAGCGATCGGCACCATCCTACAATCGCAGCGTTTCTATCGTCACACTGGGAGGAGACCTCATGCCCGCGAAGAAGAAAGCGAAGAAAGCAGTCAAGAAGGTGAAGAAGGTGGCCAAGAAGGCCAAGAAGCCGGCCAAGAAGGCCGTCAAGAAGGCCAAGAAGCCGGCCAAGAAGGCGAAGAAGGTCGTGCGCAAGAAGGGCAAGAAGTAGCGCTCTGCGTTCTCGCCCAGAAAAAACGGCCGGCTCAACCGGCCGTTTTTTTAGTGTGTCGTTCGCTAGCGGTCGCCACCGCCCTCCGATTCCTCGATCAGCTCGTCAACGGTGTGCGGCAGCTCGTCGACGCTGCTGCGCGCGACCACCAGCACTCGATCGCCGCCCCGGCGCATGACAAACGCCTCCTCGCCGCTGACGGTCCCGATCAGCAATGCGCCCAGCTCGCGCTGCTCGGCGTCGAAGGCGACGATGGTCTGGCGCGGCCGGTCCAGCCCGTACTGCGCGAGCTTCTCTTCCTCGACCCTGGCGTCGAGGCCAGTGGCGGCGTAGCGCTTGGCCTTGAGGTTGGTCAGCGCGAACAGCAGCGAGGAGACGCGCCAGCTCTTGGCAGGCGCCGGCCGCGGCGCGAGCAATGACCAGCGTTCGACGTCGGAGTCGCTGCTCTCGCGCTCGATCACGACCAGCTTGCCGTCGTCGAGCTTGAGCTTGAGCTGCCGCACCAGGTCGCTGCGGAAGGTGAGCGCGCGTTTCTCCTCCAGATCGAACGGTGTCTTTTTGAGCCCCTCGACGAATCGCTCGGGGATCTCGAGTACGGCGCTCTGCCCGCCGCGCCGCGCCAGACGCCGCGTCCCGTCGCCGGTCACCGCGGCTCCGATCTCCAGCGTGTGCGCGCCGTCCGCGGCGGTGACGGTGATCGCGACCTGCGGCGGGTCGAGACCGTAGTGGCTGAGCGGTGCGGTCGGTTCCTCGCTGAAAACGCGGTCGTAGCTGGCGCCGGCAAGCTGTTGCAGCAACTGGTTGACGGTGTCGGCGTCGGCGGGTGCGGCGAGCGGCGCGGTCAGACGCCACGGGTCGTCCCATTGCATCGTCGGCGGTTCGTTCTGCGGCTGCGTCGCCGCGGCGCCGACGTTGCGGATCGCTGCGTAGCTCGGGGCCGCTTCGCCGGTGCCGGCAAAGCGTACCTCGAGCGCGGTTGCGCGGTGGGGGGCGATCGACAGCAGGCGGCGGTCGCGGAGGTCTGGCAGATCCTTGTCGAGCAGCGCGGCGGTCGCTCCGTCGATCATGGAAATGGGCGCCGCCTCCGCTCGCATTCCGGCGCGCAGATAGACGCGACCGTCGAACGGATTGCGCCGGCCGAGATGAATGCCCACCGCCCCGGAGGTGGTCTCGAGCAGCAGCTCGGCGCGCGGCGGCGATAGCTGCAGCGAGGCCGCGTCCGGCTCGGTGCCGCTCTCGAAGACGGTCGTCAGCCGGAGGCCGGCGGCGGCGTGGAGCAGGCTGTCGACCGCAGTGTCGTCCGCTCGGTCGCGCACAGGAGCGGTGATGCGCCAGCCGTCGTCGCTGCGCTCGAGCGCGATGCGCTGCCCGTCGCGGGCGACGGTCAGATGCTGTACGTCGTCGACCTCAAGCTCGAACGGCCGGGCGCGCTGTTCGGCCGCCTCCTGGCGCGTGTCCCGACGCTGTTTAAGATGGTACACCGCTGCCACCGCCGCAGCGGCGGAGGCCAGTACCAGTAACATCGCGATCAGAGAACGCTGGACCTGTCTCATCGAGTTGATCCGTCAGCGGCGCCGCCGCGCCAGCCAGATGCCGAGGCCGAGCGAGAGCAGGGTCACCGGCAAGGCGTCGATGGCGACAAAGGCGATCAGCGCCTCCTCGTCCGGGCCGAGCACGACCCGCGAGGCGCCGCGCTGTCTCGGCCGGATGGCGATCTTGTTCTCCTGCTCCGTCAGCCAGGCGACGATGTTGAGAAAGAGGTCGCGATTGGCCTGCAGGGTTCGATAGCGGTTGTCGCCGAAGCTCGAGTCGCCCACCACCACCAGCCGCATCTCGTCGGCGAGCTTCTGGTCGGTGGCGACGGTGCTGGTGTTCTTGGTGGCGACGACCGCGATCGCAAGCGGTCCGGGCGCCTCGCCCGGGCTCAGCTCCCAGTTGCCGGCCAGCAAATCCGTCTCGCCCCACGAGCGCGGCGTCGACGAGAAGATCGCCCGCGCCTGGACCGCGGCATCGGCCCGGGGGCCGTCGACCGGTGTCTGCAGCGATCGGGCGCCGGAGAAGATGGTCATCATGTTGCCGAGGTCGCGCGTGATCGCGTGCTCCTCGTAGGTGAAGACGATGGCGGCATCGGGCCCCATGCCGAACAGCCGGCCGTAAGGGCTGGCGTCGAGAATGGTGTCGTTGCGATAGCCGATCTGGTAGCGCGCCAGAAAATCGGCCAGCCCCGGATCGGTGTCCGGCTCGAGCAACAGCAGCAGCTTGCCGCCGCGCTCGAGATACGACGCGAGTTGCTCGAGCTCGGGCCCGAGCAGCGGATTGCGCGGGCCGGGCACCGCGATCAGCCCGGCGTCGGTTGGGATCTTGCCGCTGTCGACCAGATTGAGCGATTGTACGGCATAGCCCTCGGCGGTCAGATCGTCGGCGGTCGCCTGGTAGCCGCTCTCGCTCTGGTCCTGGATGCCGCTCTCGCCGTGCCCGATCAAGAAGTAGACGGGCTTGGAGGCCGTCTGCGTCACCTGCAGCAGGGCGTTGGTCAGCGCCTCCTCGGTCGGCTCGCGGATGCGCGCCTCCTGCGCCCCGGCGCCGACGATGATGCGCGGCCCGTCGGCCTTGACGTTGTACTTCTCGACCAGCTCGGGACGGCGATCGGGGTCGACGACGTCGAGCGCGATCTTGTCGCTGTGCAGCCGGTAGCGCTCGACCAGGTCGGTCAGCACCAGGGCCTCTGGCTCGTCGTTGCGAAAGAAGGCGGTCACGGTGACCGGCTGGTCGATCCCCTCGGCAAGCTGCTGGGATTGATCGGCCAGCGTGAAGATGCGCTCGCGGGTCAGGTCGATCTCGACCCGGTGCATGTTGGCCAGGTAGTTGACGGCGCCGAGCAGCGCCAGCAGACCGAGCGCGACGACGGTGGTGATGAGGACGTAGACGGTCGAGCGCTTGGCGACGGTGGTGCCGACGCCGCGCCAGTTGACGGCGATGGCGACCACCAGCATCGAGAGGCCGATTGCCACCTTGCCCCAGAGCAGCCACGAGTCGAGAGGAAAGAAGAAGACGGTCAGCAGACAGGTCAGCAGCACCACGCTGCCGACGACGCCGAGGATGATGGACAGGATGCGCATGACGGCCTCCGAACCTTGGCAGTCCCCGCCGGTTGGCGCCTACGCCCAGCGCATGCTCTCGACCATGCGGTGGGTCAAGAACAGGCAGAGCGCGACAAAGCTGGCAAAGTAGATCAGGTCGCCCAGGCTGAAGATGCCGCGCGCGTACGACTCGATGTGGGTCAGGATCGAGGCGTAGGTCAGCACCGCCCCGAGCGTGCCCTCGAGGCCTTCGCCGACGCCGCGCAGCACCCAGAAGAACAGCAAGACCATCATGCCGATCACCGCCGCCACGATCTGGTTCTCGGTGATGCTCGAGGTGAGCAGGCCGACCGCGGCGCAGGTGGCGCCGACCAGGAACAGGCCGAGCAGGCCGAGCAGCACCGTCGACCAGTCGAGCGGCCCGCTGCCGCCGACGCCGTGCCCGGCGAGCTCGAGCAGCAGCGGATAGATCAGGCAGATGGCGGTCATCGCCAGCACCATGGTCACCGCCGACAGGTACTTGCCGCCGACGATCTGCCACGGCGAGACCGGTGTCGACAGCAGCAGCTCGACCGTCCTGGTGCGGCGCTCCTCGGCGAGCAGGCGCATGGTCAGCAGCGGCAGCACGAACAGGAAGATGATCTGCACGTAGCCGACGTAGAGCGGCGTGATGACGCGGTCGTTGAAGTTGAGTTGCTCGAGCAGCTCGGGACGCTGGACCTCGAGAAAGAGCTGGCTGTCGAGCATGAAGCGCTTGAGGAACGACCAGAAGAAGACGCTGGCCACCAGCGTGAACAGCGCGCAGACCACGTAGGCGGTCGGCGTCGTGAAGTAGACCTTGAGCTCCTTGCGGGCGATGGCGAGCAGGGTGCGCATGGTTGTCCTCAGTGGGAGGTGAGCGAGAGAAAGATCTCTTCCAGGCTCTTGCCGCCGTGGCTGGCGGCCAGCCGGTCGATGGTGTCGTCGGCGACGATTCTGCCGGCGGCGATGATCAGCGCCCGCTGGCAGGTCATGGTCACCTCGGGCAGGATGTGCGTCGACAGCACCACCGTGTGGTCGCCGGCCAGGTTCTTGATCAGCCCGCGCACCTCGCCGATCTGCTTGGGGTCGAGGCCGACCGTCGGCTCGTCGAGGATCAGCACCTTGGGATCGCCCAGCAGCGCCAGAGCGATGCCGACGCGCTGGCGGTAGCCCTTGGACAGGTTGCCGACCAGCCGCGATAGCTGGTCGCCCACCGCGGCGCGCTGCACGACGCGATCGATCTCGGCCCGCGCCTGGCGGCCGCGGATACCCTTGAGCGCGGCCACGAACTGCAGTTGCTCGAGCGCGGTCAGGTCGGGGTAGAGCGGCGGCACCTCCGGCAAATAGCCGATGCAGCGCTTGACCTGGTGGGGGTCCTCGAACACGTCGAAGCCGTTGACGCGGACGCTGCCGGCGGTCGCCGGAATGCAGCCGGTCAGGATGCGCATGGTGGTCGACTTGCCGGCGCCGTTGGGACCGAGAAAGCCGACGATCTCGCCGGCGGCGACGCTGAAGCTGACGTCCTCGATCGCGGCCAGGTCGCGGTAGCGCTTGGTCAGCCCGCGCACATCGATCATGAAGGCGGTGGCGGCCGCGGCGTGCGGCGCGGGAGAGACGGCCGGATCGGCGGCAGGTCGATCGCTCATGACGGTTCCTCGTCGCTGGCGCACCGGGGCGCCCAGCGGTCAGGCCTGGGGTCCCGTTTCGTATCCCGTTTGCCCGTCGTGGGCAAGCGCGTTGCGATGCGCCACGACTTCCGTGCCACTGATCGCGGCGACCGATATACTTGTCGGCATGGTGCCCTTCCGTCGCTGGATCGCTGCCTCCGGAGCGCTGCTGCTGGCGCTGGGGTCGGGCTGCGGGCGCGGCTGTCGGGTGGATGGCGCGGGGGGGGGCGATGCGGCGCCGGCCGGGGGCGAGGACGCAGGCCCGGCGGCCGACTTCGAGGTGGCGCTGTCGAGTCACCGCAGGTTGCAGTACCGCGGCGACCTGGACGAGGTGCAGCGCCGCGGCGTGCTGCGGGTGATCACCCGCAACAACTCGATCAGCTACTTCCTGTTTCGCGGGGCCGAGGTCGGGTTCGACTACGAGCTGGCGCAGGCGCTGGCGCGCGAGCTGGGAGTGCGGCTGGAGGTCGCGGTGGCGCCGACGCAGCGCGATCTGGTCCCGTGGCTGCTCGAGGGCCGCGGCGACCTGATCGCGGCCGGGCTGACCGTGACCGAGGGGCGAGCCCGGCGCGTGGTTTTTGCCCGGCCCTATCTCGAGGTGCGGGACGTGGTCGTGGTGAGGCGCGGGCGCAAGCCTCCGCTGACCGCTCCCGCCGATCTGGTGGCGGAGACCGTCCACGTGCGGCGCGACTCGTCGCAGTTCAGACGGCTGCGCGAGCTGGGCCAGCAGCTCGGCCGTACCATTCCGATCGCGGCGGTGCGCGAGACGGTCGGCGCCGAGGAGCTGATCGACCTGATCGGCCGCGGCGAGATCCCGGTCACCGTGGTGCGCTCGCATCTGCTCGATGCCGAGCTGACCTGGCGCGACGATGTCGAGGCGGCGTTCGCGCTCGACGGCGTGGTGCAACTGGCGTGGAGCGTGCGCCCGGAGGACCGGCAGCTTCGGCAGGCGCTCGACGCGTTTTTTGCCGAGCACGAGAAGGGCCTTTTCTTCAACACGCTGCGCAACAAGTACTTTCGCGACCCGAAGCGCGTGCCCGAGCTGCGCGACGATCAGGTGCGAGCCGATCGGAGCGGCACCATCTCGCGCTACGATGCGATGCTGAAGCAGTCGGCACGCCGCAACGGCCTGGACTGGCGGCTGCTGGCGGCGGTCGCCCACCAGGAGTCGCGTTTCGATCCGCGTGCCCGGAGCTGGGCCGGGGCCGAGGGGCTGCTGCAACTGATGCCCTCCCTGATGGCTCGCTACGGCGTGCGCGACGCCTCGGATCCGGCGGCCAGCGTCGAGGCCGGCGCGCGCCATCTGCGCTGGCTGATCGACAGTTTCTCGGTCGAGCTGCCGCTGCGCGAGCGCATCCACTTCGCGCTCGCCGCCTACAACGTCGGCCGCGGCCACGTGGATGACGCGCGTCGGCTGGCGCAGCAGATCGGTTACGACCCCGACGTCTGGGGCGGCCAGGTCGAGAAGACGATGCTGCTGCTGGCGCGGCCGCACTTCTACTGCGAGGCGGCCTATGGCTACTGCCGCGGCGAGGAACCGGTGCGCTACGTCGCGGCGGTGCAGAAACTGTACAACGCCTACGTCGGGATCGCCGCCGCGGAATCGGAGACCGAGAGCAAGTGATACGAAATCGTCTTGATCATTA
>JAFGSX010000258.1 GCA_016934455.1 Deltaproteobacteria bacterium
CATCGACCGCACCATCGGCGCCGACCGCCGTCTTAGCGATCGCGCGGGCATCGATCAGGCGAGCGCGGCCGGCCGCGGCGAGCTGTGCACCGCGGGCTCCTGTCCGGCGCCCTACACCTGCGTCATCCCCGACGGTTATACTCAGGGTTATTGCCTCGAGGCATGCACCACGACCTGCACCAGCCGCAATCAGGTCTGCGAGTCGCTGGGCGATTGGATCGCGGGCACGTATTGCCTGGACGTGGTCCAGCGCGGCGCTTCGTGCTGGGAGGTCTATCAGATGTGCGAGGCCGGCACCGAGTGCTACATCACGGCCGAGGACGCCGACGGCAATCCCACCGAGGCGCGCTGCAAGCAAACCTGTGACGTGGTCGGCACCGGGATCTGCACCACCCCCGAGGTCTGCGTCGCGACCGGCTACGTCGACGTCGAATACGACGCCAATGGCGATCCTGTGCTGTGCGAGACAAATCCCAATGCCTGTACCTCGCCCTACACCTGCATGGATCTGCAGTACAGCGATGGCAGACCGGTCAAGGCGTGCGCCAAGGAGCTCGGCTGGTGCGGTACGGCCGGCGGCATCGGCGCGGCCTGCAACCCGGATCTGGACCAGTACTGCCAGACCGAGTTGCCGGGCGCAGCGGCCGAGGCGGCGTGGGGCTACTGCGACGGCGTCTGCTGGTTCATCTGCTTTTTGCCGGCCGACTACACGGGGACCGGAAGCGACATGAGCTTCAACTGCGACAACAGCAGCAGTTGCGGCGACCCCGCCAGCTCGCCGCTCCCGGACGGTGTGCTGGCGTGCGTGCCCAACGTCGACGGTGGCATCCGCTACGACGCCGCCGGCCGCGACACGACCCGTCCGGACGTGCCGCGCACCGACGCGGCCCGCCCCGACACCACGGTGGTCGGCGACGGCGGCTGCCAGCCGTGCGGCAACGTGACCTTCTACGGGGCGTGCCAGGACAATACCCTGGTCTGGTGCGGCAGCGACAACTGCCTGCACGGTGTCGATTGCACCTCCGGCGACCCGTCGCTGCACTGCGCGCTCTTCAACACATCGTGGGGCTACGATTGCCTGGCCGGCGTCGGCCAGCAGTGCGACCCCGCCTACCCGGGCGACCAGAACAACCCACCGGACTACGCGGGCTGCGATCCCGCGCTCGGCTACTGCAACCCGCAGACCTACATCTGCACCGCGAGCGCCGACGGCGGGGTCGGGGCCGACAGCGGCAGCGTCGACGCTGGCGCTTGCATCGCCTGCGGCTCGGTCGACGAGTACGGCGCCTGCAGCGACACCTTGCTCGTCTGGTGCACCGACGGCTGCCTGTACGGCTTTGATTGTAATGATTATGGCCGCCACTGCATCGAGGTGACGCTCGACCTCGGGGACGAGCAGATCCCGTGGGCCGATTGCTTCGGCGACACCGGAGATCTGTGCGTGCCGGACGGCGACTACTTCAACAACCTCAACATGTCCTACGTGGATCCCTACTGGCTCTGCGATCCGTGGCAGACCAGCGGTTGCCCCGCCATCGGCTCCACGTGCCAGTGATGTTGCGCGGGATCGCGAGGAGCGACGATGGACAATGACGATCGCCGCGGTGGCCCGCGTCTCGATCTGCGCCTGCGCGTGAAGTTCGCGCAGGGCTCGTACCCCGAGGCCGAGGCCACCGACATCTCGCCCGGCGGAGCGCGGCTCGAGAGCCGGGTTCCGATCGAAGCCGACACCAAGCTGCGGCTCGAGCTGGACGCCGGCGATGGCGAGACAGTCGAGGCCGAGGGCACGGTGGCCTGGTGTCGGCTGCGCAAGGGCGTGTCGCTGCGCAAGCTGTACGACATCGGCATCAGGTTCGACAGCGAGTGGCTGGCGGCGCGCCGCGGCAGGCTGGGGCGCGCGCTCGGCCGCATCTTCTCGTTCAGCGAGTTCGAGCCGGCGCGCGCCTTCGATCGCGTCCTGGTGACGCTGCGGGCCGAGAGCGTCGATGGCCGGGATCTGCGGCTGCACGTGGTCGACATCTCCGAGGGCGGCATGCAGTTTCGCTCCGAGGGTCCCCTCGGCAACGCCATCTTCGTCGGCGCGCCGGTCATCGTCGAGATCCCGGGCGATGCCGACACCATCTCGATCGACGGTGAGGTGGTCTGGGTCGCCGAGCAGGACGAGAGCCAGGCCAGCATCTACTCGTCGTTCGGCGTGCGGTTCTCGGACCCCGGCATTCGCGAGCTCGAGGTGCTGCGCGCGATCAAGGATGGCGAGAGCACGCCGCGCGCGCTATCGCTCTTTCTCCCCGGCTGAGCGCGTTGCGCGCTGCCTGAGCATCTCGTAGAGCAGGGCGCAGGCGGCGTCGGCGGCGTTGAGCGACAGCCGCGGCTCGGCCATCGGGATCGCCAGAGCCAGGTCGCAGCGCTCGCGCACCAGCCGCCGTACGCCGCGGTCCTCGCCGCCGACCACCAGCGCCACCGGCCCGGTCAGGTCGACTTGCCAAGGCGGCACCCCGGCGTCGGCCTCGGCGGCGATGGTCCACACCCCGAGCCGTTTGAGATCGTCGATGGCTCGCGCCAGGTTGGTCACCATCGCCACCGGAAGCTGGGCCAGGGCGCCGGCCGCGACGTGTTCGGCGGCGGGCGTCACCGCTGCCGCTCGGTCCTTGGGGATGACCAGGCCGGTGGCGCCCAGCGCCAGCGCCGCCCGCGCCGCGGCGCCCAGGTTGCGCGGATCCTCGATCCCGTCCAGCAGCAACAGCGCCGGGCTATCGCACTCGACCAGCTCAGCGAGCGGGGCGTACACGAACGGCCGTACGCGGCAGGCGACGCCCTGGTGGTTGGCGTCGCGCGTGATGCGGTCGAGAAAGCTGCGCGGAACGACGCGGTAGGGCAGCTCGCGCTGGCGCAGATCGAGGCGCAGAGATGCCAGCGTGTTGCTGGCGCGTTGTTCGTCGACCAGCAGCTCGAGTACGCGTTCGGGTTGATGCTCGATCAGCGCCTGCACCGTGTGCAGTCCGTAGACCCCGGTCTCCTCGCTGCGGGTGCGGGCATCGAGGTCGACCCGGGCCCACGGCCGCGGCAGGTCGGCGGTCCCGGGCTCGAGGTTGCGCAGCGCGGCCTCCAGCCGGCGCTCGCCGCGCCGCGCCTCGCTCCGGTCGTCCCGCGGTGTGAACTTTCGAGGGCCGCTGCGCCGTCGTGGGTTCACGGTCGGGGCTCCCCGTCAACACACCGCCGCGATCTCGTCGACGATCGCCTTGGCCGCGGCCACCGGGTCGGTGGCGTTGCGGACTGGCCGCCCGACGACCAGGAAGTCGGCGCCGTCGCGGATCGCCTGTGCCGGTGTGGCCACGCGCGCCTGGTCACCGGTCTGGCTGCCCGTTGGTCGGATCCCCGGGCAGACGATGAGAAAATGATTGCCGCACGCCTTGCGAATGGCCGCCACCTCGTGCGGCGACGCCACCGCGCCGTCGATGCCCGCGTCCTGTGCGATCTTGGCCAGGGTCACCGCCGCCGTCCGCGGGTCGTCCTTGATCCCGAGCGCGTTGAGCTCGTCCGCGGCCAGATGGGTCAGCACGGTCACCGCCAGCAGCCGCGGCGGCTGCTCGCCCGGGATGATGGTCAGGTCGGACAGCGCGCGAACCGCGGCGCGCAGCATCGACGGGCCTCCCAGCGCGTGCACGGTGACCAGCCGCGCGCACTGCCGGGCGCTCTCCCGCACCGCCGCCTGCACGCTGCTCGGGATATCGTGGTACTTGAGATCGAGAAAGATCTGGTGCCCGGCGCGGCGCAGCCGCTCGACGCTGCTCAACCCCGAGCCGATGACCAGCGGCAACCCGATCTTGACGTAGCCAAAGTACTGCCGAACGCGATCGGCCAGCTCGTGCGCGAGGTCGATGTCGGCGAAATCGAGCGCCAGGATCAGGCGGTCCTTGGGTTGCATGGTGGGATCCTTTCGCAAACCAGTCGGAAAATGGTCGGCCGAAGGGCGCTCGCTGTCAATGGTCTCAGCGCGGCTTGAACCAGATCACCAGCACGGGCAGCAACACGAGGTCGACCAGCATGCCCGCGACGAAGGTCGTCGAGCCGAGCAACGCCAGGTTGCGCAGCGCGACGAAGTCCGAGAGCAAGAAGACGCACAGCCCGATCGACAGCATCACCGTCGTGTACAGGATCGGCCGGCCGGTGCCGCGTACGGCCGCTACCACCGCCGCCTCGGGCTCGTGCGCGGTGCGCTCCTCGCGGTAGCGCGACAGCCACTGGATCGCGCTGTCGACGGCGATGCCGAGCGCCATCGAGAAGACCATGGCGGTGCCCGGCCGCAGCGAGATGCCGCTGAAGCCCATCACGCCGAGCGCGACCAGGATGGCGATGCCGTTGGGGAGCACCGCCAGCAGGCCGAGCTTGAACGATCGGAACAGCAGCACGATCACGATCAGGATGACCGCGAACGCCCAGCTCAGCGACGACACCATATCGCGCACGACGTAGGAGAGGGCGCTCGAGGTGATGGTGAGCGGGCCGGTGACGTGGAAGCCGGCGTCGGCCGGAAGCACGGTCGCGGCGAAGCGCTCGACCGCGTCGCGCAGCGCCAGCACCCGCCCGGTGCCGACGTCGTCTCCGAAGCAGGCGATGCGCGCCAGGCTGCGGTCGGGGGAGAGGTACGGGGACAGCTCGCTGGCGCCGTCCATCTCGACCAGCAGCAGGTACTGGGCCACCCGCTCGGCCGTCCACGGCAGCGCCGGCGCGGCGGGCTCGCGCACGGCCCGGTCGACCGCGTGCAGCACGTCGATCACCGAGATCATGCTCGGCGCGTCGGGCCGGGTCGCGGCGAACTGCTGGATCGCCTCGAGAGCGGTCACCACGTCGGCGTCGTCGGCGCGGCCGGGAGGCGCCTCGATCACCATGTCGAACGGCACCAGGCCACCCAGCTTGGCCGAGGCAAAGGCGAGCGTCTGGTTGACCGGGTGGCGATCGGGCAGCTCGGCCAGCACCCGATCGTGACCGTGGATGCGCAGCGCGCCGATCGCGCTCAGCGCCACCCCCGCCAGCGTCAGCGAGACCACCAGCGCCCGGTGGCGCAGGGCAAAGCCGACCAGGCGCGTCAGCAGGCGGTCGCTCAGATCGCGCGCCAGAGGATCGCGGTGGCGCGGCTTGGGCTCCGGCAGCATCGCCAGCAGCGACGGGATGGTGCCCATGGTGACGACGTAGGCCAGCATCACGCCGATGGCCGCGTCGACGCCGAATTCCTTCACGATCACGAGCTTGGCGGTGATCAGCGAGCCGAACCCGATGGCGGTGGTCACCGCGTTGAGCAGGATCGGGATGCCCAGCCTGTCGGTCAGCACCGCCGCCGTCTTGAGCCGGCCGACGGTGACCCGGGCGTTGCGCTGGCGATCGACCTCCTCCTCGAATCGCGCCAGCAGGTAGACCGCGTCGCCGACGCCGATGATCAGCAGCAGCGGGATGATCGCGTTGTTGGTCACGTTGATGGCGTGGCCCTCGAGCCGCATCACGCCGAGCATCCAGAGCGCGGCGGTGCCGGTCGACAGGAACGGCAGCCAGACGCTGCGCGCCGAGCGGAAGGCCACGAAGAGCAAGACGCCCAGCACCAGCAGCACGCCCGGGATGAAGGTGAGCTGGTCCCGCTTGAGCAGGTCGGTGATGCTGTCGGCGATGATCGGGATGCCGGACAGCCGCAGTTGCACGACGCCGGCATTCTGCTCCTGCAGCCGCGCCACGGTCGAGGCGATGCGATCGACGATCGGCGCGCGCGTGTCCTGGCTCGACGCCTTTTCTCGGCACGACACGATCAGCACCGCCGTCGACAGGTCGGCGGAGATCAGCCGTCCGCGCAGCGTGGCCGCCCCCGCCACCCGCTCCCGCAACCGCGCCACGTCGGGCGCCGCCTGCGGCGCGCGAGCGTCGGAGAACAGCGGCACCATGGCGAAGGCGCCTTCATCGTCGGCCGGAACCCGGGTGTTGACCAGCGAGCGCACCTCGCCCACGCCGTCCAGCGCGGCCAGCGCGCGGTGGATCCGCTCCAGCGCGGCCAGCGGCTCCGGCGCGAACAGCGGGTCGCCGCTCACCAGCACCACGATCATGTTGTCGCCGGCGCCAAACGTCGTCTGCACGCGCTCGCGGTAGAACTTGAGCTCGGGATCGTCGAACACGTAGACCGCGTCGACCGAGAAGTTGAACTCGGTCTGCGATGCCGGTCGCAGCAACAGGGCGCTGACCGCCATGATGGCGCCAAAGACGAGATAGCGCGCGCGGGCGAGCCGCCGGGTCACGACGGAGGGCCGCTGGCGAAGCCCCCCACCGCCTGACGGTTGCTGGTTCATCGCGGTCTACGGCCGCGCCCGCCGCGGCGTCGGCGCACGGCCTAGCGCTCGATGATCTTGAACTCGACGCGCCGGTTCTGGGCGCGACCAGACGCGGTCTTGTTGGAGGCGATCGGCCGCGTCTCGCCGAAGCCGACCGATTCGAGCACGCTCGAATCGACTCCGCCCTTTTCGATCAGGTGCATGCGCACCGAATCGGCACGGGCCTGGCTCAATTTCATGTTGTACGCATCCGATCCCTGGGAATCGGTGTGGCCCTCGATCAGCACCTTCTTCAGGTGGCTGCTCTTGATCGCGTCCGCCACCTGCGCCAGCAGCTCGAAGCTGTCGGGCAGGATGACCGCCTTGGCGGTGGCAAAGTGGACCATCTGCTTGATCTCGATGCGATCCTTCTTGACCACGATCAGGCTGTACTTCTTGGGACAGCCCTGCTCCTCGGGCACGCCCGGCTCGTCGGGGCACTTGTCGACGTTGTCGGGCACGCCGTCGCCGTCTCTGTCCAGCACCGGGCAGCCCTGGTTCTCGGGCGGGCCGGCGTCGTTGGGGCACTTGTCGATGGTGTCGAGCAGCCCGTCCTTGTCGTTGTCGGGATCCGGGCAACCGTCCTCATCCTCGAAGCCGTCCTTGTCCTCGGGGTCGTTGGGGCACTTGTCGACGTTGTCGAGCAGGCCGTCGTTGTCCGAGTCCTTGGGCAGCTCGGGGCAGCCGTTGTTCTCGGCTGGACCCTTCTCGTCGGGGCATTTGTCGACGCTGTCGGGCACGCCGTCGCCGTCGCGGTCCTCGACCGGGCAGCCCTGGTTCTCGACCGGCCCCGGCGTGTTGGGACACAGATCCTCGATGTCGTAGACGCCGTCCTGGTCGTTGTCCTTGTCGGGGCAGCCGTCCTCGTCCTCGAACTGATCCTTGTCCTCCGGTTCGTCGGGGCACTTGTCGACGTCGTCGAGGATGCCGTCGCCATCGCGGTCGGTCTTTGTGATCTTGAGCACCACCGGCTTGGGTGGCTCTTTGATCAGGACCTTCTTTGGGCCGCAATCCTTGCTCTCGGCCAGCGCCTGTTTGACCGCCTTCATCGCGCTGTTGACGTGCTCGCCGGCGCGGATGAAGTCGCCCTGGCGCAGCTCGTTCTCCGTGAACTCGAGGTTGGCCTCGGCGCGCGCCAGGGCCTCGGGGCTGCAGCGGTAGGCACCCGACTTCTTGGCCTTCTCGACGTCCAATTTGACCACTTCGGCGCGCTGCGAGATCGCGGCCGAGGTCAGGCACCCGACCAGCGGCAGCGCGAGCAGCGGGAACAGGGCGAGCAGTCGCTTCATGGCGCGGCCTCCTTGGAGAGCGAGCAAGTGGCGGCGGCTCATTGCGGGACCGGCACGATGACCGGCCCGACCGAGGTGTCGTCCGGCGGCGGGGTCGGGGCCGCGGGCTGCTTCTCGACTCCGCCCGGTTCTACCGGCGTCCCCTCTTCGGGAGAGATCGGCGCAGCGGAAGTCCTGCCGGCCCGCTGCGCCAGCTCCTTGGCCTTGCGGGCCATCTGCGTCGCCTTGGTCCCAAAGACGATGGCCGGCTCGAAGTCGGCGTACGACTGCTCTTCGAGCGCTTTGTCCAGATAGAGCTCGGCACTGGCGTACTCGTACGGCGCGAACTTCTGGGCATCGGCCGCGCGCGCGCCCTCGAGCGCGCTGCTGGCCTCCCAGATCACGGTCACGGATTGCACCGGGCCGCAGGCGGCAGCGAGCAGACCGGCAGCGACGAGCAGCGACAGACGCACGACCATGTTGACAGCCACCTCCGCGCCCGCAGGCGCGGTGTCGGTCCATGTATTATGGGGTTCGATAACACCCGCGCCGCCGCCAAGTCAACTGGCGCGTGGCGCGGCGCACCGCTGTCCCTCGACGAGAGACGAGCGCGAGCGAGACCGGTTTTGTTCGCCGGTGGACGCGCCCATATTACTATGGCCGGACGATTTTACTTGCAGGCCACAGGTCCGGTCGTGGTAAATGCGCGACCGTTTTCGTCTGTGCGGCCCCGGCGGCGGGAACCGCAAATGGGATACGCATGAGTTCACTGGTCATCGTCGAGTCGCCTGCCAAGGCCAAGACCATCGGTCGCTTTCTCGGGCCGGAATACGTCGTCGAGGCCAGCTACGGCCACGTCCGCGATCTGCCCGAAAAGGCCGATCAGATCCCGCCCCAGGTCAAGAAGGAGAAGTGGGCACGGCTGGGCGTCAACATCGAGAAGGACTTCGAGCCGCTGTACGTGGTGCCCGAGGACAAGAAGAAGCACGTGGCCCGGCTGAAGAAGGCGCTCAAGCACGCCGATCGGTTGCTGCTCGCCACCGACGAGGATCGCGAGGGCGAGAGCATCTGCTGGCACCTGGTGCAGGTGCTCGAACCGGAGCAGCCGATCCTGCGCATCGCGTTTCACGAGATCACCAAGGGCGCCATCCTGCAGGCGCTGGAAAACCCGCGCGCCATCGACGACCACCTGGTGCGGGCGCAGGAGGGCCGGCGCATCCTGGACCGGCTGTTCGGCTACCTGCTGTCGCCGGTGCTGTGGAAGAAGGTCCGGCGCGGCCTGTCCGCCGGCCGTGTGCAGAGCGTGGCGGTGCGGCTGTGCGTGCTGCGCGAGCTGGAGCGGCGCGCCTTTGCCCGCGCCACCTACTGCGGCGTCGAGGCCGAATTCACGACCGAGCATGGCAGCTTCAACGCCAAGCTGGCTCGCCTCGGCGAACGCCGCGTCGCCACCGGCAGCGATTTCGACGAGACCACCGGCCTGCTGCCTGCGAGCTCCAACGCGATCTGGCTGCGCACGCCGGCCGACGCCGAAAAGCTGATCGCTTCGCTGGCGCGGCCGTTCACGGTGCGACGGGTCGACGAGCGGCCGCAGTTGCAGGGGCCGCCGCCGCCATTCACGACCGCGACGCTGCAGCAAGAGGCCAATCGCAAGCTCGGCTTCAGCGCCCGCCACACCATGCGGCTGGCGCAAAGGCTGTACGAGGGTGTCGACGTCGGAGGCGACCGGCTCGGCCTGATCACCTACATGCGCACCGATTCGGTGACGCTGGCGGAGAGCGCCCTCGCCGACGCCGCGCGCGTCATCGGCGAGATGTACGGGGCGACCTACAGCGCCGGGCCGCGCCGCTACCGCACGCAGAGCGCGGGCGCTCAGGAGGCGCACGAGGCGATCCGGCCGACCGAGATCGGACGCACCGCCCAGTCGCTCGAGCCCTATCTCGACCGCGACGAGCTGCGGCTCTATGAGATGATCTGGAAGCGCACCGTGGCCAGCCAGATGGCCGACGCGCGGCTGCAGCGCACTACCGTCGAGCTGGTGGCGGAGGCGGCTGCCGCCGACGGACCGGCCGAGGCCGTCTTCACGGCCAGCGGCAAGCGCATCGAGTTTCCCGGGTTCCTGCGCGCTTACGTCGAGGGCTCGGACGATCCGGCGGCCGAGATCGCAGATCGCGAGGTGATCCTGCCGCCGCTCGCCGTGGGCCAGCCGCTCGACCCGGTGCGGCTGCAGGCGCCGCTGCACGAGACCACGCCGCCCGCGCGCTACACCGAGGCGACGCTGGTCAAGAAGCTGGAGGCCGAGGGCATCGGCCGGCCGTCGACCTACGCCGCCATCATCGACACCATCCAGGAGCGCGGCTACATCCAGAAGCAGGGCAAGACGCTGACGCCGACCTTCACCGCGATCGCGGTGACGCAGTTGCTGGACAAGCACTTCACCGAGTACGTCGACGTCAAGTTCACCGCCCGCATGGAGCAGCAACTCGACGAGATCGCGGCCGGCCAGCTCGAC
>JAFGSX010000259.1 GCA_016934455.1 Deltaproteobacteria bacterium
GCGCCCATGTCAACGTCCAGTCACAGGATTGCGGGGATTCCGATCGATTTTCCGCGACTTGTGCGTGAATTGAACCTGGAAGTTCAGCATAGTGGGGTCGATGCCCGGCTTGACGAAAACCTTGTACATCAGGCGAAGGTCGACCTCGTCGCTGTTCCAAAAAGCCTCTGCTTTGGCGTGCAACTCCGCCGAACGCTGATCGCTCCACGGTGCGCGTGGCTCGATACGGTCGACGCCGAGCCCGTCTATGAGATCCAGGAGACCGATCACGTCGTCGATGCCGTCGCTTACCCAGGTACCGCTCCGCGCTCGGACCTGCAGCCCTTCGCGCAGCTTGACGATGAAAACAGGGCGCTGCTTCTCGGGGTCGAAGGTGTCTATTTTGAGCCGCGCGAGATCGAGCTTTTGTAAAACCGAAAACCGCTCGAACGAAGTCGCGGTCTGGCCGTCGTTGCGATGGGCGGTGACATCGACGACACCAGAAACTTGCGGGACGACTGCGAGGATCGTCGACGTTGTAGCCCGGACGATCGCCGCCTCGGCGCCTCCGACCGTCACCGAAGACGGCAGATCGAACCCTGATCCTCCGATCGTCAAGAACGAACCCGGAGCTTCCTGCAACGGTTCTACGCTGGCGATACCAAACCCCTCCGTATTCTCGAACGTCGCCGACACTATCGACGACGTCGACGAATGGCCGGCCATGTCGACAGCGCCGGCGCTGAATGTGTGCAGGCCGTTTGCATAGTCACCGCTCTCGACCCAGACCAGAAAAGGCTCGCGGGTCACGGTGCCAACCGCTGTCCCGTCGACAAAAAGCGTCACGCTCGCAATCCCGCTTGCGTCCCGCGCGGCAGCCTGCACTCCCAGCGTACCGACGACGACCCGCCCCTCGTACGGCGACACGATCTCCACGTGTGGCGGCGTCACGTCGACGACGACCGAGATGCTCACCACCGCGGCAACGCCGTTGATATCGGTCGCGATGACCTCGATCTGTTGCTCGCCCTCCTCGAGATGGAGCACCCCAGAAAATCTCTCGCCCTCGAGCGCCAGCACGGTCCCGTTCGCTGCCACGCTCGCGACCGGCGCGCGAGACCAGACCGTCCCCTCGACCAAGACGTCCCTGGTGCTGACCAAAGAATCAGGCGCCGGACTGGTCACTGTCAGCACGATCGCATCGACCAGCTTGACCACCGGCGTCAAGATCCACCCCTGATTTGGGCTGTGGTGCACCGAATGCTCGGCATCGAAGTCGACGATCACCTCGGTCGTGACATTGGGCGCGATGACAAAGCCACCCGGCCGCGTCAGCTTGATGCCGGTCTGCTCACCGCTCGGCACACGCAGCGAAAACTGCTCGCCGTCGATCGTGACAGTGTTGCCCTGCTCGGCCAGGATCAGCCGGATCTGCTTAATTACGCCAATTGGCAGCACTGCGTCGGCCAGCACCGCTGTCACGCCGTTTCGCAGGTCGAGCAGATTGAAGCTCTTGGGCTCGGCCAGGATCGTGCGCGGGGCTTCGGCAGCGTCGGAAAAAACCACGTCGACGCGGTCGATCGTGATGTCGATCCGCTCGATCTCGCCAGCCGGCGCGTCGGTCAATAATACAAGCAGTCTACCGCTCGCAGGGGCGCGGCTGATCGATTGCGGATCGCCGGCCATGTCGCAGGCCGTGGTCACCGCTGCAAGTGCCGAGAGAGAGAGCTTTTCGCAACATCGAGCGCGCGATCGCCATGGTCCCCTCCCGATGAAAGGCAGATGGGCGAGATGACTCAAAGTGTAGCAGGCGACCCTTGGCGTGCCAGGAATTGTTGGCGGCGATTGGCCGCTGATCATTTGCGCCACCTCTCGTGCATCATCTCGACAAAGTCGCCAAGAGCGATCGCCAGGGTGCCGTGCCCGAGTGGAAAGCGATCGCCGGCCGGGATGACGACGTATCGGGCCTCGGCGCCAACCTCCTCGCAGCCACAGCCGCTCGATATCGTGGCCCTGCTGCGATGCCGCGATCTCTCTCGCCGTAAAGGGCTTCAGCTCGAAGTAGGCGCTGCGACCGGCCAGGCTCTTTGCTGACTGGTGCAGCAGATCGCGCGACGCCGAGCCGAGCACCAGAAAGTGCCCCGCGCGATCGCCACGGCGGACGCGCTCGTCCACCAGGCTGCGGAGCAGCGGAAAGAGCTGCGGCCGGCGCTGCACCTCGTCGACGATGACCAGCCGGCCGGCCTGCTGGCCGAGGTAGATCTCGGCCTCGTCGAGACGCGCGCGGTGCGAGTCGCGCTCGAGATCGAGGTACAGCGTCTCGCGGTCGACCTGCTCGGCGACGGCAAGCGCGAGCGTGGTCTTTCCCACCTGGCGCGGTCCCAGCAGCCCGACCACTGGAAATCACGAGAGAGCTTCGACAAGGCTACCCTGCAGGCTACCCTGCAGGCTACCCTGCAGGCTGCGCTGCAGGCTGCGCTGCAGCATCCTTGCAAATTAGGACTATTTCTCCCTGATTGCATGGTAAAGACCGGGCACATGCAACGGGCTGCCGTGTTGCCGACCGGGCGCAGCCGCCAGCGGCGCTGGGCACGCTGTTCGGGCGATGAGGACGCTGGCTAATTTCCGCCGCCCGCCGGCCACAGCCCGATCGGCCCGACCGTGACGTCGCGGTCCTCCAGCGCCACCTCGGTGTAGTCGGGGGCATAGTCGGAGTGCGACGCGATCAGCTTGTGGCAGCCGGGCAGCACGTACGCAGTCAGCGCGAACACGCCCTCGCCGTCGGTGTAGCTGTAGTAACCTCCGACCCGCACCTCGGCGCTGGCGATCGGCGCTCCGCTCTCGGCATCTACCACCACGCCATCGATCAGGTACTCGCAGTTGCCGCCGCCATAGGTCTGGTCGCAGGCGCCGCCGCCGGTCTCGATGCGGGAGCTCGAGTGCGACTCGATGACCATGCACCCCCAGAGGGAGCTGGCCAGTATGGCGACGGACCAGACTGCGATGGCTCGCATTGCCGGCTGCGGTGCGGTTGTCATTTTGGGCTCCGCGATGATCAGGGTGGTCTGAACAAAAGCAAGAGGCACGCCAGAAACGCACCCTGCGTCTGACGATAACATGCTGTTTTTATTGATGTTTACAAAATACGTCGCGCCTGCTCGAACCAGAGATCGGGCAGACCACCGAGAATCGCGACATGGGAGTCCGGATCTAGTGCTGCGAGGCAGTCGAGCGCGGCCGTCAATCGACCACTGTGACCGTGATCGGCTGGCTGCGCGCCGGCCGCTGCGCCATGGATGCCTGCACCACGTGGCGACCCGGCGTGAGCTGCCAGCGAAACTGGTGCGGGTAGCCGACCTGCGCCACCGGCACGCCGTCGACCAGCCAGACGATCGACTCGGCGCGCGGCCGCACCTGCGCCTCGAAGCGCAGCGTCGCGAACTCGACCGGGGTGTCCGGATCCCACAGGTAACGGCCGTTGTCCGGCGGGCTGACGATGCGCACCTGCGGCTCCTCGAACGGCGGCGGCCCGCACAGCGGGCTCGGCTCCCGGGGCGCCAGCTCGAGTCGCTGCTGCCGCGCCCAGACCTCGTAGCGCTCCGGCAGGTCGAGCAGCAGCCGCTCCTCGGCCAGATCGCGCGGGCAGTCGGCGCTGGCCAGCAGGCCATTGCGGCGATCGACGCGCACCCGCCGGTGAAAAGGGCACACTTTTACCGGCTCGCTGCCGGGTGCAAAGTGCTCGACGGCCGGGTGCGGGCAGTCCGGCCCGGCCAGCAGTCCCGAGAGCGAGCAGACGGTGGCGGCGACGTACTCCGGCGGCGGCGCGAACCGCTCTGCCACGGCGCGCCAGGGCTCGATCGCCGACGTCGCCAGGTCGAGCATCTCGTGCGCGGCCGCGGCCGCGCCCCTGGCCCCGGTGATCCGGTTCATGCTGCTGCAGTCGTGGTTGCCGACCCAGACCACCACCAGCGCGCGGTCGCTGAAGGCGACCGCCCAGGCGTCCCGAAATCCCTGGCTGGTGCCGGTCTTGACCGCGGCCGCGTAGTCGTACTCGAGCGGGCCGCCGCGCCGGAAGCTGGGCGCGCGCGCCTCGTCGTCGGCCAGGATGTTGCGGATCTGCTGCGCCGCGCCCCGCTCCAGCAGCCGGCGCCGCGGGGCGACCGGCTCGTCGGCCAGCCAGCGCAGCGGCACGCTCTCGCCGCCGTTCGCGAGCATCAGGTAAACCGCGGCCAGCTCCTCGGCCGTCAGGTGCAGGTTGCCCAGCGCCATCCCCAGGCCGTAGGCGTCGGGCTGGTACGAGATGCCGCGCACGCCCGCGGCTTCGAGCAGGCTCAGCACGGGCTCGATGCCGACCGTCGACAGCAGGCGCAGCGCCGGGATGTTGCGCGAGTTACCCAGCGCCGGCCGCAGCAGCAGCGGCCCCATGAACCTGCCGCCGATGTTGCGCGGCAGGTAGGCGCGGCCCGCCTCGGCGACGAAGTCCATCGGCGTGTCCTCGAGCTCGCTGGCAGCGGTGAAGCCGCGCTCGAGCGCCAGCGCGTAGATGAACGGCTTGAGCGCCGAGCCGGGCGAGCGCTTGACCTTGCCGTAGTTGATGGCGCCGCGCTCGCTCTCGCCGAAGTAGTCGGCCGAGCCGACGTAGGCCAGGATGTCGCCGGCGGCGGTGTCGATAACGAGCCCCGCGGTGTTGCTGGCGTGCAGCCAGCGCAGCCGGCGCAGGTTGCGTTCGAGGATCTGCGCCACCTGCTGCTGCAGGTCCAGATCGAGCGTGGCGGTGGTCACCGCGTCGGGGCGGCCGCGCACCAGCTCCGACCAGTCGAGCACCGCGTGCAGCGCCTCCGGCCGGCGCGCCGGCCGCGGCACCAGCCGCAGATCGCTGGCCAGCGCCTGTTGCAGCTCATCGGCGCCAAGACGGCCGCGCTGGTGCAGACGGCGCAGGATGCGGTGCGCGCGCTGCAGGCCGCGCTGCTGGCTGGCGCCGTGGTGGGGGTTGAGGCGGCCCGGCGCCTGCGGCAGCCCCGCCAGGTAGGCGGCCTGCAACCACGACAGATCCTCGAGCGGCTTGTCGAAGTAGTAGCGCGCCGCGCGCGCCGCGCCGCGCACCCGGTTGCCGTAGGGCGCGATGGTCAGGTAGTGGCGCAGCACCCGATCGTGGCCGTGGCGCTGCACCAGGATCAGCGCCTCGAGCGACTCGCGCAGCTTGTTCCAGAGATGGCGCGCGCCCGGGGACTGCATGCGCGCCACCTGCATCGGGATCGTCGACCCGCCCGAGACCACGCGCAGGTGGGCCAGGTTCTGCCGCAGCGCCCGCCCGATCGCCAGCAGCGAGACCCCGCGGTGGCGATAGAAGCGGTGGTCCTCGGTCTCGACGGTGGCGATCGCGATCCGCTCGGGCAGCGCGTCCGGCAGCGGCCAGAAGCCGAGCAGCTCGCCGTCGCTGGGCACCTCGCCGAGGTAGCTGCCGCGGCGGTCGAGGATCAGCTTGGACGGCGGCGGCGCGATCAGCTCCGTGGTCAGGGTGGCGCCCAGGACGAGGATCGCCCCGGCGGCCAGCCCGATCGCGGCCAGAGCCGGCCAGCGCCGGTGCGCGCCGGGATCGCGCGCCCGATGGTTTTTACGGCCTAGCATTCGCGGCACGGCACGCCACAACTGACCGGCTTGCACACGCCGAAACAGTCGCGGTGGCTTCTGACCTGGACGGAGCAATTTCCGGTGCAGCGGCATTCGAAAAAGCAGGGATCGCCGTAGCCGGAGACGCAGCTCGTGCAGGCGCCGCTCCAGCATTCGGCGTCCTCCCCGCACGACGTGCCGTCGTGCTCGAATTCGTCCGTGCACTGGCCGTTGCTGCAACCGTAGACGTGGCAGGGTTCGCTGCCGCTGCAATCGCGGCACAGCGCGCCATTGACGCCGCAGGAGTGCAACTGGGTCCCGGCCACGCAGCCGCCGTCGGCAGCGCGGCACGCCAGCGGGGCGCAGGTCGCGCAGGTCGGTGACTCACCGAGGCAGTTGTTCTGCGTGCAGTCCTGCTCCAGTTGGCGCGCGCCGCAACCGAAGCTGTCGACCTCGCAACTGTAGACGTCGCCGTCGTGGCAGTGGACGCCACTGCACTCGTCGACGGAACAGACGCACTGCCCGTCCGGCGTGCACTGCGAGTTGGCGCCGCACACGCCGTCGACGCAGTCGCTCCACTGCACCAAGTCGATGCACACGCGGTGGCCGCACTGCTCGCACGCCGGCGGAGCGGTGCCGCCGCTGCAGGCGCCGTGGCACGCGATCGTGGCGCCGCAGGAGCCGTCCTCGGCGCACGGCGCACCGAACCCGTCCACGCAGCCCGCGTCCACACGGGCAGCGTCCGCGCGGCCAGCGTCGATCGCGACGCAGATCCAATCGCGGCAACTCTCGCCCGCGGCACACGCGTCGTCGCTCTGGCACCGCGGCGCCTGGCACCTGCCGCGCACGCATCTCAGGCCGGGCGCGCAGGCCTCGTCCCCCTGGCACGGCAGCCCCTCGCCGCCTCCCATCGCGACGCACATCTCGCATCCGGTCAAGGCGGCGAGCGCGGCCAGGGCGGCCAGGGCGGCCGCGGTTCGCGGATGGCGTCGCGGCATGGATCCACCGACAGCGTGAATTCCATCCAATGATAGCAGACGCGACGACGTGCTTCACCCCCGGCTGCCGCACCGGCGAATGCCTGCGCGCGTCAGGGCAGCGTGGCGCGGCAGCCGCCCGACCAGTTGCCGCTGCAGTCGTAGATGGACTGGCTCGTCGCCACCAGGCCGTCGGGCCAGCTTATGGACGCGGCGGTCCAGACGTGCCAGGGCGCCAGGTCCTGGATGTCGACGACCACCAGCTTGCCCCACAGGTTGATGATCACCCGGCCGTCCGAGTCGGTGCTGCCGCTGCTGTTCCAGTGCTCGACCAGCACCGTGTAGATCCCGTCCTGCGGGCGATCGAGCCAGATGTTCTCGGGGCCGTAGCTGTACAGCCAGTCGACGTCCTTGTGCGGATCGTCCGCGGAGTCGCCGACCACGCCCCAGTCCGGGGATGCGTGCACGCACGAGGTCCAGGTGCAGTCGCTGGCGTCGTCGTTGATCTGACCGCCCGGCCGGATCAGGTGCAGCTCCCAGTCGACGCCGATGGCGTCCCACACCAGCGTGATCCGCATGTCGGCGTCCACGCAGCTACTGGTGCTGACGCGCGTCACCAGCACGTAGCTGCAGGTGGCGTTGGACCAGATGCGCTTGACCAACGAGTCGCCGCAGAAGAGAGGCACCGTGACCGAATAGGAGCCGTCGCCGGCGGTCGGGATCTCGCCGCTGATCTCCTCCTGGTTGCGGCCGCGCACGTAAAAGGTGCCGTTGCCGACCGCATTGTCGACGACTCCCGAGAAGGTGTACGAGGTCACCTCGCCCGCCTGGATGGTGGTCGTCGCCGGCTCGGTGTCCGGGCAGTTGCCGGTGCCGTCGGTGTACTCGCCGGGCTGCTGGTGGCCGGGCGCCGGATCGAGCTCGGGCTCGCGCTCGACGCTGCCGCGGTCCAGGCGCACCGCATCGCGGCCGCCGGCGTCGCTGCCGCGGTCGGCGCCACCCGCGTCGGTGCGCCCGTCGGCGGTCGCGGCGTCGCGCGCCGCATCGCCCGCCGCGTCTCCACCGCCGCTATCCGCGGCCCCGCCGTCGCCGCCCCCGTCTTGGGCCGGGCCGGCTCCGCAGTCGGCGCAGCCCGCCAGGGCGCAGATCGCGATCGCCGCCAGAAACCACACCGCTCTGCCTCCACGACGCATGGTTACCCCCTGGGCGCAGGTCGCGCCTATTTCTCGTGCTCGCCGCTGACCACGATGCGCATGCCGTCGCCGCGGCCGCGCACCTCCTCGTGATACATCTGCTCGGCGTGGGCCGCCGGGTGCACGAATGAGCCTTCGACCGTGGCGCGGACCCTGAAGTGGAAGCTGTAGCTGCCGGCGGCCAGCTCGGTGAAGTAGTAGCGCACCTCGTGGTCCAGCCGCTGCACGTAGGTCGGCGCGATCGAATCGGCCTCGCTCGGCCTGGCCTCGGCGCCCGAGGTCTGCAGCTCGGGATTCATCAGCTCGAGCCCGGCCGCAAACGGCACCACCAGCGCCACGTGGTAGCGCCGGGCGTCGACGGTCAGCCGGGTGTGCAGCTCGAGGATGTCGCCCACCGCCAGCCGCTCGACCGCCCCCTTCCGGTCCTCGAAGTGGGTCGGGGTCGAGCCGTCGGCGTACAGGTGGGTGGCGCCGCGCTGCACCAGGAACCCCTGCTTGAGCGCCTCGGCCTGGTCGCCCGGCGCCGCCGGCAGGTAGCTGTAGGCGACGCGGGCGTCGATCCGGGGCGCGCCCGACAGCTCGACCCGCAGCGCCTGCTCGCCGCGCACGTCGAGCGACGCCACCCGGTGCCGGTCGTCGAGGCTGAGCACGCCCGGGCTGCCCAGCGCCAGCCAGGCCTTGACCGGCTTGAGCTGCGCCTGCTCGAGGTAGGCAATCAGCGCCCGCAGCGCCGCCCGGTTCTCGTAGGTCGAGCCGAAGCCGTAATGGGCCGACGACTTGGCCAGCAGCGCCTCGAGCAGCGCGCTCAGCCGCTCGTCCCCGGGCGACAGCCGCACCAGGTTCTCGAGCACCGCCGCCAGCGTCGCGGTGCGGCTGCCCAGGTAGCTGCCGCTCCAGTCGCCGCGCCGCCAGCGCAGCCCCTGGACCACGCGCTTGCCCTTGAACAGCTTGAAGTCGACGCTCTGCCACAGCTCGTCGCGCAGCGCCCCGAGGTTGGTCTCGAACAGCCGGTTCTGCCGCAGCATGGCGGCGGTCAGATCGGACAGGCTGGACAGATCGAGGCCGCTGCGGCGATGGAACATGTCGATCAGGTAGTGCTCGTCGCCGCGCCCGATGAGCGCCAGGGCGCGGTGGGCGGCGGCCTGCTCGTTGTAGCGGTAGGCCGGGTCGAGCCGGCGGTAATCGCTGCGCAGGCTGCGCTGCAGCGCCTCGACGGCGCGGGTCTGCACCTTGTCGGGGGCGGTCAGCCCGAGCGAGCGGGCGCTGGCCATCAGCTCCACGGCGCGCGCGGTCATGCTGACGCTGCCGGCGCTGCCCGGCCAGGCCCCGAACAGGCCCTCGTCGTCCTGGTAGAGCGACAGCTCGTCGAGCAGCTTCTTGAGGTGGGACTTGACCTGCGCCGCGTAGTGGGCGCTCAGGCCGAACCGCCCGAGCGCCGCCCCCACCTCGGCCTCGGCCACCAGCGCCGAGATCTTCTGCTCCAGGCAGCCGTGCGGGTAGGCGGCCAGGTAATCGATGCCGGCCACCGCGGCCAGCATGCCGGGCACCGCCGAGATGGTGATGCGCTGCCGCGCCGTGCCCGGCCGCGGCGGCTCGGGGAACGGCTTGAGCGTCGTCACGCCGCCGTGGATGGTGTCGAAGTAGGCGTAGTGCTCGACCCGGCGGTCGGGCAGGATCGGCACCTCGACCTCGAAGGCGTCGCCGACGCCGTCGCTCAACCGGGTGACGTCGACGCGCACCTTGACCGAGGTCTGCGCAACGGCGTCCTGCGCCTTGACGCTGGCCTGCCACAGCCGGCTGGCGGCCTGGTTGAGCCGCAGCTCGACCCGCTGCTTGCCGGCCCGCACCTCGAGCGGGCCGGTCACCTTGAGCTCGACCGTGCCCGGCCCCTCGGCGCCCTCCACCAGCCGCGCCACGCCGCCAAGCCAGAAGCGGTCGCCCTGGCGCACGACGCGCGGAAGCTGCGGCTGCACCAGCACCGGCAGCCGCACCCGCAGCCGGCTGTGGAAATAACCGAAGCGGCGGAAACCGGCGGCCGCCACCGCCCGCACCTGAAAGTTGGTCAGATCGTCGGACAGGGTGACCGGCACCACCAGCCTGCCCGACGGTCCCACCTCGAGCGTCGCCTGGTAGTAAGGCACGGTCTCGAAGTTCTTGCGCACCACGCGCTTGCGCGAGATCCCCTCCCCCTCGGCGTCGGGTTCGCCGTCGCCACCCGGCTCCTCCTCCTGCTCGACCAGCCGGCCGACCACCCGGTTGCGGGTGTCGCGCACGCTGGTGCGCCTGGTGTTGGGCACGACAAAGCCGGTCAGCGGATCGAGCGGCTTCTCGGGCGCCAGCGACAGCACCGCCTCGTCCACCAGCCACAGCGTGACCTCGCCGCCGAGCGGTTTGTTCTTCTCGTCCTGCAGGGTGACGATCAGATCGACCCTGGAGCCAGGTCGCGCCGTCTCCGGGTGCTGCACCTTTACCTGCACCGTGTTGGCGATCGGCTCCACCTCGAGGTCGAGGCTGGCGCCCAGCGTCTGCGGTCGGTAGCGGTCGTCGTTGCCCTTGCCGTCGCCCAGGCGGCCGCGCATCAGCACCACGTGCAGCGGCAGGTTGGGCACGTGCAGCGGCGAGATCTTGACCGGCACCACCGCCTTGCCGCCGCGGACCTCGGTCCAGCGGTACTCGTTGCGCTCGGGCTGCTCGACGATGACCAGCGCCTTGCCCGCCGCAAACGGGCTCTTGACCAGGAGCTGCGCGGTGTCGCCGGGCTGGTACTTCTTCTTGTCGGTCGCCAGCTCGAACACGCCCTGGCTCGCCTTCTCCCACGCCAGCGCTTCCTTGCCGCCGACGTAGAGATCGGCCGACAGCGTCTGCACCCGACCCAGCTTGTCGCGTCCGGTCAGCTCGACCACGTAGACGCCGGCCCGCGCGATGGCGAAGGTCGGCGTCACCGGCCGCGCTTGCGTGGTGATCGCGATCTCCTTGAGCTTCTGGTCCTCCTGCTCGGTGATGTACTTGGCCTCGCCGGTGGCGAAGTTGGTCTCGCGCAGGTGGCTGTGCCAGATGCGGCGGTAGAGCCGGACCAGCACCTCCTGGCCCGCCAGCAGCTTGTTGTCGACGCCGACCGCGATGATCTCGGGCTTGAGCTCGAAAGCCTTCTCGGAGTAGCGCTGCAGCTTGAGCCCGAGCACGAACGGCGGCAGCGCGGTGGCCTCGTGGACGGCGCTGACCTGCTGGTTGTCGGCGCCGGTGACGGTGGCCTCGAAGCGGTAGATGCGCGGCGAGGCGTCGAGGTCGAGCGCCGGGTTGACCTCGATCTCGGCGCCGCCGTCGTCGTCGAGCGTGCCGCGCCGGCGCTGGGTCTCGGGAGCGCGCGCCAGGCCGGGCCGGGCGAACTGCGAGCTGGACGCGAACAGGTAGCCGGGGCGCCCCTCGGGCAAGTAGTGGTAGGGCCGCCGCGTCACCACCCAGTCGATCTGCTCGCCGGCGACCGAGCCGCCGGCGTAGTAGCGGGCCGCGGCCTTGACCTTGAACGGCTGGTCGAGCCGCACTTTGGCGGCACCGGTGAGTTGCACCTCGAAGGTCGGGATGCGGTAGGCCTCGACCTGGAAGGTGCGCGTCGCCAGCGTCTGCGCCGGCTTGACGCTGAACAGCTCGAGGGTGTAGCGGCCGCTGGCGACCTCGCCGCCCTCGTGCCACTCGGCCGCCAGGCCGCCGAGCCGGCTGAACTTGAACGGCAGCAGCCACTCCTCGCCGCCCGGGCCGCGCAGCTTGAGCCCGAAGTTGGTGGCCGGGCCGGCCTCGAGCAGGTCACCGCCGCGGCGCTGGCGCACGAAGCCCTTGACGTAGACCTTCTCGCCCGGCCGGTAGATCGGCCGCTCCGTGAAGACGAACCCGAGCAGCCGGTCGTCGGGCGGCGGCGGCACCTTGTCGGTCAGCCAGCCCAGCCAGTGCGAACCCGGCGACCAGTGGTTGTTGGCGAACCGCGGCGGCGGATCGCGCGGGTCGAGCACCAGGATATCCTCGCCGCTCTGCACCGCGATGCGGAACAGGCTGCGCCACCACTCGGGATTGGGCTTCAGGAGCGCCCGGCCCTCGCGGTCGGTGACGATGAGCTGGGCCTCCAGCGTCGGCGGCGCGCGCTTCTCGCCCGGCTTGGGCTCGGGTGGGTTCTTGACCATCTCGAGGGTGATCCGCGCATTGGCGACCGGCTCGGCGCGGTCGAGCGTGCGGACGTAGAAGACCGCCTGGTCGCGCTCCTCGACCACCGTCAGCGCCAGGTTGGTCACCTGCACCCGGGTGTAGACCCGCTGCGGCGACCCGGTCAGCCGGCGCAGGCCGACCAGGTAGGTGCCGGGCCGGCCCGCACCTACCGCACCGTCGAGCAGCGGTCCGATGTCGAGGCCGAAGTGGGTGGTGCCGCCCTTGTCGCCGAGCGGCAGGTCGACCACCTGCGACACCAGCGGCGAGCCCAGCAGCCGCAGGTGGCGCACCAGGTCGCCCGACGAGATGTAGCCGATGTCGGCGGGAGTGCGCGGCGCCGGCTCCTCGCCCGGGAACGGCGGCGCCGTCTCCTCGTTGATCGCGAGCGGGCTGCTGGGAAACGGCCACAGCCCGAGGTGCAGCGGATCGACCCGGTAGATGCGCACGTCGACCCGCTTGTCGCCGTAGCCGACCACCGGCACCATGCGCGGCCCGCGCGCCTCGAGCACCGACTGCGCCTGCTCCCACTTGACGAAGGGCTTCTTCCAGCCGAGGTAGAAATAGACCTCGGGCGAGCCCGGATCGGCCAGCGGCCGGTCGCTGTCGTCGACGATCGGCGCGGCCGCGATCCGCATCCGGTACAGCACGTCGGGCACGAACTTGCCGCGCAGCGCGACGCGCTGGCCGGAGACGGTGAAGTTGAGGTCGGGCACCGCCGGCTCGAGCCGCACCAGCTTCTTGAGCGCGGTCAGGCCGAGATCCTTGACACTGGCGGAGAACATGAGCTGCGGCCTGTCGCCGGTGTTGCCGCAGGCCAGCGCCAGCTCGCGCGGCACGCGGGCGGCGCCGACCAGCGGAACGCTGGAGCTGCCGCACGCCACCGAGACCAGCGAAAACGGCAGCCGCGTCGCCAGCCGGCCCTCCCACAGCACGCGCCCCTCGTCGCCGAGCGCCAGGCTGACGTTGACGTGAAGCTGCTTGCCCTCGGGCACCTCCTCGTCGAGGGTGATGGCGTAGGTCGCCGCGTCGCGGTGGCTGGCGCGCGGCAGCAGCGTCAGCGCGTAGCGATCGATGCTGCGGCGCGGGGCGTCGGCCAGGCCGGGCCGGTCGCGCACGTCGAGCTTGATCATCTTCTGCAGCGCGCCCTCGGGCAGCGCCTGGGGAAAGGTCAGCGTGAAGGTCCGAAACGGCTTGAGGTGATCGCTGCCCGAGGCTGGCGCCATGGCCGACGGCGGCGACATCATCGTCGTCAGCACCGCCCGGACGACCCCGGGAAGTCCCTGCCGGGGGACGCCGCGCGCGCTGACCGCGAACCGCGCCAGCGCCGGCCACGGCTCGGCCGGCCTGAACTGCATGGTCTGCCGGTCGAGCCACGACCAGGCGCCGGGCCAGGCCGGCTCGATCTGGAGCCACCTGGCGCCGTCGTCCGCCGGGCCGCGGCCGGGGCCGACGTTCCGGTTGAAATAGACCGTGATCGGGTCGTAGCCGCGCAAGAACTTCTCGGGCAGGATGATCAGCCCTCGCCGCGCCGGCGCCTGTCCCTCGTCGCCCGGCCGATAGGGCTCGTCGCCACCGGCCGCCAGGGCCGCCACCGCGCTGGCCATCGCCAGCGCCACCAGCGCCCCGGTCCACCGTGCGATGCGCAGTGACCTGCTCATGGCGTCGCTCCGATCCGTTGGAAGAAGTCGCGCAGATACTCCTCGGGCACGTCCCGCTGGGAACCCTTGAGCCCGAGCAGCACCGGCCTGAAGCGCTGCGGCGCCAGCTCCGGTGGCGCGCGCACGGCCAGCAGGTAGTTGCCGGCGGGCAGCTCGAGGAACTGCTGACAACCATGGCCGAGCAGCCGGTGGTTGACGTCGAGGACAGTGCACTCGAGCCGGTCGGCGTCGACCTGCAGCCCGAGCCCGACTCTCCCCGCCGAGGTGGTGCGAAAGCTGAAGTAGCGCGCCGCGCCCGGCGCGATCCACTGCTCGGCGCCGACGCCGTCGGCCAGCGCCGGCACCGGTTCGGCGGTCCAGCTCACGCTGCCGGTGGCCGGCGCTCCGGCAAAGGGCCGCAGCATGACGCGGTAGCGGCCCGGCTCGAGCAGGCGCTGCAAGGTGCAGGCGCCGCCCAGACCGTCCAGCTTGAGCAGCCGCGTGCCGTCGAACAGGGCGCCGACCCCCGAGTCGGCGCGCACATCGAGCAGGCTGCGCTGCCTGATCTCGACCGTGAAATCGTTGACACCCGGCTTGATCGGGATCGCCCGCGCCTCGCCCAGCGGCGGCGGCAGCTTCCGCGGCAGCAGCTTGCTCCAGCGCGCCACGTTGGGCTGCCCGGGGGCGAACACCACCGCGCGCAGCGGCCCGGGCGGGTGGTTGATCACCACCTCGGCGCCCTGGCGCGCCGGGATGGCGCCGCGACAACCGCCGCTGCGGCTGCCGTCGTCGCGCGTGATGGTGCAGCGCACCTCTCCGTCCACCTCGACCAGCCGCGCGCCGGCGGCCGGCGGCACCCGCAACCGGAGCTGGCCGTGCTGGAGCGGCAGCGCCTCGTACAGGCCGCGCAGCACCACCTGCGGCGGCGCCGCGTCGACCAGCAACAGCCGCGCCTGCAGCCGACTCCCGTCGCCGCCGCGCAGCAGCAGCTCGCCGCCTTGCCCGGCCAGCAGGCAGCGGCTCAACGCCTCGCCCGGCGGGCAAAAATCGATCGCGGCTCCGGCGCGGTCGAGTTGCACGGCCCAGGTCTGCGGCGGCAGCGTGGCCTCGAGCTGAAACGGCGCGTCCGGCAGCGCGAAGCGGCCGACCTGCCCGCTCCAGGTGGCCTCGCTCTTGCCCGGCGCCAGGGTCGCGGCGCGCTCGGGGATGAGAGCGGCGATGCGCGTCACCGTCGCCGGCAGCGGCTTGTCGGTGGCGGCCCACAGCCGCAGCAGCGACTCTCGGGTCGCGCCGCTGGCGGCAAAGCAGGCGTGCGGTTGCTGCTCGGCGACCCCGCCCTCGAGGCGACAGGCGGGAGCCGCCGCCTCGCCGAACGGCACCCGCACCGCGACCAGGTGCAGGCCGGGCTGGCCGCTGCGCTGACGCTCGATCAATCGGCGCTGGCCGAGCTGCTCGCGTACGGCCGGGTTGTCATCGGCGCTCAGCTCGATCACCATCTCGTCGAGGTCGAGCCTGAGCTCATCGCGCTGCCCCACCGTCGACACCACCAGCGCCCCCGCCTCCAGCGGCGCGCTCGGACCGCAGGGCGACAGCAGGCCGGGCTCGGCCGCCGGCCGGCACCAGACATTGGCGGCTGTGCGATAGCGGCCGGGCCGGGCGATGTCGACCCGACCGGCCCGACCCGCGGCCACGGTGCGGCCGTGCAGCTTGCCGATCGGTCGCGCCTGGTGGCTCGCGGTCAGCTCGGCCCATCTCCCCTTGGTCCAGAGCCGGACGTTGAAGGGCTGGCCGGCCGCGTGCACCAGTAACTGGCAATGGCGCACGCTGTCCTCGCGCTGCAGCACGGTGCCGTCGCCGCGCTCGAGGGCGCACGAGAAGGCGCTCTTGGACCTGAAGTGCAGCTCCTGCACGGCGTCACCCTCGACCGCGGGCAACGGCACCACCAGCGCCTGGTTGGCGGTCTTGAGCTTGGCGCCGTCGACCAGCCGGTCCAGGCGCCGGTCCGGCGGCGCCACCACCTTGACCCGGGTCGAGCCGCTACGCTGGTTTTGCGCCTCGAACACCAGCCGGTAGTCGCCGGCCGGCAGCGGCTCGACCAGGCGGCAGTTCCAGTCCGCGCCGTAGTCGGCGCTCTCGGCCAGCAGCGCGCCGCCGGCAGCGAACAGCCGGCAGCGCACGTCGGTCTGGCCCCGGGTGGCCAGGTGCAGCATGCCCGCGGCGGGCATCCGCACGGTGGCCGAGCCGGGCACCGGCAGCTCCTGCTGCAGCCCCGGCGCCAGCACCTCCGAGACCACTCGCAACCGGTACGCGATGGCGACGTCGCCGCGGCAGTGCTCCGTCACCAGCCGGTATCTCCCCGCCTTGAGGTCGACGGCCAGGTTGTCGTCACCGGACGGCTTGCGCCGCGCCGCCGCCGGCGGCGGTTGGTAGGCCGGGTCCGGCGTCTCGCCGTCGGACAGCGCGCCATCTCCCTCGTCGTCGACGTCGCCGCCGGAGCCGTCTGGCATCTCCTCCTCGCCGTCGCCGCCTTCGTCGTAGCCTTCGTCCTCGCCACCCTCCTCGACCGGCATCTCGTCCGGCTCCTCCTCGTACTCCTGCTCGTACTCCTCCTCATCCTCCTCCGACCCAGCGGCCGGCGGCTCGGCCGGCGGCACCGTCTCGATCAGTTTTTCCCGGTCACCGTCGACGCGGTAGAGCCGCCCCTGCATGCCGTTGGTGAGAGCCACCCGGACCGGCAGGTCCGCGCTCAGCGTGAACTGGAACTCGTCGCGGCCGTCGCGGCCGAGCTCCGCGTCGTACCAGGTGTTGACATCGATGGCGTGGCGTCTCTTGTTGCCGCGCAACACCAGCGCCGGCCGCACCCGCCTGATCTCGGTGCGGCGCATGCTCTCGACCGTGAGCGGCAACTGCGACCAGCGGTAGCGGCCGCGAGCCAGCTCGTGGCTCGCCCGGCAAGGGGTGGGGACTGCCACCAGCGGCCAGCCGTCGCGGTCGTCGAGCCGGCACTGCAGTTGCACGCCCTGGCCCGATGTGTCCAGGGCGTAGCGGCCCTTCTGGCCCACGCTCAGCTCCTGCTGCACCAGATCGCCGGCCCGGGCCCGGAAAAAGACCTCGCCGTCGGCGCGCACGGCCGGCCCCCGGGTCGCCGGCCGCCGGCTCAGCAGAACGGATGCGCGGCCCCTGCTCTGGCCGACCGTCTTGGCGGTGGCCAGGTAGCGGCCGGGCCGCAGGTAGCCGGCGAGCAGACAGTTGCGACCGCGGCCGCCGCTGCGGTCTCTAGCGAGCTGCGGCGCCACCGGCGTGCGCAGCCGGCACTCGGTCGCCAGCAGCCCCTCGGTCGTCAGGTGATAGAGGCCGGCCTCGGCCACGTCGAACAGCAGCGAGTGCGACTCGGAGCGGTCGAAATCGAGATAGATCGGCTTGCCGACGCCGATGGCCGGGATCGGGGCGAACCTGGGCGCGTAGCTGGCCAGCACCGGCGCCGGAGGTCGCGGCCGGGGCCGGCCGACCACGGCGGTGACCCCGTCGACGCTGCGGTTGGTCAGGATCAGCTCGTCGCCGCTGGCCAGCGCCGGCAGCGCGCAGACGCCGTCTCTGCCGGCCACCGGAGCCCCGCTGCGCAGCGCGCAGGTCAGCGCACCGACCCCGCGCACCAGCCCGGCGCGTCCCGCCGCCGACGGCAACCGGACCTCGCTCTGGCCGTCGACGGTGATCGGCAGCGGCGTGTCCAGCGTCAGCGGCAGCGGCCGCAGCACCAGGCCCCGCGCCTGCACCTCGCCCAGCCGGTTGGTGCGAATGCGGTAGCGAACGCCGGCGGCGAGCGCGACGTCGGAGAAGCGGCAACCGCTCTTGCCGGGCGTCGGCTGGATCTCGGGTGGCTGGTCCGATTTCTTGGTGTTGGTGAATCGATCGATCACCGACTTGAGCAGGCCGCCCTCCCGGTCGATGACCAGCTTCTCGATGCCGGCTTGGCCGCCATAGAAATTGAGCTGGTACTGCCCCGGACCGAGCCGGAGCTTGAGGTCGCAGCGCTTGGCCTTGGGGTCGCTCTTGGTCAGCCGATGGTCGCCCTGGTACAGCTCGCATATCGCCCGGGTCTCGCCGGAGGAGGCGATGCGGTACTCGCCCGACTCGAGCAGCTCGAACCACAGCGTGTAGCCCTGCTCGCGCAGGTTGAACTGCCGCGAGAACGGGTGCTTGCCGTCGATGCGCAGCGCGTCGACGGCCATCCGCTGCCACTGCCGGTCGGGCTGCCGCCGCTCGAGCGCGCAGCCGAGCGGCGGCGCATCGAAATCGGTCGGCACGTCGTGCAGCCCGATCAGGTAGCGCCCGGCCGCCGGCGCCTGGAACTCGAGATCGCCCTGCGTCAGATACTCGCCGTCGGCGAGCAGCCCCTTGGGTCTGGGCGCCCACTGGAGCTGGCCGCCGGTGCCGGGCTCGCCGGTGACGACCAGCAGGTGGCGTTTCTTTCCGCTCGCCGAGGTGGCGCACGCCGGCGCCACCGCCTTGGCCGCGACGCTGCAGCTTCCGCCGCGGCCGCCGGTCGCGCCACCCGCCGAGTCCAGCTCCCAGAACTCGAGCGACGTCGCCGCGGCCGGCGCCTGGTCGAGGCTGAGCGTCGCGAAGTGGGGCCCGGCGCCGATCTCGATCCACAGCCTGCCCCACGCCGGCAGCGCGAAGTCCAGCGTGCGCTCGGCGGGCGCCAGCGCGAAACCGTTGGCGACGTAGAGCGCGTCGTCCTCGCTGCCGCGCGTCCACCGCTGCGGCCGGGCGCCGTAGGCCACCAGCAGGTAGTCGCCGGCCTCGAGCCTGCCGCGCAGGTGCCAGAGCCATATCGGTTGCCCCGGCCGCGGGGCCAACTGCTCGCTGGCGGCCTCGATCTCCTCGACCCACTGGCCGTTGCGCCACAGCCGCACCAGCCCGGCGCTGCGGCCGGCCACGATCAGATCGACGCGGCGCGGCTTGTCATTGTGAATCCAGTGCGAGACCTGCTGGCCGGGCGCGAGCCTCAGCTCGGCCGACTGCCGCTCGTCGAGCCGCACGCCGCCGGGGTTGAGCTCGGCAAACGGCGCGACCGCGAGCGCCACCTGGCCCTTGCCCTTGACCGGCGATCGCAGGCGCAGTTTGTAGCTGCCGCTGTCGAGCAGCAGATCGAGCTCGCAGTTGCTGGTACCGGACGCGCCGCTGCTGTCGAACGGTCCGCGCAGGTGGTCGACGATCTCGCACGCCGTGCCCGAGTCGCTGCGGGCGCTCAGGTGATACATGCCGGCGGCGTCGATGGTGAGGATCGCCTCCTGCTGGCCCCGGGCCGGCACCGTCGCCGGTTTGACGGCAAGGCCGGGGACGGCACACAGCAGAGCGAGCGCAGCGACAGTGAGCGACATGGGACTCCCCGCGTGAATACACAGCCGGGCATCACCTTAGCGTGCTATGGGAATCGGAAAAAGGCGCGCGCCCCGAGCCGCCGCCGTCGGCGATCTGCGGCCAGCTCACGGTCTCGCCGACGTCTGCGGCCAGGTTCGGTTCTCGAACTCCAGGTCTTCCTGCTCCCGGTTGGTGTAGACGTCGAACCTCTTGGTCAAAGCGAATCCCTGCTGCGCCAGATAGTCGATGAATTCCTGCTCGGTGCCGGGCCGCTCCGCGCCCTCCCCCTCGTAGGCCGGCTTGAGCAGGACCTCCACCTGCACGGTCTTGATCCGGCGGAGCGCGGGACCGGCCGACTTGACGACCTGCAGGTCGCGACCCTGGGTATCGACCTTGAGAAACTCGATCGGCAGCGACTCCGGGATGGCCGCCAGTATGCGTTCGAGCCGCAGCGCGAAGACGCGCCGGATCTCGAGCGTCTGCTGCAACCGACCAGCCCACGAATCGTCGCGCGACTTGGCGAGCGAGCTGGTGGCGTCGTAGGCATTGACGTTGAAGTGCTTGACCCCCTCGCTGTGGTCGATGGCGACCGGAAACGCGATCAGCCGCGGATCGTCGGGCCAGGTCTGCCACGCCTCGCGCAGCGGATCGATCGCGATCAGCCCGAGCTCGGCGTGCTGCTCCAGCTCGGTCCGCGTCCGCTCCAGCTTGTAGGCACCGACGTCTATCCAGATGCGCTTGACCGTCGTCGGAAAGGAGAGCCGGGCCGACTGCGCGAAAATGTTGTTGTGCGAGCCGAAGACCAGGCGCTCGTGGTTGGCCTGGCTCATCAGGTCGGCGGCCGAGCGCATCGCCATCTCCTCGAACGCCTTTCGCAGCTCCTCGCCGTCGAGCCTGGCGTCGGAGGCGGGCGAATTCTCGCGCCCGGGCGCCTTGCTCGACGACGGACAGCCGGCCGCGACCAGCAGAAAAAGGATGATCGCTCGACTCTCGCCCGGCCACCTGCTCCGAAAGCACCAACGCCAGCGACCGGTCGTGCATTCCCGACAGGAGGCGCCGGCAGCGGTCGAGTTGGCGGCAGCCCCGGCGCGTGCGGACATCCCATGAATCGGCATGGGGCGAGAGACTAGCGCGCAAGCGGGGTGCAATGAAAGTGCGATCCGTGATCGCGGGGCCGCCTCGCGCTACTCCCAGCGCGCGTACTCGAGCTGGCTGTTCAACCGCCGCCAGGCGATGTGCCAACGGATGAGCGCCTTCGGGACCAGCGCGGACGGTTCAGCCCACCGCCGCCGCGTGCAGCCGCTCCCCCAGCCGGTGCAGCAGCGAGCTGTTCTCGACGTTCTGCCGCCAGTGCTCGGGTATCGCCGCGACGCCGTTGTAGGCCCCGCTGATCGAGCCGGCGATGCAGCCGATGCTGTCCGAGTCGCCGTCGGTGTTGACGGCGGTCAGCACCGTGGCCCTGAAATCGGTCGGCGCGCGCCAGAAACAATAGAGCGCGCTCGCCACCGCCTCCTCGGCCACCCAGCTCTCGCCCAGCCCCTGCTCCGAGAGCACCGACGCCGGCGCCCGGTCGAGCATTTGCGGCAGGCGGCGCCAGCAGCGGTCGAAGTCGGCCGAGCGCGGGCCGCACTCGGCCAGCACCGCGTCGTACATCTCGGCCGGCGAGCTCTTCTCGAGCGCCAGCGCCACCAGCAGCGCCGCGGCGGCCGCCCCCTCGATCCCGGCGTCGTGGCGATGGGTGGGCAGGCTGCTGGCGCGGGCCAGCTCGAGCAGCCGGGAGCGGTCGCGCCAGCACACCAGGCCGATCGCAGCCACCCGCATGGCGCTGCCGCAGCCCTTGCTGTCGGCGACTCCAGCCTCGCGCCACGGCACGCCGCGCGCCAGGTTGCGGCAGCCGGTCAGACAGGCGTTGCCGGGCGCGCGGTCGTTGTCGCCGCTGCGGCTCCAGTCGACGAAACGCCGGGCCATGCGCCGCATCACCGTGTCGACGTCATCGGTCGGTCCGTCGAGCAACGCCTCGGCCACGGCGATGCTCATCTGGGTGTCGTCGCTGTAGGTCCCGGGCGGGTGGCCGCGGCCGATGATGGCCGGCCGCGCGGGCCAGCGCGGGTCGAGCTGGCCGACGAAGTCGGTCACGCCGTCCGGACCAAAGGTGTCGAGGATGGCCTGGCGGCGGCGAAACTCGGTGGCAAAGCCGAGCGCATCGCCGACCGCGAGCCCCACCATCGAGCCGACGAAGGCGTCGACCGGCACCGGGGCAGCGGGTTGTCGTGGTGCGGTCAAAAGCTCGACGCGGCCGACGTTCAGCTCTTGGCGGCCTTCTTGGCGGCCTTCTTGGCCTTCTTCTCCTTGGTCGAGAGCTTGGGTTTGTTGGTCTTGGGGGGGCGCAACTGTCCCTTGGCCATGACATCCTCCGGGGGTAATTTATGGAGGATTCTTACAACACCTGACGTCGTCAGCGCAATACCTGCGAGCCGGCAACCGCCTCCTCGAACGGCGCTGCGGCCATGCCGTCGCGCCACGCCTGGTAGCACGAGCAGAGCCGAACCTCGGCCTCGTCCCGCGCCGACGCCTCCTCGATCACCAGCCGCCCGTCGACCACACCGAGCAGGTAGCCTCGCGGCCAGAGCCGGTTGTCGGCGCGCCGGGCGGTGAAGAAGACCTGGTGGTCGATACCGGCGGCTGGACCGAGATCGCGACCGACCAGGAGCGGGTCGCGCAGGCCTTCGTTCTCGAGCGCGAGCAGGGTCAGGTCGTAGCGCGCGGTCTCGCCGCCCGGCGTCACAAGCTGCAGACCGGCGGGCGCTCCGTAGGCGGTCCCCCGGCTGAGGACGACGAATCCGACCTCGGCGCGGGCGGCGATCCGCCACACGCGCACGCCGTGCACGCAGGCGTGGTGCGTCGGCGCGATCGGCTGGCCGCGCCAGAATCTGCCATCGACGAAGATCAACAGCCGGTCCAACTGGTCGCCGGTGAGCGCGAAGTAGCCGCGGCCGTCGCGGCCGCTCTCGATGTAGGATTCGAGCGGGTTGTTCAGGTTGGTGACGCCGGCCGCGCGCAGGCGATGAAAAGCGTCGACCAGCGGTGTGCCGGGTGCCAGCTCTACCGCGTCTATGGCGATCGCGGACCCGACCGGATCGAGCGGCCGCGCCACTGTCCCGGGCGCGCAGGCGAGCGCGATACAGGGCGCGGCGAGCAGCGACCGCGCGAACAAGCGCGACAGCGAGGATCGGGCGCGACGCCGGCGGCAAGTGGCCATACAGGGATTGGTGGCGACACGCCGGTCATGCGTTCATGCCGATGGGGCGGATCGGTCGGTGCGGTCAGCGTCGGCCGGCCTCCCCGACGACGCGGATTACTTCGTCAGCTACGGCGATCCCGCGGCTGGACCGGCTCCGGCCGACCGCAACCGTGTCTATCTGTTCTTCGACGACTTCGAGGCCGGCAGCCTCGCGCGCTGGCGATAGCGACCGCTGGTGGGTAGACGACTTCAGGGTGCGGCGCTACCTCGATCCCGAGCCGACGGTGAGCCTGGGGGCGGAGCGCGAGTGGTGTCCGTGACCGCCCCGCCTGCGCACAGCGGGATCACCTTCTTCCTCTCTTTGACTATTTTGCAGTAGCACTATAAATTAGTCGAATGTACAAGAGCCGCTATCTGGAACCCCGGATCTTGAGGCTGTCGCGCTCGTTCCCGATCGTGCTGCTGACCGGCGCCCGCCAGGTCGGCAAGACGACTCTGCTCGACCACCTGGGCGGCGAGCGCGGGCGCGCCCGGCGCCGCTACGTCAGCCTCGACGAGTTCGAACTGCGGTCGCTGGCCCGAAACGACCCGGGGCTGTTTCTGCAGCACCATCCCCCGCCGCTGACCATCGACGAGATCCAGTACGCGCCGCAGCTCTTGCCCTACCTCAAGGTGCGGGTCGATCGCAGCGGACGCATGGGAGAATACTGGCTCACCGGGTCACAGCACTTCCATCTGATGCGCGATGTCTCGGAGTCTCTGGCGGGCCGGGTCGGAGTGCTGCGACTGCTCGGATTGTCGCAGGCCGAGGAGGATTCGGTTCCCGCCGCGGCCCGGCCCTGGAGCCCGGCCCTCGCGAGGTCGGGCCAGGCGCGCGCCGCGGCGACGGTGCGGCAGATCTTCTCCCGGATCGTGCGCGGCTCGTTCCCCAGGCTCGTGCACCGCAACGCGCCGCCGTTGGACGCCTTCTACGGCTCCTACGTCCAGACGTACATCGACCGCGACCTGCGGGACCTGGTCCGGGCCGGCTCGCTGTCGAGCTTCGAGCGATTCCTGCGGGTCTGCGCCGCGCGCACCGCGTCGTTGCTCAACCTCTCCGATCTCGCGCGAGACAGCGACGTCAGCGTGAACACCGCCAAGGAATGGCTGAGTCTGCTCGAGGCCGCCGGGCACGTGTTCCTGCTGCGGCCTTACTATCGAAATCTCACCAAGCGACTGACCAAGGCCCCCAAGCTCTATTTCGTCGACACCGGCCTCGCCTGCTACCTGACGGGCTGGCGCAACGCCGACGTCGCAGCGCGCGGCGCCGCTGCCGGAGCGCTCTTCGAAACGTATGTCGTGGCCGAGATCATCAAGAGCTACTGGCACCGGGGCTGCGAGCCGCCCATCTTCTTCTTTCGGACCAAGGAAAAGGTCGAGATCGACGTCGTGCTCGAAGCCAACGGCAGGCTGCTGCCCATCGAGATCAAGCTCGCGTCGCGGGTGCCGGCGGACAGCCTAAAGGGATTTGCCGCGCTGCGAAAGACGTCGGCCGCGGTCGGCTGCGGCACCGTCGTCGCCGCGGTGCGCGAGCCCTATGCGTTGAGCGCGGAGGTACACGTGCTGCCGCCCGCTGCCATCTCCTGAGCCGCCGCCCGCGCTCAGCGCAGATCGATCTCGCGCCGCAGGTGCTCGTCGGCGCGGATCGCGATCTTGAGCTTGCGGCCGGGCAGCTTGCCCTGGCTGCGCAGCTCCAGCGTGTGCTGCCCCACCGGCAGCTTGACCCCGACCAGCGGTGTCTCGCCCAGCCGCTTGCCCCTGAGCCAGACCTCGGCCCAGGGCGTGGTCTTCAGCGAGAACAGCCCGCTGGCCTGCTCGTCGCGGCTCTCCTTCTTGGGCGGTCTGACCCTGGCCGCGACCTTCTTGGCCGGCGCCAAAGCGATCGCCGGCTGCGCCGGCGCCGACGCAGAGCTCGCCGCCGCGACCGCTGCCGGCCGGGTATCGGTTGGCGCGGCGTCTGGCAGTGCGGCGTCGGATGGCGCAGCCGCGATAGCGGGCGCGCTCGTCGCCGCCGTGGGCGCAGACCAGTTCAACCAGGCGCGGCCGCCCAGGATGGTCGCCGCGCCGGCGGCGATGACCACTGCCGCGGCCAGCAGCAGACTCCGGCTCCGGCTCCGGCTCGCGGTCGGCTTCCCCTCCGAGATCGTCGGCGCCAACGCCGGCTCTCGCGGCACGCCCTCGAACGACAGCTCGATGCTGCCGCTCGAGCCCAGCTCGCAAAAAATATCGGGCGGCGGAGCCACGCCGGTCTCGCCCGACTCGCGCAGCCGCGCCTTGATCTGCATCCGGTCGCTGAACACGCGCCGCATCCAGCCACCGATCTCGCTCGCTCCCGCCACCGAACCGATCACCAGCAGCGACTGCTGGATCGCGCGCCGCATCTCGTCGGCGGTCTGGAACCGGTCGGCGGGCCGCATCGCCAGCGCCCGGAGCACCACCTGCTCCAGCTCGAGCGGATAGCCGGGCACCACCGCCGAGGGCGGTGGGATCTGGCCGCCGAGGATGAGAGAGAGCGTACCCATCTCGCTGTCGTGCTTGAACAGGCGGCGGGCGCAGGTCACCTCGTAGAGCACGATACCGAGCGAGAAGACATCCGACCGCCGATCCAGGTCCAGCCCCTGCGCCTGCTCGGGCGACATGTAGGGGATCTTGCCCTTGAGCTGCCGGTCGGTGGTGCTGGTGATGCGGCCGCGCGCCTTGGCCACGCCGAAGTCGACCAGCTTCACGAAGCCGTCGTAGGTGATCAGGATGTTGTGGGGAGAGACGTCGCGGTGAACCAGGTTGAGCGACTGGCCGTCGCCGCCGCGCAGCTCGTGCGCTGCGTGCAACCCGGCCGCGGCGTCGGCCACGATGGTGGCGGCCTCGACCAGCGGCATCCGCGGCGGATCGCTGCGAACGACCTGCTGGCGCAGGGTCTCGCCGACCAGCCGCGACAGACTCTCGCCCTCGACATACTCCATCGCGATGTAGAAGCTGCCGTTGCTCTCCCCCAGGTCGAAGATCTGGGCCACGTTGGGGTGCTGCAGGCGCGCGGCGATGCGCGCCTCGTCGAGAAACATGTCGACGAAGTAGCGCTGCTTGGCCAGGTGGGGATGGATGCGCTTGATGGCGACCAGCTTCTCGAACCCGGCCGGCCCGGTCGCCCGCGCCAGGTAGAGCGTGGCCATGCCGCCCGCGGCCAACTCGTACAGCAGCTCGTAACGGCCCAGGCGCTCGCTATCGACCAGACCCGTCCTCGAGCCCCCCGCGCGGCCTTCGGCGCCAGCGGGCAGCTCCTCGGTCTGAGCATCCTTCCAGCCGCTCATGTCATCCGCGGTCAGTCGCCGGCGATGCGGTACGAGACACTGCCGAAGTGGACCGGCGCCGTAGACGACTGGTTGACCGCCACCGCGACCGCCGCGGTGGTCCCGCCGGCGACCAGCAGCGCCGCCACCCCGCCGGCGGCAACCCAGACCCAGCCGTTCTGGTACCACGGCCTGTCCACATCGCGGTCACCGCCTGCGGCGTCCGGCGTCGGAGCAGCGCTGGTGCCAGCTTGGCTGACCGCCACCGCGGGCGCCGGCGCGTCGGCGCGCACCGCGATCGGCGACGATTCGGAGCCGTACTCCCACAACACGCCGCCATTGGCGTCGCTGACCTGCACGTAGTACTCGAGGTCCCGGCCCGGCCCGATCTCTTGCGCGGACAGCGCCAATCTCATCCGGCCGGCGCCCGGCATCGATCGCGTCTTGAAGACCGCGCCGCCGGCCTCGCGGTAGCGCACCGCCACCCCGGTCGCCAGCCCGAGCGAATCCGGCTCGAGCTCGATTTCGAGTTGCAGCGGCCCCTCCGCCGGCCGCACGGAGGGCGGGGTGTGGATCAGCCGAAACCGCTTGAGCTGCTTGGTCGCCTCCTGCGCGACGAGAAACGGTCCCTGCACCTTGGGCGGTGCGTCCTCCGCGAGCTGCGCCTGAGGGTTGACGCAGAGCAGGCGCTTGAAGTGCTCGGAGGCCTCCGACGGCCGATCCATGGCCGCCGCGACGATGCCGAGATGCAGGTAGATGCTGGCGATCTGATCCGGGGTATTGCCCCTCGTGGCGAGCGCCTGGTTGTAGGCGACGTAGGCCTCGTCGTAGCGGAAGGCGTCGTACAGGGCCTGCGCTCGCGCGAGCGCCCCGTTCTTCGCGGTCGCGGTGGTCGCCAGGGCAACCGCGACCACGCCGAACACGCAGCACAGCGACTGCCGTGGCGCTCGCGGGACGCGGCGTTGCCTGGTCATCGATCGCCCTCCGTCGCCGCGCATGGCCGCCGCCGCGATCAACGAGCTTGACCGTACCACCGCGTTGCGGGGGTCACAAGCCGGGTGCCGCGGTCCTGCCATGTCAATTCGATCGCCGAGCTACGTCGATCGCCAGGCCTCGTCGTCTGGTTGACCGGCGGCTGGCCGCAGCCCGTCCCCTGGCAACCACGGATCGCCGACGACTCCATCTCGGCCGCGCCCGTCTCCCTGTTGCAGCAAAACAACTGGTTGATTAAACTGGTTTGATAACGAGAGGTGCCGTGTGAGCGTACCCAAGAAGATAGGTTCGTTCGAGGCCAAGACCCGCCTGGCCGAGCTGCTGCGGGAGGTCGAGCGGGGGCAGAGCTATGACATTCTGCGCCGCGGCAAGCCGGTCGCCCGGCTCGGGCCGGTGCCGGATGAAAATTCCGGCGACCTGCGCGCGATCGCAGCGGCCTTTCGGCAGATCCGGGCGCGCGCGCGCGGGTCGGTGCCGGTGCGCGACCTCATCGACACCGGAAGAAAGAGATGATGCCACGCGAGCTGGTGCTCGATTGCTCGGTGGCGCTGGCCTGGCTGCTACCGGACGAGTCGACGGCGACCGCCGAGCGCCTGCTGCAGTCCCTGGACCAGCGCTGCCGGCTCTGGATCCCGGCACTCTGGTGGTACGAGCTCGCCAACGCGCTCCGGGCCGCGGTGGCAAGAAGGCGGTTGTCACCAGCCGATGCCGACCATGCGCTCGAACTCATTCGCGGACTGCCGCTCTATGTCGATACGCTACTCGGCAGCGAGGCAGCACAGCGATTTGACGCCCTGGCCCGCGAGCACGGGCTCTCCGCATACGACGCTGCCTACCTCGAGCTCGCGCAGCGTCGCGGCGTGCCGCTCGCAACATTTGACGCCGCCCTCACGACCGCCTGCCGTCGCTCTGGCGTGAAGCTCGTTCCCGGCCGCTGATCGACCCCCACCGGTTGTCGGTCGCCGCCGACACCCGGCCCGCCCACCGTCGGCCGCGTCTCAATTCGCAAGTCAATTCAGCTATTAGCCAGATCCCCTCGATGGCCTGATGTTTGCGTTACCAGCGCCTCAAATGCACTAGACGAGGTGGATCATGAACCTGACTCCAGCGCGCGCGGCCATCCTTGCCGCTGCCGCGATCGCCAGCGCCTGCGGCCCGGCCGGCATCGAGGTCAACGAGCCAACGGCAGACAGCATCGACGCCGGCACCGCGGCCGACCTGCTGCTCCGGCGCCGCGGTACCTGCTCGGTCTCGCCCGATCCGGCGACCGTCGACATCGAGGCCATGGTCCTCGGCCTCGGGCTGGCGAGCGACGAGCCGATCCGGGTGGAGATCTCGGTGGCCGGTTCCACCGAATCGCACGACGCCGCGACCGACAGCGACGGCGGCATTTTGCTCGCCTTCGTGCCGCGGGCCGCCGGGTCGGGCCGCGTGTCGATATACGGCGGCCGAAGGTTGTCGAAGCTCGCCGCGGTCTGCTCTTTTCTCGTCGAGGCGGCAGCGCCGCAGCCCGACGACGCCGGCCAAGATGCGGCCGTGCCTGATGCCGATGCTCCGGATGCTGCCGCGCCCGACATCGATGCTCCGGATACTGCCGCGCCCACCTGCGGCGACGGCGACTGCAGCGGCGGCGAGACCTGCGTCTCATGTGCTCGGGACTGCGGCGAGTGTCCGGCCACGGGGACCGAATACTACGTGGCCGCAAACGGCGGCAGCGACTCCTACGACGGGCGCTCCGCAGCCTTTCAGGGTGGCTCCAGCGGGCCGTGGCAGACCATCCGGCACGCGGTCAGCACGGTGACTGCCGGCGCCACGGTCTATGTCCGGGCCGGCACCTACCACGAGACCATCGATCCGGTGCGCTCCGGGTCGGCCGACAACTGGATCGCGTTTCGCAATTATCCGGGAGAGCAGCCGCTGATCGACGGCCAGAACGGCACCCGCCAGTACTGCATCCGGGTCAACGGATACGACCATCTCTTGTTCAGCGGCTTCAGGCTGACCGGAGTGGGCAACGGCAGCTCCGGTTCCTCGGCCGTGGCGGTGCTGCCCGGCTCTGACAGCATCGTGCTCGACAACCTGGAGGTCTACGGCAACCGCATCGGCATCCGGCTGAACGGCAGCAGCTCATCGGCGGGTGCGGCGATCACTAACGTGGTCATCAGGAACTGCCAGCTTCACGACAACACCAAGTACGGCCTCTTCATCTACCGCAAGTGCCAGCACATCGTCGTCGGGCCGGGCAACTCCATCTCCTTCAACGGCATCACCCAGGTCGAGGACCATCCGTTCGGCATCGAGATCGGCGCCGCCTACGGCACCACGACCACCTCGCCCGATCCGGTGGACACCTGGCCCACGCAGATCGAGGTGGTCGGCAACGAGATCTACAGCAACGAGGAGCAGGGCGTGCGCCCCGGCTTCTCGCGGAAGATCTGGATCCACGACAACTACATCCACGACAACGGGGCGACCGGCATCCAGGCCGAGCACAACGTCGAGAACATCGTGGTCGAGGACAATGTCCTGGAGCACAACGCGCTCTGGCACGAGTACGAGACCGGCCTCTGGTTCAGCAACGTGGTCAACGGCTGCGCGCGCCGCAACGTCATCCGGGCCAACACCCTCGGCCTGACGACCCAGTACGGCCGCGATCTGATCATCCATCACAATCTGTTCCTCAAGAACGACCGCGGCGTGGCCAGCGACGGCAGCTTCACCAACCCCGGAGCGAGCTACGGCGGCAGCACCTCCGGCATCAACATGTGGGGCGGAACCAGCTACTGCTACATGACCCACAATACCTTGTACCAGAACACCTCGCCGGACTCGGGCAGCGCCAGCCTGCGCATCAAGAACAACGGTAATGACCACTCCGTGTTCAAGAACAACATCGTCGCCATGACCCAGGCCGACGTCGATCTGGTGATCGATGCGGCCGACCATTTCTCCAGCGACAACAATGGCTTTTTCAATTCGCGCGACACCCGGGTGCGCTGGCTCGGCAGCGAGCTGTCGCTGGCTGCCTACCGGTCGGCCAGCGGCCAGGATGCCCACTCGCTGACCGGCGATCCCAAGTTCGTCAGCGCCATCGCCTCCGGCGGCGACTTCTCGCTGCAGGCCGGCAGCCCGGCGATCGACGCTGGCGCGCTCTTGACCTCGGTCACCTCGGCCGCCGGCCAGGGCACTACCTTTGCGGTGGCCGATGCCCGCTATTTTTGCCCGGGCTGGGATACCGGCGCCGCCGGCGACACCATCGCGGTGGGAGACAATCCACCGGTCAGGCTGGTCAGCGTCGACAACGCGGCGAGCACGCTCACCGTGGACACGGCCGTGACCTGGCAGTCCGGCGACGCGGTGTCCTTTGCCTACGCCGGCGCCGGGCCCGATCTCGGCGCCTTCGAACGCGCTCAGTGAATCACGGTGTAGGTCGATCCGGGCGCGCTCTGATTGAGGTAGCTGGCGTGGATCCAGGCCGCCGGGCGCGCTGTCGACGACAACCGCACCTCGTCGAGCCTGCCGCTCAGGTGGTTGCGGGCGTTGCACGCGTTGCGCCCCAGGTACAGCCCGCTGGCCGGCACCAGCGTCAGACCGGAGTAGTCGTCGTCGACCTGGAAAATCAGCGCGCCGTCCGAGTAGATCAGCAGCTCGCTCGCCGTGCGCACGCCGGCGACGTGGTGCCAGGTGTCGCTGGAAATCCGCCGGCCGAAGACATCCTCGCAGGTTTCGGCGTGGCACATGCGGAACACGTCGTAGTTGACGTGTCCCGTGTCGTCGGTGACCCGCAGCTCGAAGCCGTCGTCGTAATCGCAGGTGTACTGCGACAGAATCGTGTTGTCGTCGACGACCGGGTCGTCCGCGATCCGCACCCAGACCGAGACCGTCATCTGCCCGATGCTCCAGGCGCCCGCGAGCTGGTCGATGGCGATGCTATCTTCTTCGGTCGCAGAAAACTCGTAGCCGGTGCCGATCGGCGCCAAGACCCCGGGCTGGGCTCCATTCGCGATCCCGTTGCGACCGAGGGCGGTCGAGTCAAGGACGGCACCCGTCGACTCGCCCAGGTGCCAGACCCCGACGAATCCGTTGGCCCAGACCGCGCTGGCGTGCTGCACGTCGGCGACCACCTGATCGCTGCCGAAGTAGAGAAATATGGACTGACTGGCACCGACGAGGTCGACGCGCACCCAGGCCCGGTACTCGCCGGTCGCGGACAGGTAGCTCTCCACCTCGTGCTTGAGGATCTCGGTACCGTCGGCGGCCGCGAACACGACGTCAAAACCCTGCGCCTGCCGGACGTGCCCGCCGGCAGCGAGCGGCCTGAGCTCGTCCATCAGCGCCGAGTCGACCGCCGAATCGAAGAGCACCGGGAAGCGATCCAGCGGCTGGCCGGTCAGCGTCGGCGAGATGTCGATCTGCCAGCGCCGGGCAAAGCGCGTTGGAATACCGTCGACGAGCACCGAGAACTGAAAACCGGCAGCGTCCAACGCCTGCGCATCCGGCCATCCAGAGTCCGGGAGCGCGTCGGGCAGGCCGGTGTCGTGCCGCGCGTCGACCTGCGCGGCATCGGCGGCATCCGCCGCCGTCGCGTCCGGATATCCGGCGTCGACCCGGACGTCGGGCCAGGAGATGTCGGCCGCAGCAGCGTCCCCGCCCACGTCGGCGACGCCGGCGTCGCGCCGGTCGTTCGCGCTTGAATCGGCGTGACTGACGTCGGCGCTGGCCGCATCGCCCGCCACGCAGCGCCCCTGCTCGCAGCGCTGACCCGCGCCGCAGCCGGCGCCCGCCACCTCGCGCAGCGCTATCTTCACCGTGTTGTCGACACCGCGCCGGATCTCGGTCTCGGCGCAGCCCTCGAGAAAGACCAGACAGTCGCCGTCGCTCACCTCTGCCAGAAACGCCACCTTGCCGATCGCCACCTGCCCCACCTCGGGCGAGTCGGCGTGCGAGTCGAACACCAGCCGCGGCGTGCCCGGCGCGGCCCGCAACCCCGAGCACGCAAAGCCCTCGCCCACGAACAGCTCGACCGTGCGGCCGCGCTCGAACAACTGTTGCGACGGGTAGACGAGCTGCGCGCTGAAGGTGCCGTCGCCGCAGGCGGCCGCCATTGCAGCCAGCCACAGCGTCGCCCCGCAGCGCGCATCCATGTCATCGACGCTAGACGCGCGCCCTCGACCTGTCAAATCCCGGCCGCGATCGTGACGGCCGTCACCAGAGCGCGGTCCGGCGCCCGCCTGTTGTCGGTTGCCGCCGACATCGAGATGGGTCTCGCGAGCCAGGACCGTTGAGATCTGGACAAAATCTACGCCAGACCGTTGGTCTGCACCTTGCTTTCACGGAGATCCATGAAAAAAAAATCGAGACTGGCCATGCGCTCTTGCGGCCTGTTGCTCGCAGTCACCCTCGTCCTGGCGATCGGCGCCGCGTGCGGCCCGCGCGGCATCCAGGTGAGAGAGCCGTCGACAGGCGACTTTGACGACCAGGCCTGCGGCGACCGGCCCTGCGACGAGGGCGAGGGCGAGGATGGTGGGATCGGGCCGCTGGACTGCGGTCCAGACGACGCGGGTTCACTACCGGCCGACGCCGCGTTGCCCGATCCCGACGCCGCGTTGCCCGATCCCGACGCCGCGCTGCCCGATCCCGACGCTGCAATGCCCGATCCCGACGCCGCGCTGCCCGATCCCGACGCTGCAATGCCCGATCCCGACGCCGGTCCGCTTGGTCCCGCGGTGGCGTTCCCGGGTGCCGAGGGTTTTGGAGCGTCGACCCCGGGCGGCCGCGGTGGACAGATTTTCGTGGTCTCCAACCTGAACGACTCGGGCGCGGGCAGCCTGCGCGCGTGTGTCTCGGCCACCGGGCCGCGGATGTGCATCTTCAGCACGGGCGGGCTCATCGATCTCCGGACCTCGTTGGCCATCGACAATCCCTTCATCACGATCGCCGGCCAGAGCGCGCCGGGCGGAGGCATCACCGTCAGGAACCTGAACGGCGGCGATGCGTTGACGGTTCGGACCCACGACGTGGTGCTGCGCTACCTCTCGCTGCGACCCGGCCCCGGCGGCGAAAACCACGCCCTCGAGATCGCCAGCAACGGCGATGCGCTCCACGACATCGTCGTCGACCACTGTTCCATGAGCTGGGCCACGGACGAGGTGTTCGAGACCTGGTATGGCGACCACGATGTCACCATCCAGTGGTCGCTCGTCACCGAGGGGCTCCACTGCAGCAACCACTCCAAGGGCTGCCACGGCAAGGGCGCCCTGCTGGGCGGCTACAAGGATGACGAGAACGGCAACGGCGGCGGCGCCTACGACATCTCCTTTCACCACAACCTGCTGGCCCACAACGGCGAGCGCAACCCGATGATCGACAACGGCGGCCTGGTGGAGGTCGTCAACAACGTCGTCTACAACCCATTTGGCGTGTTCAGCTACATGTACTACACGTCGAGCGAGCTGGTCAAAGTCGACTACGTCGCCAACTACTTCAAGTACGGTCCCGACTCCACGGTCGGCAAGTACGAGATCAAGGGATACGACGACAGCGGCGCCGGCGCCGAGTTCTATGTACGGGACAACATCGGCCCGCACCGCACGTCGAACAGCCAGGCCCAGGATCTGGTGGTCGATCCGGGATTCCGCGTCACCGCTGACCCCGACACCACCGGGTCGCCGCTGGGGCATCTGGTCGCGACGCGCTGGAACGCATCGCAGATCACGACGCTGCCCGCCTTTGACACCAGCCAGAGCAGCGACGCCTACCGCGAGGTGCTGGCGACGGCGGGCAACGCCAGAGGGCTCGACTGCAGCGGCAACTGGATCGCCCGGCGGGACGCCGTCGACAGGAGAATCGTGGAGGAGCTCAAGCGCGGCGAGGGCCGGGTGATCGACGCCCCGGGCCAGAGCACCTGCGTCGGTGTCTGCCGGGGCGGAACCTATGTCCTGAGCGCCGCGGACTACACCCGGTACGGGATCACCGATGCGCTGGATGGCCACGGCTGGCCCGTGGTGGCGACCGGAACGCCGTGCGCGGACAGCGATCGCGACGGCATGCCCGATGCGTGGGAAACGCGGCAAGAGCTCGACCCCGGCAGCTCCGCCGACAACACGCTCGATCGGGACGGCGACGGCTACACCAACATCGAGGAGTACCTCAACGGCACGACTCCCTGATCCCGGCAGCGAACCGGTTGTGGCATCGGTGCAGACCACATAGAGTCCTGCCCATGTCCGAGAGCGTAACCTACCCGAGCCAGCTCGCGCGCGTGCCGGTCAAGGCGCTGCGCCTCGTCGTCACCCGCGGTCCGGACAGCGGCCTGTCTTTCGACGCCGCGCGCGAGCAGGTCGCGGTCGGCACCGCCGACGGCAACGACCTGGTGCTCGCCGATCCCACGGTCTCGCGCTATCACCTGGAGATCGAGCGCCGCGCGGATCGGATCCTGGCGCGAGACCTGGGCTCGACCAACGGCACCCTGATCGGGCCGGTGGCGCTCGAGCAGCAGAGCGCCTTTGTCGCGATCGGGGCCGTGCTCGACCTGGGCGACAGCAGCCTGCGGCTCGAGGACGGCGGCCTGATGCTGCTCGAGTACGGCCTCGACGAGCAGCTCGGCCGCATCCGCGGCCGCAGCCCAGCCATGAAGAAGCTGATGACCGCGGTCGGCAAGCTGGCGACGCAGGAGGTGGCGGTGCTGGTGCTGGGCGAGTCCGGCACCGGCAAGGAGCTGTTCGCGCGCGCCATCCACGAGTGCGGGCGGCGCTGCGACAAGCCCTTTGTCACGGTCGACTGCGGCGCGCTGTCGCCGACGCTGTTCGCCAGCGAGCTGTTCGGCCACGAGCGCGGCGCCTTCACCGGCGCCGAGCGCCAGCACCGCGGCGCGTTCGAGCAGGCCAGCGGCGGCACGCTTTTTCTCGACGAGGTGGGCGAGCTGCCGCCGCCGATCCAATCCGCGCTGCTCGGTGCGATCGAGCGGCGGGCGATCCGGCGGCTCGGCGGCAACGAGGAGATCCCGGTCGACGTGCGCCTGGTATGCGCCACCAACCGCGACCTGCGCGGCGAGGTCAACGCCGGCCGCTTTCGGCTCGACCTCTACTACCGGCTGGCGGTGGTGCTGCTGACCGTGCCGCCGCTGCGCGAGCGCAGCAAGGACATCCCGCTGCTGGTCGAGCACTTCCTGCGCGAGGCCGGGCACGCCGGATCGGTGACCGAGGTCTTCTCCGCCGCCGCCATGGCCGAGTTGCAGGCGCAGGCCTGGCCGGGCAACGTGCGCGAGCTGCGCAACGCGGTCGAGGCCAGGCTGGCGCTCGGCAGCGACCTGTCGCTCCACGCCGCCGCACCGTCCGGACACCGGTCCGACCAGGCCGGTCCGGCAGCAGCGGCTGGTGCCGACGCGCTCGAGAAGAGCTATCGCGAGGCGCGGGCGCGCGCGATCGCGGACTTCGAGCGCGCCTATCTCACCCGCCTGCTCGCGGCGGCCGGGGGCAACGTGCGCCAGGCCGCACGGCTCGCGAAGATGGACCGGACCTACCTGGTCGACCTGCTCCGGAGACACGACCTGCGCGGCGACGGCCAGACCACCAAGTGATCACGGCTCGCGCCGCAGCAGCGCCTCGACGCTGGTGCGAAAGGACTTGACGGTCTGCAGATAGCCGGCGTCGTCGACGCCCAGGTAATCGTGGACGCTGAGGTTGCGGTCCTCGAGAAAGCCCAGCCACGCCTCCGCGTCGTCGAGCAGGCCCATGCGGGCGGCGGTCTTGATGGCGTCGCGCGGGCTATGCGCCTCGAGGCCGTGCTCGGTGGCCACCGCCTTGAGGTACTTCCAGGCGTACTCGAAGCAGATCTCGAAGCTCTTGGCGATGCCGGCGGCATAGAAGGGATCGCTCTTGGCCTTCTTGGCAAAGGCCAGGGCATGCGCCAGGGCCAGGCTCGCCTCGGCCAGCCTACTCTTGTCGGCCACGACTCACCTCTGCCTGCAGCCGCAGCCAGTCGCCCTGTCGGCCGGCCAGGAATAACCAGCTCCGGGAGATCTGGCGCAGGAAACCGGCCGGGGCGCGGTTGAGGTTGACCAGGTCGACCGCCACCGGCAGCGCCTCGGCCGCCTCGGCCACCAGCACGCGCATCGCGCGGTACTGTCCGTGGTCAAGCCCGTCCCGGCGGTAGACGCCGATGTCCCAGTCCGCGTAGCGGCCGGCCGTGCGCCGCGCGCGCGAGCCGAACAGCACCAGAGCGGCTTCGGGGAAACGCTCGTGCAGGCGGTCCACCAGCGGCGCGATCTGCTCCAGACCGCGCGCCGGGTCCGGATCGACGCGCACGATCGCCTGCTCGATCGGAAGCCCGAGCTGATCGAGCAGGCGCTCGAGCTTGGCGGGCAGCACCGGCTTGCCCGAGAGGTAGTAGTGGACCGTGTTGCGGTGCAGGCCGGCGGCCGTCGCCAGCTCCTGCAGCGAGCGATAGCCGCGCTCTTTGGCCGCCCGGCGGACGGCGCTGGGGTCCACTATATGCACAAAAATATTATGCAATGCATACAATTATTAGTCAAATAGCTCGGCTGCGCACGAACTCGGAACGGCAGATCCTGGTCATGGCCCCTGCTCCTCGCTCCCCGGCCTCTACCTCACGGCACGATCACGATCGTCTCGTTGACGTCCAGCACGTTCCACAGCCGGTCGATGTGGGCGTTGTCGAGCGCCACGCAGCCCCAGGTCCAGTCGTAGTCGCCGGTGTCGTCGCCGCCGCCGTGCACCTCGATGTAGCTACCGAGTTCGGTGTCCTGCGGCGGCGCCGCGCAGCTCTGCTGTGCGCTCACGATCGCATCGTGCTGGCTCTGGTCGATCAGGCCGGCCTGCAGCCCGCGCGCGGCATCGGCCGCGTCCGGATAGCTGATCAAATACGCCTCGTAGTAGGACGAGACCCCCTGCGGTATCTTGGACGCCGCGTAGAACACGCCCTCGGGCGTCTTGTAGTCGCCCTCGCGCTCCTTGTCGCCGACCGGAGCGTAGGCGCTGAGGCCGACGCTGAAGTTGGCCACCAGGCTGCCGCAGTCGCACAGCGCCAGGTTGCGCGCGCTCTTGTGCACCACCGCGTAGTCGTCCGGCACCAGGTCGCACGGCGACAGGCCAGCGGCCCAGGCCGCCGCGCAGTCGCCGGCGCCGACGCCCGGGTTCCACAGCGGGTGGTGCTCCTGGGCCGAGCCCGGCCAGCAGACGTCGAACTCCGGATCGCAGACGTAGCCTTCTCCGCTGCGGCAGTCGCCGGCGCCGCCGCAGTCCTCGAGGCAGGCGAAGATGCCGACGTCGAGCAGGTGAAAGCAGGTCGATCCGGTCGGGCAGCCGGCCAGGTCGCACATCTGCTTCGAGCAGTAACCGCCGGGCAGATCGAGGCAGGCCGAGTGGCCGCAGGCGGCGGGCGCGCCGCAGGCGGCTCCGATGTCGAAGGCGGGCGCGCTCTCGCCCGGCCACGCCTGGGTCGCCGACGGCAGGCAGACCGCCGCGATCCTCGACGGATCGCCGTAGCGCTGCCGCAGCACGCAGGTGTAACCGGGGCGGCAGCCGGTCGGCGACTTGTCGAAATGGCAGGTGGCGACACAGCGCGGATCGCCGCCGGCGTCGATGCAAAAAGACATCGTCTCGGCCGCGGCGATCGGCTGGTGGTCCGGGCACACCCAGGAGCTGCCTGGTTGCGTGCAGGACTGGGTACACAGGCCGCCCGAGAAGCCGGCGGTCTCGCAGATCGCGGTGCTGGTGTAGCCGTCGAGGCTGCATTCGCCCGCGCCGCTGCAGGCGCCGCCGATCCAGCCCGGGTTGAGCTCGACGCCCGGGTTGCCGGCGTCGGCGGGGGCGGATGCATCGACGGGATCCAGGCCGAGGTCGCGCGGGCCGCTGTCGACGGGCCGGGCGTCGCGGCCGACCGCGGTGTCGCGGCCGGTGGCGCGATCGCCGCCCCCGGCGTCGACGGCGCCCAGGTCGCCGCCGCCCAGATCGGCGCTCGCGGCGTCGAACGCGGCATCGGGCAGGTCGACGCCGGCGTCCTCGTCCGCCGCCGGTGGCGCGTCGCAGGCCGCGACAGCCCACACCGCCAGCGCGGCGATCGGACCCAGCGCGCGCGATCTGCCTGCGAGCGGCATCACCACCTCACTGCGACGCGCTGTCCGTCGTCGCCTGGCGCGCCTGCTCACCCTCGAGCGCGGCGCCGAGCAACAGGCTGTCGAGCAGCCGCTTGGCGCTGTCGTCGAACTTGTTGCCGCCATCGAGGCGCGCGCGCACGGCGATCGCGAACAGGTAGGTGCCCGCATCGAGGTCGGCCAGAAGCTGGTCGGCCAGCACCATGCCCCCGGGCGGCGGACAGCTCCAGGTGATCGACGCCGCGGGCGCGGTCGGCACCGGCGCCGCGCAGGCCGGCGGCAACGCGTCGGCCGCGGCCGCTGCCAGAGCCGCCGCGCGGTCGTCGCGATCGAGCTCGCTGGCGATCCTGGCTGCCTCCCCCAGCGCGCCCAGCACCTCCGGGCAGCTTGCGCCCAGGCCGGCGAGCGCCGGCCGAACGCGCCGGATCGGCGCGACGGACTCGACCGCGGGCAGCGCCGCCCTGAGCTGGTCGCCGCAGGTGGCGACACCGCCCTCGCCCGTCGGGTCGCCGCCGCCAGCGCTGCCGCCGCGGCCGCTCGCGGTCGTGGCGCAGCCGACGACGGACAGCCACGCGGCGAGCAGAGCGCTCGCCAGCGCTGCTGCGTTCACCGGCAACCGCCCTGTCGATCGTCCGTTCATGATCGCGTCTTCGAGCCGCGAGCCCGCCTAGATCCAGTTGTTGGGAATCGTGCGCGGGTCCAGGTTCCACAGCCCGTTGAGCAACTGCAGCGTGCGCTGCGCGGCCGGGTCAGCGCTGCCGCTCTGATCCAGGTGGAGCCTGAAATTCTCGATCGCGCCGACCGCCTGCTGGCGCGACATGGTGCCAAAATCCGGCGGCGTCAGGCCGAGCGCCTGGTAGCCGGCCGCGATCTGCGATCCGTACTCGCGCTGGAAGCGCGGCGCGATGTTGCTGGTGTAGAACAGCGTGCGGATGGTCTGGTCGCGGCGGCTCTCGAGCTCGCGCCGTTGCTCCCCGGTCACGGCCGAGCGCTGCAGCAGCGCCTGCACGTTGTTGTAGTACTCGCGCAACGGCCCGGTCTGCGAGTTCTCGACCACCCGCTCGCCGCTGAAGTAGGAGCGAAAGTTATAGGCGCCGTAGCTGACCGCGTCGCGCAGCTCGGACAGCGACTGGCTGCTCTGGTTGGCGTCACCCTCGGTCCAGGTGGCGATGTTCTCGGCCTTGCGGGTGCCCAGCGCCGTCAGCCGATCGACCGCGCCCGCGACGTTGCTACCGCTGCCGCGGGTTACCCGGTCCCAGGCCGCCTGGTGCGCGGTGGCGCCGCTTCCCGAGCCGGGCGCCGAGCCGCCGTAGGCCCAGATGGTGCGGACGTTGGGAAAGATCTCCCGGTACTTCTCGTTGTTGGCCTCGCCGCCCGAATAGCAGGCCGAGATGTTGAGATCCTCGACCGCGGCCGCGGCGCGCGGCATGGCATCGGCCAGCCCCTTGAGCGAGTCCCAGGTGAGCTGTCCGTTGCCGTCGCCCCACGGGCCGTCGCCCACGTTGTGGCCCGAGATGACCAGGCGCCCCGGGATGGTGCCGCCGCGCTCGGCCCGGGCCCAGACCTTGGCGATGCCGGCCAGCTCGTCGCGCGCGCCCTCGCCGCCGTTGCCGATCGCGTCCGCCACCCTGCCCGCCTGGTCGGCCGGCAACCCGAGCGTGCCGACAAAACCAGCGCGGCCCTCCGGTGTCTTGAGATCGTAGCTGCGGCCGCCGACCGCGATCTGGTCCTGGCCGAGGCGCGAATCGGTCACCGCCGTCACGCTGTTGCCGCGGCCGCGGAGCTGCGCGATCTCGTGCGGCGCGCCGGCGCTCTCCCGGGTCGGGTTGTTCATGCCGACGAACAGGATATCGTCCCGGTTGGATGTCCGCTGCGGCTGGGGCGCGCCGCCCTGCAGCTCGCGGTTCTGCATCAGCAGCCCGAGCGCGTTGACCGCCTTGCCGGCCTGGGTCGGCTGACCAGCGCGATCGGTCGCCACCAGCGAATGGCGCGAGCCGTCGCGGTCGAAGTCGTCGGCCACGTTGAACGCCTCGTCGGCGTCGATCTTGCCGTCGCCGTTGCGGTCCGCCCGCTCGAGCTGTTGCACGGTCATGCCGCCCTGCTCGAGCTGGGTTCTGGCCGGCTGGTCTTGCCTTAGCTTCTGCAGATCGATGGACTGGCCTCGATGCTGGGTCGTGAACGTCGGGCGGTCGATCTTGGCCATCGTCATTCTCCTGGCGCGCGGCGCACCTGTACCTCGGCCGCGCGACACACGCGGGCCTTGATCATATATCTGGGCGGACGCGAATTTGTCGGATCGGTGAGCCGGATCACAAATGACCTGGTGCTGCCGGGGTGCAATTCGTTGCCTACGGCGCGGGGCGTGTCTCTTACAGCTTGCCCTCTTTGTGTTGCTGGCCAAGCTTTTTCAGCATGTCCTTGGTCATAGTCGCAAGGTCGTACGACGGCTTCCAGCCCCATTCCTCGCGCGCTGCACTGTCGTCCAGGGAGCGCGGCCACGAATCGGCGATGGCCTGCCTGAAGTCCGGCTCATAGCTGCAGGTGAATGTGGGAATGTTCTTCTTGATCTCCGCCGCTAGTTCTCCCGCGCTGAAGCTCATGGCGCCGACATTGAAGTCCGAATGATGCTTGAGTCTCTCGAACGGCGCTTCCATCAGATCCATGGTCGCCTTGAGGCAGTCGGGCATGTACATCATGGGCAGCCGGGTGTCCTCGCGCACGAAACAGGTGTATTTGCCGTGCTTCACTGCATCGTAGAAAATGGCAACCGCATAGTCGGTCGTGCCGCCGCCCGGCAAGGTCTCGGAGCTGATAATGCCGGGGTAGCGAAGACCTCTGACGTCCAACCCGTACTTGCGCACATAATAGTCGCACAGAAGCTCACCGCACACCTTGGTCACACCGTACATAGTCGTTGGTTTCAAGACTGTCTCGTTGGGCGTGTTCTCCAGCGGGCAGCCCGGACCGAATACCGCGATCGACGATGGAATAATGACCTGGGTCAGCTTTCGATCTCTGGCGATGTCGAGAACGGTCCGCATCCCGTTCATATTCACGTCCCAGGCGAGCTCCGGGTTCTTCTCTCCCACTGCCGAGAGAATGGCAGCCATGTGCACGATCGTGTCGATATCGTGTTTCTCGACCACCTCTTCGACCGCTGCCCGGTTTGTGACATTGATAAAATAGAAAGGGCCTGAATCGCGCAGGGCGGGGCTGGGTTCGGTCTTGCGGCCAGTGGCCACCACGTTGTCATTGCCGTATCTCTCGCGCAGGGCCATGGTAAGCTCGGAGCCGATTTGGCCGACCGATCCAGTCACCAGGATTTTCGTTATCTTCTTGTTCACACGGCGCCCCTTCTTTGATTCGCGGCCTCGAGCAGCCCGAATTTTTTGGCAAAGTACACCTTGCCCGAGCCAGCGGCAACTGTTAGATTCCGCCGCCAAGAAACGACGAGAAGCCCGTCTTGAAGGCTTTGGGAGGCGTTTTCATGTTCGACAGTTACCGCAGCGAAATTCAAAAAGAGCTGGACGGCATACGAGAGGCCGGCACCTACAAAGTTGAACGTGTCATCCAGTCCAAGCAAAGCGCGGCCATCAAGGTACCGGGCCAGGAGGTGATCAACTTTTGCGCCAATAACTATCTGGGCCTGGCCGACAATCCAGAGATCATCCAGGCGGCGAAGAAAGCCCTGGACGAGCGCGGTTTTGGAATGGCCTCGGTCCGCTTCATCTGCGGCACGCTCGATCTTCACAAGGAGCTGGAAAAGACCATCAGCGCGTTCAACGGCACCGACGACACGATCCTCTACTCGTCCTGCTTCGACGCCAACACCGGTCTGTTCGAGACCGTCCTCGGCGAGGGCGACGCCATCATCTCGGATCAGTTGAACCACGCTTCGGTCATCGACGGTGTCAGACTCTGCAAGGCCGAGCGATTCAAGTACGCGAACTCGGATATGAACGAGCTCGAAGAGATCTTGAAAAAGACCCAGAAGCATCGCCGGCGCCTGATCGCCACCGACGGCGTCTTCTCCATGGACGGATATCTGGTCAAGCTCGACAAGATCTGCCCGCTGGCCGAAAAATACAATGCGATGGTCATGGTGGACGACTCGCACGCCACCGGCTACATCGGCAAGACCGGCCGCGGCACGCCGGAGCATTGCGGCGTTCAAGGGCGGGTGGATGTCATCACCTCAACGCTGGGCAAGGCGCTCGGCGGCGCTTCCGGCGGCTATACGACCGGCCGCAAAGAGATCATCGACCTGCTGCGCCAGCGGTCCCGGCCGTACCTCTTCTCGAACACGCTGACGCCGTCGCTGGCGGCCGCTGCTACCAAGACCTTCGAGATTCTCTCCAAGAGCACTGCCCTGCGCGACAAGCTCATGGACAACACCGCCTACTTCAGAAACAAGCTCGAGAAGCTGGGCTTCGACGTCCTCAAGGGGGAGACCGCGATCGTTCCGGTCATGCTCTACGACGCCAAGCTGGCCACCGATTTCGCGAACGAGATGCTCAAAGAAGGCATCTATGTGATCGGTTTTTCCTATCCCGTGGTGCCCAAGGACAAGGCGCGAATCCGGACTCAGATCTCGGCCGCCCACGACAAACACCACCTCGACCGGGCGGTCGACGCCTTCGCCAAGGTCGGCAAGAAGATGGGTGTGCTGAAGTGATAGCGCGGTTGCCGGATCGATCCAGCTTCGACTCGATGATGACCGCCGCGCTGTCCTGATGGCCAGCGCCACCGCAAAAGTCAAACCGCCGCCCTAAGTGCTATACTCGCCAACATGACCGGCCGCTGGCGATCGCTCGCGTGGATGACTGCCCTGGCCGCTTCTGCCGGTTGCACCTGTGGCAGTACCTTCAGGACCACCTGCAGCAGCGACGACCAGTGCCCGACCGGATACCTGTGCCGCGCCGACCTCTGCCGGTTGGCCGGCGCCGACACCGACGCCGCGGCCGACGACGGATCGCAGCCCGACGCCGGGCCCGGCGATTGCGCGACCGCACGCGACGGCCAGGCGTCAGACCTGTCACGGCACGACGGCAACGCCGACGGCTCGCAACCGGACGCCGCGCTGCCGGACCGCGGTCCTGTCGACGGTGGAGCGAGCAACGATGCCGGACCGCTGGACACCGGGTCTCTCGAAACCGGCTACCTCGATCGCGGCCCGGCGCCGCCCTGCGGCACCACCTCTGTCTACCAGGACGACTTTACCGATGGCCTGCAGCCATATTGGCTGCGGCCCGAGCAGGAAGGGGCGCACCTGGCGACAAGCTCGAGCGGGCTCCAGTTAACGACGCCGGCCGTCGTGCAAGATCCGGTCTATGCCTATGCCGGAGTGATGACGCCCTACCAGGTCGAGCTGCTGGCCGACGCGCTGACCGTCCACGTGACCGCAGCGGACATGCCAGACGGGAGCGAGGCCTTCGTGGAGCTCTGGCACGACGAGGAGAACACCATGCGTTTCATGGTGAACGCAGGGGTCCTCTATGCAGACATCGTGGGGCCGGGAAATCCGCCGTCACAGCGGATCGGGCCGCTCGCCAATTTCGTCCCCGGCTTCTGGCGCATCCGCGAGCAAGGTGGATCGGTAGAGTTCCAGACGCGCGTCGGCGTCTCGGAGTGGCAGACGCACTGCACCACTGCCACCGCGCTGCACCTGACGCGCGGCCACATCTCGCTCGGGCTGGGGGCGTATTTCGCGAACAACACGCCGGCCACCATAACGTTCGGCAGCGTCAACCTGGACCGCCCGGCCACCACCTGGTGCCGGGCCAGCTCGTGGCAGGATGATTTTGATGACAGCAGCCTGCGGCCCGAGTGGGCCATCGCGCTATACCCCGACAACCACTGCTCTGTGACGCTGCAGGACCAGAAGCTGCGTATATCTAATCTGGCGGGGGGGGGGAGCTACTGCGGCGTGCTGACCGGCAGCGCTTACAACTTGGTCGACGACAGCATCTCGATCGAGATGACAGAATACCCGACCGGCACCCTGGTCTTCCCGCTGCTGACGGTCCAGGGGGGCGGACTGACAATCAACTATGGCAAGTGGAACAGCTCGCTGGACGTGCAGATCCGTGACCAGAGCGGGATCATCTGGGGCTGGCAACAGCCGTTCGCGGGCACCGAAAGGTGGCTGATCATCAGCCATTATGACGACGGCCTGATCTCGTTCGAGTACCAGGCGCTCCAGGACGGCCCGCTGTTTCATTTTGCAGCCACCCAGACGTCGCTGCACCTCGACCAGGTCGCCATCGGCGTGGTGAGCTGGTGCGGCGACGGGTGCGACGCCAATGGCGCGCTGGTCGTCGACAATTACAATTTGTAGTACGAAATCGGCTTGGATCGTTTCGGTGTGGGGGGCCAAGGCGACACTTTTTTCCGAGCCAGTGACCCTTGGAAATCCCCGACGAGGGACGAGGACAAAAAGGGTCGCCGATTAAGGCGGGGCCCCACCTGATGGTCGATTCAAGCCGATTTCGAATAAAGGACAAGGGAGAGAGCATGGGAGATCAGGTGCGCAACGTCATCATCGTCGGGTCAGGCCCGGCCGGCCTGACCGCGGCCATCTACACCGGCCGCGCCAACCTGCAGCCGCTGGTGATCGAGGGCGCCCAGCCGGGCGGCCAGCTCATGATCACCACCGAGGTCGAGAACTTTCCGGGCTGGCCCGAGGGCATTCAGGGGCCGGAGCTGATGGCCAAGCTGCGCGAGCAGGCGGCCCGCTTCGGCGCCGAATTCGTCACCGCGGATGTCGTCGAGGTCGATCTCAGGCACCGGCCGTTCACGGTCAAGACCGACAGCGCGGCCTTCCGCGGCCAGACCGTCATCGTCTCGACCGGCGCCACGGCCAACCTGCTCGACCTGCCCGAGGTGCCCAAGCTGATGGGGCGCGGGGTCTCGGCCTGCGCCACCTGCGACGGCGCCTTCTTCAGGAACCAGGACATCGTCGTCGTGGGCGGCGGCGACAGCGCGATGGAGGAGGCCGGTTTTCTCACCCGCTTCGCCCGCACCGTCACCATCGTGCACCGCCGGGACGAGCTGCGCGCCTCCAAGATCATGGGCGAGCGCGTGCGCCAGAATCCCAAGATCGAGTTCGCGCTCTCCAGCACCATCGAGCGCATCCTCGGCGACCAGAGCGGCGTCACCGGCGTCGTGCTCAAATCGACCAAGGACGGCCGCACCAGCGAGCTGCGGTGCAGCGGCGTCTTTTTCGCCATCGGTCACACGCCCAACACCGCGCTGTTCAAAGGCCAGCTCGGCCTCGACGCCAAGGGCTACATCAAGACCCGGCCTGGCTCCAGCTACACCGAGGTCGACGGCGTCTTCGCCTGCGGCGACGTGCAGGACCCGACCTACCGCCAGGCCGTCACCGCGGCCGGCTCCGGCTGCATGGCGGCCATCGACGCCGAGCGCTGGCTCGAAGGGCACCGAGGCTGATAACTTTGACCTCCTCGGTTGATCTGCGGAGGTCGCCATGCGTCGCCCATCTTCATTCGCGTTGCTCGTCGCCACCGTTCTCGCCGCCGGCTGCCCGAGCCAGGCCGCCGAGAAGGCCGCGGCCAAGACCTGGAGCGGGCCGGCGCCGGCCGTGGTCGAGCGCAAGGTGTTCGGGCCGATCAAGGCCGGCTCCTGGTACCCCGGTTCGGCCGACGAGCTCAACGCCATGCTCGACGGCTTCATGGCCAAAGCGCAGCCCCAGGCCCCGGCCGGTCGGGTGGTGGCGCTGGTCTCGCCCCACGCCGGATACCAGTGGTCCGGCCCGACCGCGGCCCATGGTTACGCGCTGCTCAAGGGGCAGGCCTACCAGCGCGTGATCGTCATGGCGCCCAGCCACAGCACCGGCTTTGGCGGCTTCTGCGTGCTCGACGCCGAGGCGTACCGCACGCCGCTGGGCGAGATCCCGATCGACACCGCGGCCACCGCGTCGCTGCGGCGCGCCGCCGACCACCGCGATCCGCCGCGGGTCTGGGCCGACGAGCACGCGGTCGAGATGCAGCTCCCGTTTTTGCAGCGCGTGCTCAAACCGGGCTTCAGGCTGGTGGCGATGCTGGTCGGCGGCAACTCGAGCGACGACCAGTTGCAGCGGCTGGCCGACGCGCTGGCGGCGCTGGCCGACAGCCAGACCCTGGTCGTGGTGTCGTCGGACTTTACCCACTACGGCGCCAATTTCGGCTACCTCCCTTTCACCGACAACGTGGCCAAGAGGCTGCGCAGCGACCTGGCGGTGCCGGCGACCGACGCGATCGTGAGGCTGGACCTGGCCGCGTTTGAGGCCCACCTCAAGAAGACCGACGACACCATCTGCGGCCGCGAGCCGATCAAGGTGCTGCTGCGGATGAAGCCCAACGCCACGGCCAAGCTGCTGGCGCTGCAGACCTCGGGCGACCAGACCGGCGACTACCGCAGCAGCGTCAGCTACGCCGCGATCGCCTTCGTCGACGAGAAGAACGCGGCGCGCGCCTTTGCCGCCGGCGCCGGCGGCGACCTGGCGCCGTCCTCCAAGCCCGTTTTCCGGCCCTCGGACAGCGGCCTCACCAGCGACGAGAAGAAGGCTCTGCTGTCGATCGCGCGCGCCTCGCTCACCGACCACTTGACCAAGGACGGTTCGCTCAAGAAGCTGGGGTCCACGCTCAAGTTGACGCCGGGCCTGCTGCTCGAACGGGGCGCCTTCGTCACCATCAACCTCAAGACCAAGAACCGCGAGGGCGTGCCCGAGCTGCGCGGCTGCATCGGCCACATGACGCCGACCGCCAGGCTGCACGAGCAGATCGCCGGGCTGGCGATCGACGCCGGCACCCGCGACCCGCGCTTTTCACCGATGACCGCGGCCGAGCTCAAGAACGTCGATTTCGAGATCTCGATCCTGTCGCCGATGCAGCCGGTCAACTCATACCGCGACATCGTCATCGGCAAGCACGGCATGACACTCGAGAAGAGCGGCCGCCACGCCGTCTTTCTGCCACAGGTGGCGCCCGAGTGGGGGTGGGATCTGCCGACCACGCTGACCCACCTGGCGCGAAAGGCGGGCCTGGCCGGCGACGCCTGGCAGGAGGGAGCCCGCTTCCAGGTCTTCACCGCCGACGTCTTCGGCGAGGCCGAGTAGCGGCGTAACCGGTCAAGCGGCCGGCCCGGCCGCGCGCAAAGGCGTGGGCACCGCCGGCGCGCTGTGCTAGAAAGATCGCATGCGCGACACCGATGACAAACAGATCCCGGCCTGCAGCCCGTCGCTGCTGAGCCCGCGGCTGGTCGAGCAGATCCGCGAGCTGGCCGCGCGCTGCGATGGGCCGTTCTACGTCTACGACCAGGCGGCCATCGAGCAGAACTGCCGCGACTTCCTGGCCATCCCTTACGCAGACAAGAGCATCCACTTCGCGTCGATGGCCAACTCGACCCGCCGCTTTCTCGAGATCGTGCGCGGCGCCGGTCTGCAGATCTTTGTCAACTCCCCCGGCCACCTGGCGCTGGCGCGCGAGATCGGCTTTGCCGGCCAGCAGATCGTCTACACCTCGTCGGCGATGGACGACGGGCTGCTGCGGCTGGCGCACGACGCCGGCGCCATCGTCAACCTCGACTCGATGGGCCAGCTCGCGGCGTGGCGCCGGCTTTTCGGCGACGAGCCGGTGGGCATCCGCTGCAACATCGGCGAGCTGGTCGAGCCGCGGCCGACGCTCGCCGGCTACTTCCTGGGCAAGCAAAGCAGGCTCGGCCTGACCGTCGACGAGATCGAGTCGCTCGCCGGCCAGCACGGCATCGCCGGACTGCACGTCTACGTCGGCACCGACATCCTCGATCTCGGCTACTTTCGCGACTGCTACCAGCAGCTCGCCCGGCTGACCAAGCTGTTCCCCGCGCTCCGGTTCGTCGACTTCGGCGGCGGCTTTGGCCTGCCGCACAACAGCGACGCGCCGTTCCCGATCGAGCAGTATCGGGACCTGGTGACGGAGCTGATGACCCGGCTGTCGAACGAGCTGGGCCGCTCGATCCGCCTGCTCCTCGAGCCCGGCCGCATCATCGGCGGCGCGGCCGGCTTCTTCGTCTGCCGGGTCACCGACGTCAAGCTGCGCGGCGACTGGCAGCTCATCGGCCTCGACGCCTCGTCCACCCAGTTCCCGCGGCCGCTCTTCTACCCCGCGGACGCCCGACATCCGGTGACGCTGCTCGACGCAGCGGATCGGAGCGTGACGCTGCGCTCGTCGCTGTACGGCTGCTCGACCTACTCGCGCGACTTCTTGGCGCGCGATCTCCAGCTCCCGGCGACACGCATCGGCGACCTGGTCGTGCTCGGCCAGGCCGGCAGCTACTGCGCCACCGCCTTCACCCATTTTCTCGGCTTCGAGCCAGCGACCGAGTTTTTCGTCTAATCTCTCGGCACCGCAGCCCTGGGGGACCACAATCGCAGAGCTGATCATCATCGTTGTCCTGGCGACCTTGATCTTCTCGATCATCGGATTCGTCGTCACCCTGCAGAAGATCTTCGGAATCCGACCCGCGCCGGCGGTCGTCCCGCTGTCGCGACGAAAGAAGCTCGAGCTGGTCGAGGAGGTGCTCCGCGACCGCATGCCGGATGACCTGAAGCGCGAGCTGGCGAGATGGCGCGGCCAGCCGTCGCCGGCGGTCTCGAGCACCGCAGCGGCCATCCCCGACGGGGCCGCAGACGAGGCGGCCCCTCAGTCGGCGGCAGCGGAGGTCGCGCTGACAGCGGAGGTCGCGCTGACAGCGACGGTAGCCCCTGGCGGCGAGGCCGCCGCCGCGCTCGACGTCGATGTCGCGCTGTTGGCCGACGACCGACCGCTGCCCGTCAGCGACGAGGTAAAGGCGATCGCCGCCGCCGCCCACCCCGGCCTGCGCGCCTTTCTCTCGTTCGAGAACATCATATTCTCGCTCTCCTCGATCCTGATCCTCGGCGGCACGCTCTACTTTGCGGCCATCACCTGGAGCCAGGTGCCGGGCAACTGGCAGTACTTCTTCGTCGAGGCGATGACCGGCTTTTATGGCTCGATGATGCTGGTGGGCGCCTGGCTGTTGGTGCAGCGGCTGGGTTTGGAGAGCGCCGGCCGCATTCTCACCGCGATCGCGTGCGGCGTGAGCGCCGTCTGCGCGGTCATCGCGGCCGCCGCCTTTGAGCAGTCCGCGGCCGCCGGACTGCTCGGATGCGCCCTCGCCAGCGGCATCGCCTGCTGGGCGGCGTCGGCGTTTGCCCGGCTCCAAAGGCAGACGAGTTCGACGGCATGGGCTTTTGCCGCCGCCGTCGGCCTGGTTGGCCTGGCCGGCGGTCTGGCCGAGCTGCGCGGCGGGATCGGGGTCGGCGCTTGCCTGCTGGCCGCCAGCGCCCTGATCGGCGGGATATTCGTCGGCCGAGCATCTGCGCCGAGGACGACGCATCTGGTGGTGGCGCTCGCCGTGCCGACGGTAAGTTTTTTGCTGCTCGCGGCGCGCCCGATCGAGCTGCAGATGATCGCTCCGGCACTCGCCGCGCTGGCGTGGGCCGGGCTGGATCTGCGCCGCGCCGACCGGCGCTGGGCCACACCGCTCACCATGGCGCTGGTCGCGGCAGCAGCGATCCTGGCGTTGCCGTCCATCGGGGCGGTGGCGGTCGCCGCCTGCGCCGGCATCGCGGCCTGCTGGCGCTGCTCGCAACCGCTGGACGCCAGCGCCGACGACGCGCGGCGCTCGCGGCCGGTGCTCGTCGCCGCTGGCCTGGCCGCCGCGCTGTGGGTGGCGCTCGCCATGATCTGGGCGCCCGCGATCGGCTCCGCCTTTCCGCACTGGCTCAAGCAGTGGTTCGTCGACCTGATCACGAGCCCGGGAGAGCGCGTCGCCGCGTCTTGGGACGGGCTGGCCGCATTGCCGTCCATGGCGCTCGCGCTCTGGCTCGCCGACCGGCTGCGCCGAGAAGAGGACCGTCGCGCTCTGATCGTCGAGCTCGCAGCCTGGGTCACCCTCGCCTTGACGGTGGCCGCCTCGCTCGCCACGCTGCAACGCCAGCCGGTGCCGACCGCGATCATCCTGGGGCTCTGCTGTGCCCTCTGGTACGGCTGGGGTTGGCGACGCGCGACGGCGGCGCGCTGGAGCGGCGCCCACCTGGCGCTGCTGTTCGTTGCCGGCGCCAGCGGATACGCCGGCGGCCCGCATCTGGCCTGGATCAGCGTCGCGATCGTCGCGCTCGCGCTGTTCGCGGTCGCCGGCAAGAGCGGCCGCATCGTCGGCGTGTTCGCGTTGCCGATCGCGGTGCTCGCGGCGCTGGTCGAGGGCCATCTCCAGGGCAGCGGCGCGGCGCTATTGCTCGCGCTCTATGGCGCGCTCGCGGTCTGGCAACTCCGACCTCCCAGGCTCTCCTGGGTCTCGCCGTTCGGGCCACCGGCGCTGCTGGCCGCCCTGCAGATCGCGCTCTATTTCGAGTCGAGCGAACAGGCGGCATTGCTCGATGCGCGCTATTTCTTGCTGACGCTGGCGGGCGGGGTCGCCGTGGCGAGCGGCATCGTGGCGTTGCGGCGCGGCCCGCTCTTTCTTCACGCCGAGATCAACGCCGCCGCCGCCGCGCTCGTGTTTTTCGGCACCGCGGTGGCCACGGGCTTCGAGCGCGGCTCCATCGACGCCGCGATCAACGCCAGCGCCGCCGCCGTGGTGCTGCTGGGCGCGCTGGTCGCTGCGCGCGCGGCCGCGGGATTCCGGGCGCGGCTCGCCTGGGCGATCACCATGTTCGCCCTGCCCTGGCCAGCCATCTTCCTGACCGACTGGATCATGGGCTGGCCAGGCGCCCTGATCGCGGCGCTCGGGCTGGTGGCGCTGGCAGCGGTGTCGCGGCGAGAGCAGAGCAGTTGGCTGGCGGGCGTCGGTTTGGGCGAGGGGCTGATCGCCGCGCTCTGGGCGACCCTGGCGGTGGCCGAGGTATTTTCGACCGGCGGCGGCGAGGAGCGGGTGTTGACCGCGCTCGCCTTGGCCGCGGTTCTGTACGGCGGCGCCGTCGCCGCTCTGGGCGAGCGCCTGACCGCGGCCAGCGACCGCCTGGTGCGCGGCTTTGCGCTCGCCTGCCTGGCGCTGGCGCTGCTGCTCGGGGCCGCCGGCATCGGCCTGGTCGACGAACCCGACACCGTCGACGTCGCGCTGGCCGTCGCCGCGCTGATCGGCGTCGGGCTGTTCTCGGTCCAGTTGGCGCTGCGCGACGGCGCTGGTTGGCCGGTCTTACTGGCCGAGACGGCGCTGGTCGTGCTCTACGGTTACCTGCGCGGCCGCACCGACTGGCTCGCTTTCTGCGATGACTACGATGCGGTGGTGCTGGCCGTGTTGTCGTTTGCCTACCTGGGGCTGTCGCACTGGCTGGCCTCCACCCGCAGCGCGCTGGGCAGCAGAGAGAGCCTCCGCCTGGCCTCGCTGTTGCCGCTGGCGATACCGTTCGTCATGCAGTGGCACGGCGGGTTCGAGGATTCGTTCTCGCTGGTGCTGGCCAGCGTGCTGTATGTCGTGCTGGCTTTCCAGCAGAACAAGATGCGCTTTGGCTGGCTGGCC
>JAFGSX010000260.1 GCA_016934455.1 Deltaproteobacteria bacterium
CGCGCTGGCGGCGATCCTGCTGGGCGGCGAGCTGCAGTCGTTTTGCGCGGCGCTGGCGATCGTGGGCGCCGAGATCGCGATCCGGCTGTGGCGGCACCGCCGCCGCGCGCTCGGCCGTTGCCTGCGCCAGGCGCTGGCGCTGCTGGCCGGCGCGCTCGCCGGCAACGGGCCGTGGCTCGGCTTTTTGGCCGAGGAGCGACTGACCCAGCGCTTCGGCCCGCTCGATCTCGCACAGGCCGCGCACTGGTCTTTCGAGCCGGCGCTCTGGCCGGCGCTGCTGCTTCCCGGGCGCCTGTTCAGCGTACCGCTGCCGCATACCAGCCTGTGGCTGATGGCGCAGCGAGGGCCGCTGGCCGACACCGCGTGGAACCCCGCGCCCTACCTGGGCCTGCTGCTCTTCGCGGCGCTGGCGACCGCCTGCTGGCAGCGCGGCACGCGGCTGGCCGCGGTCTGCGCCGGCACCGGGCTGCTGCTGGCGCTGGGCGACACCACGCCGCTGTTCTCGTCGCTGGTGGCGCTGCTGCCGCCGCTCGCGCTGTTCCGCTACCCGGCCAAGTATCTCGTCGTCACCACCCTGGCCTGCTGCGTGGTGGCGATGGTCGGTCTGCAGCGGCTGCGGCGCCGGCCAGCGGCGTGGCGGCGCTTTATGATCGCCGGGCTGGTCCTGCTCGCCGGCGGCGCCCTGGCCGCGCTGGCGGTGACCGTCTGGCGCGATGCGCTCGACACCCTGACGCGCGATCTCGGCGATCACGCCCCGGCCTTTGACTGGCCACCGCTGGCCGCACTGTTGCGCTGGTCGCTGCTGCGCGCCCTGCTGCCGCTGGCGGCGGCGCTGCTGCTCGGCGCGCTCTGGCGCAGCGGTCGGCGCTGGTTGCCCTGGATCGCGGTGGCCGATCTGATGCTCGCCGGCCTCGGCGCCGTCCAGCTCGGGCCACCCCTGGCGCGTCTCGATTCGCCGCTCGAAGCGCTCGGGACCGGGCGCGATCGCCCCGCCACCGTGCTGTGCGTCGCGGACGAGCCAGAGCCTGACCCGACCGCGGTCGGCGCCACCTCCAACTGGGCCTTGCTCGCGCTGCGGCGGCAGTACGGCAGCGTCGAGCTGCAGGCGTGCGGCGGCCTGAGCAACGCCTGCGGCTACGGCACCCTGCAGAGCTCGGCCAATCGCCTGCTGCAGGCGGCCATGATGCTCGGCCACGCCAGCGCGGCGCGCGCGCTCGGCTGCACCCACGTCATTACAGGCGGCAGCGGCGACGGCCAAGGCCCGGGCCACCCGACGGTCGTGGCGGTCGATTCGCCGATCCCGACCGCCTTTGTCGCGCGCTCGCCGCGCCTGGTCGCCAGCGACGAGGAACTGCTGTGGCGTATCTACGCCACCACCAGCGCCGCGCAGGCGCTCGCCGTGGTCGACGATCCGCTGCGCCGGATCTCGCGCCTGGTCGACCTGCCGCCGGGCGACAGCGTCGAGATCGACAGCGCCGACTGGCCGACCCGCGACCGGGCGACCCTGCGATTGCGGGGCAGCGGCGGCGCCGTGGTCGGGCTGCGCACCTCGTTTCAGGTCGGCTGGCAGGCGCACCAGGCCGGCCGCGCCCTGCCGGTGATCCGCACCAGCGGTCAACACGTGGCCGCGGTCGTCGACGACGCGCGCGCGGGGCCGATCGAGCTCGAGTACCGCAGCCCGCTGCTGGCGGCCGGCTGCGCGCTCTCGCCGCTGGGCGCGCTCGGCCTGGCCGGGCTGGCGCTGTGGCGCCCGCGCCGCGGCGGCCGCGCGTGAGGTGCGCATCGCCTTTGCCTGCCGGACCGGTTAACGTCTACCATTTGCCACGGCCTCGCACCTCGACGGAGGGAATCATGTGCTCGAACCGCTGGCACCGTGCGCTCGCTTGCGTGTTGCTGCTGGCCTTTCTCGGTTGCGCCTACGACAACGCCATCAAGCGCGGCGACGAGCTGTACCAGGCGCGCAACTACCGGGGTGCGCTGGCCCAGTACGAGGAGGCGCTCAGGCTCAAGCCCGACTCGCAGGAAGCCAGGGACAAGGTCCGGCGCGCTCGCAACGACCTGCTCTCCGAGCACGTCGCCAGTGCCCGCACGCTGCTGGCCGGCGGCGACGTGCTGCGCGCCATCGATGCGGCGGGCGCTGCCTACCAGCTCGTTCCCGACGCCGAGCTGGCGTTGACCGTCGTGCGCGAGGTCGCGGCCAAGACACAGGAGCACGCGGCCGGACTGCTGGCCGAGTCCAACTACGCCAGCGCGGTGAACGCGCTCGACCTCGCTTACGCCAAGCTGCCGCCGGCGCAGGCCGAGGTCGCGCCCAAGCGCAACGAGGCGCGCACGACCTGGGCGCGCGCGCTCGGCGACCGCGGGCAGCAGGCCGAAAAGGCCGGCCGCAAGGGCGAGGCGCTGCTGATGTTCGGCAAGGCGGCCCTGCTGGTCGACAACCAGGAGTACACGGCGCGCCGGGCAGCGCTGCACGGCGAGCTGTCGGCGCAGACGGTCTATGTCGTGCGGCTGGTCGGATCAGATCCGGGCGCGGCCGCGATCGCCGCCTCGCTCCGGGGCAAGGTCCTCAAGAGCGGCCTCGCGATCGTCGGCGCCAGCGACGCGGCGCCCAGGGCCGATGCCCGGGTCAAGCTGAGCGTCTCGCGACCCGCCTTCGACACCCAGTTGCGCCGGCGCAACGAGACCGCGCGCTACCAGTCGGGCACCCAGCAGGTCGCCAACCCGTTCTACCAGACGCGGCTGGACGCGGTGGCCGACGAGCAGCGGCGCCTGACCGAGTACGAGAACGAGGTGACCAAGCTCGAGAACGCCGTCACCCGCTACCAGGCCGACGTGGCCCGCGAGGGCGACACCCCCAACGTGACCACCGGCGCCGAGCAAAATCTCTACAACGCGCAAAACAACCTCGAGTCGGCGCGAAGGCGCGTGATCGATCAGCGCAATCAGCTTCAACGCGCGCGCGACGAGCTGGCGCGCGAACCGCAGTTCAAGGAAGAGCCGGCCTACTCCAGCCTGGTCTACACCGTCACCACCCACACGCTGCGCGCCAGCGCCGCGCTCAGGGGGACGATCGAGCACGCCGACCGGCGGCCCGAGCTGCCGCTCGCCGCCGACCTCGTGGTCGAGGCCCAAGACGACGAGCATCCGCCGCAGCGGACCGCGCACCTGGCGGGTGATCCGCTGCAGCTTCCCAGCCAGACCGACCTCGCCAACCAGCTCTACGGCCAGGGCAGCGAGCGCCTGGCCGCGGCCATTCTCGAGAGCCACGACGGCTTTCGGCAGGCGCTGCTGCGGCGCGGCCAGACCGCGCCCAGCGACGGCGAGCGCATCGACGCCTACGTGATCTACTACCTGGCCGATCCGGGCGCGGTCGACCCGGCGACCGTCAATGCGCTGGCGCAGCTCAGCGGCATACCCGATGCGCCGGCCGCGCTCGCTGCGCCGTAGCGAGACCCAGAGCGGCAGCGCGCGATGGCGTCACACCGCTGCCCGCTGGAGACCGGCGGCGGGCAGCTCTACCAGGTACCGATCGAGCAGAGTCCGGCGCAGCCGGCGGGCTGATCGCTCGGGCTGATGATCGGAGCCACGCCCAGCTCCAGCGATCCGCTCGCCGCGTGGTTGATGCGGATGCGCCCGGCGCCTCCGCCACCGCCGCCCGATGCCTTGGCCTCTGTCGAGGTGGGGTACAGACCGGCCAGGCCGTCCTCGGACAAGCCGGCGCCGCCATTTCCGCCATCGCCGGCGTCGCTGCTGCCCCCGGGACTTCGACCACCCACCGCCGGCAGTGCGCTCGGTGTTCCGGGCTGGCCAGCCTGGCCAGCGTCGTCGTCTGTTCAATCGCAGTCGCCGGCCGCACCCCCGCCGCCGTTGGCGGTCAAGATCGCTCCTGACACGAGGGTGACGACGGGCGCTTCGAGCAGGATCGCGCCGCCCGCGCCGCCGCCCGCGCCGCCGCCGTTGCCGGTCTGGCCGCCACCGCCGCCGGCCGCTATCACGCCGCCGCCGAAACGAATGTCCAGGCGCTCGCCGGCTGTTATCTGGACAGCGCCGCCGCCACCGCCGCCCACGCCGAGATGGTCGCCGCTGGGGTTGCTGCCGGCAATGGCGACCTGACCGGCGCCGCCGCTGCCGCCCCGCAGCGGGATCAGTTCGGCCTCACCGCAAACCGCGCCTCCCGCTCCGGCGCTGTACCCGGCAAAGGGGCCCCCCGCGCCGCCAACGCCGCCATGGCCGCCGCCGCCGCCGCCCGTCGACTGCATGGCTCCGTTGAACCGGCCGCCGCCGCCGGCCTGGCCGGAACACGGTCCCCCTCCCGGCTGGCCCTTGACGCCACCGTGGTAACCACCCGGGCCGCCCACCTCCATGTAGACATGGTCCAGGCTCCCGGTGGCGCTGACGTCGACGATACCGGCGAGATCGACCGTGCTGCAGGCCAGCAAGGCCAGCGCCCGGGATCCGACCACCCGCAGCCGGCTGCCCGGCTGCAGCTCGATGCGCGCAAAACTGAAGACCGTGATGCTCGGGGCCCCGTCGCCCTGCTCCACCTCGCGCGAAGCTGCGACCGCCACACCGCCGATGGTGGCCAGGTCCGTGTTGACGACGACGTCGTTCGCGACCACCAGCTCGGCGCTGCTCGCGCACAGGAGATCGGACGGCACATTGGAGACGCCGGGCGAGGTTGGCGTGCAGGTCTGGCAGAGGCAATAGTGCCGGATCGGATCGCACTCGTACCCGGAAGGGCAATCCCGGTCGCTCGTGCAGGAAGTCGCGCTCGCAACCGGCCAGCAGCCGGACGCTGCGGCCAGACCGCCAGCCACCGCGAGCAATCTCGCCGCGCGCAGCAACCCACGGGCTTGACCTGGCATGCCCCGCTCCAGGAAAAAGGCACTCACAAATCTATCACCGATGGAGGAGGACAACCACCCGGCGATCCGCGACCGTCGTCCGCACGCCCACCGACGGCGAGCAGGCCCGGTGAGGCGAAAAACATGAGCGTCTGCTTTTTCGTGACCGTCCACATATAGACTTCGGTCGCCGGCGTCACCGCCGCGCCGCTACTGCTCCACCTTCCTGATGATCAGCCGCTTGACCGATTCGCGCACCCGGCCGGTCTTGGCCAGCCGGCGCAGCTCGAGGTCCGGCAGCAGTCCGACCATACGCGCCACCAGGTCCTGCGGCAGCTTGGGGTGGCAGATCAGGTTGCGCACCACCGCGGCGTGGCGCGTCCACTCGGGCTTGTTGGCGATCTGCTTGAGCAGCTCGGGCGCCAGCCCGGCCATACCCGCCATGGCCGCCACCTCGTCGGCGGTCAGCGCCGGGTTGGCCAGCACGTACTGATGAAGCTGGCGGTCCTGCATCTTGAGGATCATGCGGCGCGCGGCCAGGCCGCCGTGCTTGGCCACGTTGACCTTGTCTGCGATCGACAGCTTTTCCCAGTCGCTCTGCAGCTTCTCGATCGGCCACGACATCGGCCCCATGCCCGCTGGGATGACCGGCCCCCGGTGCTCGCGCGATTCCTCCGTCGCTGGCGTTGCCGCGCCGACCTGTGGCCGGGGCGAGGGCTCGATCGGCGCCGGAGCAGTGGCGACGGCGACCGGGTCGACCGCCGTCGGCGCCGGATCGGTCGTCACGGGCGCCGGAACCGTCGCGGCCTGCCAGGTGACGCTCGGCGCCGCCGTCGCGGCACCGGTTAAGCCGGAGCGCGACAGCAGCGCATCGAGCGCCGCAGCATCGGGCAGCCGCAGCACCAGGCTGTCGCCCGGCATCAACTGCAGCACTTCGGCGGCGAGGGCGACCTGCTGTCCGGGCAGCGCCACGATCAGCTCGATCCCGACAAACTGGGCCAGACCGGCCGGCGCGCCGGGCGCGGTCAGCAGCAGCGAGTCCTGAAAGCGCGCCTGTTTCAGGTGCGCTGCCAGGTCGGCGGCCGCGGCGTAGCTCAGCATGAGGCGGTGCGGCATGACCGTATGGTAGCATGCGCGCCATGAGCGACCACATCCACCGCATCATCACCATGCTCAGCCTGATCCCGCGCCACCCGCGCAAGAAGTCGGTGCGCGACCTGATCGAGGAGCTGCGCGAGCGCGGCTTCGAGATCGGCAACCGGCGCATGGTCGAGCGCAACCTGGAGGAGCTGGCCGACCACCACTTTCCGCTGCTGCGCGACGACAACAAGCCGGCCGGCTGGTCGTGGGCCGCCGGCGCGCAGGTGATCGACATCCCGTGCATGGACCCCCACACCGCGCTCACCTTCAAGCTGGTGCGCGGCTACCTGGAGCAGCTTGCGCCGCGCTCGACGCTGCGCCTGCTCAAGCCGCACTTCGACAAGGCCGACCAGATCCTGGCCCAGGGCAGCAACCGCAAGCTGTCGGCGTGGGCCAAGAAGATCGCGGTGCTCGGGAGCTGGATGCCGCTGGTGCCGGCCGAGGTCGACCGCGGTGTGGTCGAGGCTGTCTACAGCGCGCTGCTCGACGACAGGAAGTGCCGGATCATGTACCGCAAGCGCGGCGCCAGGCAGGCCAGGGAGTACCTGGTCGACCCGGTCGGGCTGGTGCTGCGCGGCGAGCAGATGGTGCTGGTCTGCTGCACCGCGGACCACGACGAGCCGATCCAGATGCTGCTGCACCGCATGCAGCGGGCGCGCGTGCTCGACCAGGCGCGCGAGCTGCCGCGCGGGGTCGACCTCGAGCGCTACATCGCGGCGGGCGGCTTTGCCTACGGCGCGATCGGCGACCCGATCCGGCTCCGGGCGCGCTTCAGGCGCGACGCCGCGGAGCAGCTCTACGAGACGCCGCTCAGCCGCGACCAGAAGATCAGCGCGCCCGACGCCGAGCACATCGTGGTCGAGGCCACGGTACGCAACGACTGGCAGTTGCGCTGGTGGCTGCTCAGCTTCGGCGATCAGGCCGAGGTGCTGGCGCCGGCCGCGCTGCGCGCCACCTTCGCCGGGCTCGCGCGCGGCATGGCGCGCAGCTACGCCGCGCCCGGCTGAACGCCGCTGCACCGTTCGCTCGCCGCTGCGATCGCATGCGACACAAAACGTCGCATGGCCGGGCGACGCTGGCGGCATGACGACACAGATCGAATTGCCGCTGCTGTGGGACGAGGAGCGCCTCGTGGTCGAGCTGCCGGGACGGCCGGCGCGGCTCGACATCCGCTTGACCGGCCGCGGCGCCGAGCTCGCGTTCGTGCCGCACGCAGCGGCGGCGCCGGCCGCGGCTGACCCGGTCGCGCTGCGGCTGCGGTTGACGGCGCCGGTCGCGATCGACGCCAGCCCGCGCCTGCGCTGGTTGCTGCTGCGGTTCGACCCCCGGCGCGGCTCGTGGCTCGAGTTCGCGCTGCGCCTGGTGCGGCGCATCGCCCGGGTCGCCATGGGTCCAGGCGCCGACGACGCGCACGCCGCGCTCGACCGGGCGCTCGAGCGCACAGCCGCCCACCTCCGGTCGCGGCTCGACCGCCGCTGCTGGCAGCTCGCCCGGAGCTTCTGCCGCCTCGATTCGCTGGCGGTCTACGCCGCGCTGGTCGACGATGGCAGCGGCCGGCTGGCGCTGCTGGCCGAGTGCGCGCCCGGGCTGCTGACGCTGGCGCTGGCCGCGCCCCCGGAGATCGGCGGGCCGCTGCGCGCCGCGGCCCTGGCCGGCGAGCCCCTGGCTGCCCTGCTCGACATCGCCACCGGGCTCTGGGCGCAACACCGGCTGCCGGCCGGGCCTGACCGAGACCGTCATCGGCGGCAGCGCCTGTGCGCGCTGCAGCGGCTGCGCCTGGCCAGCGCCGGGCCCGCGGTCGGCTGGGAGCTGCTGCGGACGACACCGGTCAGCGATTTCTCGGCGGCCGACATCCCGCTCGACGTCGCCGACAACGCGACCTGGTTCGCGCTGCACGAGGCTCTGCGGGCCAGCGCCGACGCCTTCGCCGAGTGCAGCCAGGCGCCGCTGTGCCGGCGCTTCGCTCGCTACGTCTCGCACCACTGCGATTTCTTCGCCGCGGCGGCGCCCTCCGAGCGCTGGCCGGCGCTGCTGCGCCGGCTGTGGGACCGGGTCCGCACCGGCAAATTTTTGCTGCAACTGCGAGAGCCACCGGCGACCCTGCTCGCGGACGGCGCGCGCTGCAGGCCAACGGCGCGCGCCGCGCTGCCGCTCCGGTCCTCGCCGCCCGACGATGAAACCAGGCCACGCGCTGCCGCCTGAACGCCCCCGACTCCCGCCTCGGCCGTTACTCCCTTTTGCTGTTGCGTAAAAAATTTGCAGACGCAACGATATTTCTTCAATACCTCGACATCTGTGGCAGACAACCGATCGCATTATTTTGCAGAAGCAAAAAAGAGGGCGCCGCCATGTTCTGTCTGCTGTTCGGAGGCGGCTGCCAGCTCTTCGCCGGCATCATGAACCTGGTCAACAACAACCTGCTCGGCGGCACGCTGTTCCTCGCCTTTGCCTTCAACTGGGGCATGAACTGGTGGCTGCTCGAGGCCATGGCCCGCGGTATCGCGCCCGACGGCAACGTACCGCTACGAGAAGTTGACGCTCGAGAAATACAAACAGGGTGGCTTCACGCTATAGCCGTCCCACCGCGGCGGCGCCGGGCGCGCTGCTGCTACTTGGCAGGCGGCGCCGGGGCGGGCGCTGACGCGGCCGGCGCGGGCTCGGCCGGCGCGGACTCCGCCGGCACAGGCTCTTCCGGCGCAGCAGGTGCCGGAGGCGGCACCATCTTGGAGCGGCCCTCCTTGATCGCGTCCGCGAATTTCTGCAGCGCCTGGCACTGCATCGCGCTCGAGGCCTGGTACTGCTTGGCCAGAGCCAGCAGCTCGTCGAACACCGGATCGCTGAAGCCGGTCTTGCGAAAATCATCGCTGCTGAGGGCGTTCTGGTAGCGCTTGATGCCCTCGAAGCAGGCCTTCTCGGCTTCCTTGTCCGAGCAGGCGCCGATCACCAGCGCCAGCGCGCACAGCGCGAGTAGCGTCCTCATCCCTGTTCTCCGCTGCCCGATCGCGGGCTTGGTTAACCATTGCACGACTTGCCGAGCCATCTGCCGCCAGCGCACCCTTTGGCCTTTTTGCCAGCGGCGCTCGCCGCTGCGAGCACTTCGGCATCCTATGGGATTGGCTGCGTAAAAACAACATGTTGCAGAGTGATCCCGGACACTCTGCAGATCCACAACTCGGGTGGGACCTTTCCCGATAATGAGGTCGAACCACCCACCAGCAGAAGGGGTCGCGATGCAAAACCGGCAGCTCAATTGGATCGACTTGCTCCATCGGGTCCGGGACAACGCAACGCTGCTCGAGCAGCTCGCGCAGATCGATGCCCGCTACCGGCTGGCCTTCGACGGCGTCTGCTCGGTGCTGCTCGAGAGCGGCTTCACCCTGCCCGAGGCGCAGGAGATCTACACGCTGCTCCGGGTCTGAAAAACCGCTATCCCTTGGCGGTGGCCGACGGTTTTTCCTCCTCGAAACGGCAACCGTCGAACCACAGCTCGGCCCACGACGGCGCCATGGCGCGCAGCTTGGCCAGAGCCAGATGCAACCGCAGCGAACCCTGCATCTCGCGCAGCAGCACCAGCACGCCGTCGCTCGCCTGCTCGAGGTCCGAGGTCTCCTTGCCCAGACCGACGAAGTTGGAGGCGGGCGCCTCGCCCGGCCGGCCCGGACCGCGCACGCCGTCCAGCAGCTCGTATGAGGCGCGCCCCGAATCGCTGATCAGCAGCACGGTCGCGCCCAGATCGCGGGCCACCGCGCGCGCGGACAGGGCCAGGTTGGCGACCCGATCGCGCATGTCCTCGCGCACCTCGCCCGCGATCTGCTGCACCGAGTCGACCACCACCAGCATGCGCTCGGACTTGTGCAGCTCGCGGACGGCGCGGCTCAGCGGCTCCAGCTCGCGATAGTTGAAGCCGCGCGCCGCGCCGGTGGCAAAATGGAAGGGCAGGCTGGTCAGCTCCTGCGCCGCCTTGGCGCTGCTCTTGACCACCCACTCCTGCTCCTCGGCCTTGCCGACGTAGAGCGCGCCCCAGGGCCGCTTGCCGGCCAGCCCGAGCACGCGCGCGGTCAGCTCGACCTCGCCCAGGTCGAGCCCGACGTAGACCACTGGCTTGTTGTCCTTGGCCGCGTAGAGCGCCGCCTGCAGCGCCCACTGGGTGCGACCGGTGCCCGAATTGCCGACCAGCACGTAGACGCCGGGCCACCAGCCGCCGCCGAGCCGCTTGCCGACGTTGGCCCAGGGCAGCGCGATCGGCTTGTCGAGCCCGGTGGCGCGGCTCTCGAGCGCGCCCAGCGCCTTGGGCACCAGATCGCCCAGCGTGCGCGGCATGCGAACCGGCCGTGTCGCCTCGATCACCTCGGTCTGGCTGGGATCGAACTGCTGGTCGCGGCCCTCGCGGCCAGCGATCGTGCCTTGGCTCATGATCCTCACCTCGCTGTCCCACGCTACACCGATCGCGGCCGGGAATAAAAGTGCTGTGCGGCGGTGCGCGGAGGTTGCGCGACGCCGGCCGCGATCGCTATTCTTGATTCGGCAAGTTCCGACCCGGCGGCCGCCGGAAGCGAGAATGCATCCCCATGAGCAACCGCACCTGTCTCTCTCTGGCGCTGACCGCGGGCCTCACCGCCGCGCTGGTGGCCTGTCCCGGCCGCCGCGAGGAGCCGCCGGTCAACAACTGCGGCAACGGCAAGCTCGACCCGGGCGAGCAGTGCGACGGCGCCGAGCTCGACCAGTGGACCTGCTACGAGGCCGGCTTCGACGCCGGCGACATGGCCTGCGGCGCCGATTGCCTCCTCGACACCAGCGGCTGTATCGCCGACCCGTGCTGGTGGTATCCGTGCGCCGCCTTCGGCACCGCGCCCAGCAGCGTGGTGGCCGATCTCAACTTCGCCGCCGCCAACGAGGCCGCGACCGAGCTGGCGGGCGGCGACGACATGCTCGACCTGCACGACCTTTACGTGCGCAACGAGGCGCACGGCGGTCCCCTGCGCGGCCTGATGATGTTCGTCTCCGGCGGCTGGTGCCCGGTCTGCAGCGACGAGGCGCCCAGGCTGCCGGCGCTGTACGAGGCGCTGCGCGACCAGGGCATCCTGATCGTGGGCGTGGTCGCCGAGGACAACAGCGGCCGCGCCGCCACGCCCCAGTTCGCGGCGAGCTACGGCGAGCGCTACGGCTGGCAGTTTCCGGTCGTCAGCGGCCGCCCGTCCATGGCGTACTGGCCGAGCGGCGACAACCAGGGCGCCCTGCCGTTCCACCTCTTCGTCGACCTGCGCGACATGCGGCTCTACGGCCGCCTCGTCGGCGGCATCAGCCCCAAGCTCATACGCGTCGCGCTCGACGATCTGGCCGCTCACCCCAGCCACGACAGCGACGGGGTGCGGACGATCGACTTCGACTGCGTGCCCGGCTCGGGCGACCAGGAGCCCAACGACTTCGACCACGCGATCGACGGCAGCCCGCTGCCTTTCGATCTGTCGGGCGTGCTCTGCCCGCCGGCGATCCAGAACGACATCCTCATCGACGAGGACGTGATCGATCTGGGCACGCTGCAGGCGGGCGCGGTCATCGACGTGCTGATGTCGCGGTCGACGGAGTCGCACACCTATCCCATCTTCATCCTGATGCGGGCGGGCGGCTCGGGCTGGTACCAGTGGGGGCCGGGCCTGCTCGATGCGCAGCAGGCAGGCCGGCAGTGGGTCATCGACACCACCGGCCACTATCTGCTCTCGGTGTTCGACGGGCGCGTGGCCTCGGGCTGGTACTACGGGAACATCGGCTCGCCGACGGCGGACCAGCAGTGCTGCGAGGGCGGCGCGGACCACACCTACCAGCTCGCGATCAGCTCCTTCGAGCTGGCCGCCAACGAGAGCCCGCTGGTCGTCGGCCAGCCCCGCACCGGCCCCCTGGACACGCGCGATCTGCGGGTCTTTCCGTTTGCGGCCAGCGCCAGCGTCAGCCACACCTTCGAGCTCAGCGACAGCAGCGACTACCTAGATCCCTATCTGCTGCTCTACGATCCGGTCGCCCACACGGTCATCGACTACAACGACGACATCGACACCGCCAATGGCAACAGCAACGCGCGCCTGACCTGGGCGCCGACCGTCGACCAGACGGTGTGGGTCGTGGTCAGCTACTTCTCGCTCTACGTGCGCACCACCGTGCCCAGCTACACGCTGACCGTCAACTGAGCGCAGCACCCCCGGGGACCGACGCCATGCGATCCGTTTCCGTCGTCATCAGCGCGCTCTTCCTGGCGGCCTGTCCGACGCCGCCCGACACCGGAAGCGATGCGGCGCAGCCGGCGGTCGACGCCGGCGGGCCGCAGTACGAGCCCCTCTCCGCCGACGAGTCGGCCGGGCTGGCGGCGGCGCTGCCGACCGCCACCCAGAAGACGACGCGCGCCATACCGGAGTCGCTGCTGTCGAGCGACGACGTGGCGCTGGAGAATGACAGCTTTTTCGAGATCCTCGATGCGACCGGCGTCCTGCTCGGCTACGGTCGCGACGTGTTCACGCCCATCGAGTGCACCTCGGGCGCCTGCCAGGCGATCCGCTTCGTGCTGGTCTTCGACGGCGCGGTCGAGTTCGTCGCTGTCTTTCACCCGGCCTCGGACAGCCACGACTGGAAGAAGTACTGGCAGGGCGAGTACCTGACGTTCGACGACGCCGACCGGGCGCGCCTGCGCGAGATCCTGCTCCACCCGCCGGCCGATCTGATCGCGGTCACCAGCATCGACGACCTGGTCACCAGCGCCACCTCGACCGCGCCGACCCAGATCGAGTACCAGGACGACGTGGTGCGCGGCGCGGCCTTCACCACCTACATCGTGCTGCAGTACATGCTCGACAGCCAGCAGACCATCCGGCAGGTGATCGCATGACGACGCCGCTCACCCGCCGCCGCTTTTTGCTGGGCGCCGCCGCCGCCGCCGCCGCCACCGCCGCCGGAGCCGCGGCCTCGCTCGGGCTGTGGCGCTGCGTTCGGCGTCCGCCCCCGCTGCTGGCCAAAAGGGCGCACGCATGCGGCACCGACGTCGTGCTGCTGATCGACGCCGCCGATCCCGGCGCCGCGCGCAGCGCGGCCCGGCGCGCGCTGGCCGAGATCTTCGGCGTGCACCAGATGATGACGCGCTTCGAGCCGAGCCCGCTGTCGTGCGTCAACGAGCTGGCCGCTGTGGAGTCGGTGCCGGTGCCCGCGCCGCTGTTCTCGCTGCTCGAGCGCAGCGCGGCGCTCAACCGGCGCACCGCCGGCCTGTTCGACGTGACCGTGGGCAACCTGGTCGACGCCATCGGCGGTCGGCACCCGCTCGCGCCGGGACGGGCCGGCGAGCGCCAGCTCGCGCTCCTGAGCGAGGCCGTGGGACCGCAGCACCTGCGGCTCGATCGGGCGACTCTCGGCGTTCGGCTCGGCCACCCGCTCACCGCCCTCGATCTGGGCGGCATCGCCAAGGGCCACGCCATCGACGCTGCGGCCGCGGCCGTGCGCGGGGCCGGCGTCACCAGCTTCCTGATCAACGCCGGGGGCGAGGTCTACGCCGGCGGCTGTGCGCCCGACAGCGATCGCGGCTGGCGCGTCGAGTTGCCGGAGCCGGCGCGGCGCGCCGGGCTCGACGCCCTCTGGTTGCGCGACCAGGCCCTTGCCACCTCGGGCAACTACCTGCAGGCGGAGCAGCGCGCCGATCCCGGTTTTGCCCACCTGGTCGATCCGCGGCGCGGCGCGGCCACCGATCGGCTGCTCTGCGCCTGCGCCACGGCGGCCAGCGCGCTCGAGGCCGACGCCTGGTCCACCGCCGCCTTCGTCGGCGGCCGCGAGCTGGCGTCGCGCGTCGAGCGCACGAACCGGGTCGCGCTGGTCGTCGTCGACCGCCGGGGGCAGGCCGACGAATTGTGGATCTAGACCCTCAGCTCACTTCAGTCGATCCCGTTCGGCAGGGGGCCGGCGGAAGGCTTTTTTCTGAGCCTGCGAAGATAAAAAGAC
>JAFGSX010000261.1 GCA_016934455.1 Deltaproteobacteria bacterium
ATACGGCGCAAGGAGATGGGCGAGATCGCGGCGGTCGAGGTGCGCGGGCTGCCTCCCGAGGTCGAGCGCAGCGTCCTGGCGAGCCTGGATCTGGCAAGCCAGCCGCGGCAACCGCAAGGGCTCGATGGTCTGGGCGTGCAGTTGATTGGGTGGCTGCCGCGTCCCCTGCAGTTCTGGCTCGATCTCGACACGGTCGGCCGTGCGGTCGAGATCGAAATCGAGAACGACCGGCTGGCGATCGAGCGGGCGGTGGTGGCCCGCGGCTATCCCGAGGCCGAGGTGAGCGCGCGGTTGGCGCGGCGGGATCGGGGCGAGCTGGTTCTGCGATTCGAGGTCACCACCGGTCAGCAGTTTCAGCTCAAGGACATCCTGTGCAGCGGCAACAGCGCGCTTTCCTGCGACGAGATCCGCGGCGTGATGGTGCAGCGGGTGGGCGGGCCCTTCACGATCGAGGCGCTCGACGTCGAGCGCGGGCGCGTGCTCAGCCTGTACGCCGAGCGCGGTTTTCCGTACGCCGATGCCCAGATCCAGTCCGATTTCGATGACGGCGGGCGGCCCGTGCTGCGCGTGGTGGTGAACGAGGGGCAGCACGCGCGGCTCGGCGCGGTGATCGTCGATGGTCTGGTGCGCACCAACCGCGCCGTGATCGAGCGCGAGCTGGCGCTGCGGCTCGACACTCCCCTCGAGCCGCGCGCCGTCGACGAGGGCGTGCGCCGGCTGAGGAGGACGGGCCTGTTTTCGCGAGTCAACCGGGACTACCTCGGCGTCGAGCAGCAGGAGGAGAGGCTCGGGGTGCGAGTCAACGTCGAAGAACGCAACAGCCTGACGCTCGACAGCTCGCTCAACTTCTCGACCTCGGAGCTGCTGGGATTCGAGAGCGAGCTGCGCGAGAGAAACCTGTTCGGGTTGATGGTCGACGCCCGAGTCGACGGGCGTTTTGGCCTGTTCATCGGTCGCCGCACCTACCTGCGCGGCAGCCTCGGCTGGCCGCGGATCTGGGGCGCGCCGCTCACCCTGTCGCTGGCGGCGAGCTACGATCTGGCCGAGCGCCCGACCAGCGCGCGACCATTTCTCGACAACCTGCGGCTCGATGCCGACGTCAAGCGGACCCAGGCGCTGCTGAGCAAGCTCGTGCTCGACGTCGCGGTCAGCGAAGCTATCGCGGTCAGCGGCCGCTACGAATTTGCGCTCGATTACTACAAGTACATCGCGCGCGTCACCGGCAGCGATCTGTTCGACTTCGATCGGCCGGTGCGCACCGGTTCGGTGGCAGCCTTCGTCAACTACCGCGAGATAGACAACCCCTTCGACCCACGCCACGGCCTGCAGATCTCGCTGGGTGCCAAGCACGGCGCGCGCTACCTCGGAGGCGAGAGCAATTTTATCGTACCGTCGGGGAGCGTGCAGGTTTACCGCAGCATCGACCGGGTCACCATCGCCGCCAGCCTGCGCGGTGCTTACGGTATCTTGCTCGACACCGACCTCGGGATCGCCGCCAAGCGCTATATCCCGGAGCGCGATCTCATCCTGGCCGGCGGCGAGCGCAGCGTGCGCGGCCACAGGTATCCGTCGATCGGCGTCCGCGGCGTGGTCGTGAATGCGGATGGCGAGACCGAGGAGGTCATCAACCCAGGATTGCTCGGAACGGTCGTCAACCTCGAGCTGCGCACGACCGTGGTGCGCAGCCTGTGGATCGGCGATCTGCAGTGGGCGCTGTTTGCCGACGGCGCCCATGTCTCGGACCTGCCGGTCGACACCGCCGATCCGGTGCTGTCGCTGGTGAATGCGCTGGCCGGGCGCGAGATCGGCTGCGGCGTCGGCACCGGTCTCCGCTACGTGACTCCGGTCGGCCCCATCACCCTCGACTGGGCCGTCGATCCGCTGCACCTGCCGGCGTTTGAGGTGCACGCCCAGTTCGGTTACACGTTTTGATGCGAGATGCGTTCCGAGCAAACCGGATCTAGGTCATCTCGCTGGCGGTCAGGGCGCAATAGCTAGGCGAAATACTGCGCGCCGATCGTGAAGTTGTTGCCCGGCGCGCCGTCGAGATTGATGTAATCGGTGCCGCGGTCGGAGAGGATGATGAAGTACGCCTCCATACCACCGGTGCCGCGAGCGACATCGGACAGCTCTCGCGCCAGCAGATGAGCCGCAGCGATCTGCAATTCGGGCGCGCGGCCGGCCACGGAGGCGTGCTTCCAGGTGTAGCCCGGGCGGGTGATCAGATCCATCTCGGCGTGCGCCAGCACGTCTCCACGGACATCGGCCGACTTCATCTCCGACAGCCCCTGGGGGCCGGCTACAAAAAAAATCCGCAGCTCCGGGTCGCTGAGCACCGCGCGATGAAAACCGTCGCAGACCAAGATCACGTGCACCGTGTCGCCGCGCAGGCCAAAGCTGCCCGGCGGTGGCGGCCGGCGCAGAATCTTGAGATGACCGTAGCCATATCCGCTGACATTGAAGTCCCCGCACCAGCTCGCGAGGTCGCGGGCGCCGACGGCACCGAGTTGTAGCGGCAGGGGCTGGAGCGAGCGACCGGGGACCGCTGGTCCCTCGCTGCCGGCGCGGCGGATCGAAAACAGCTCTGGCATGGTTCCACCACCGAAGGCGCACCCAGGCGCGCGGGGAAGGCACTATAGCGCGGAGGTGAAATCGTGTACAACCCGGCGAGAATAGTCTAACCTGTCCTCGCGTCGACGTCATGGCGCACCGGCGAGGTCGCTGTCGGCGAGGAGGGCGCATGCTGCGGGTGCTGGTTGCGGTGTTGGTGGGCGCTTCGCTTGCCGCGGGCTGCCCGCCTGCTGGCGAGACGGATGGAGGCAGCGATGGCGCGGTGCACGACGGCGGCGTGCCCGATGGATCCTCCGTCGACGTGAGCCCGGATGCCGGTTGCGCCAATCCGTGCGCTGCCGAGGGTGTCACCGTGCGCGGCGAGTGCGAGGGCAGCACGCTGCGCTACTGCGAGGGCGACTGCATCGTCGAGCGCGACTGCGCCACGCTGGCCGGCGGACCTTACATCTGCGGCGACTGGGATCCCAGCTCGGCCGAGTACTTCGAGTGCCTGGCCAGCGCCGGTCAGCCGTGCGAGCCGAACTATCGCACCTGCAATCCGGCAGACACCTGCCAGGTCGACTGCTGCAATGGCAACCCGCCCTGCAACCCGAGCGCCGCCCCGCCGCTGCACTGCGATCCTCAGTCGACCGTCTGCGTGGTCGTGGATGGCGGAGTCCCCGACGCCGCGCCCGCAGATGTCGCCCTGCTCGACGCCGCCACCGGTGATGCGCTGCTCAGCGATGCGGCGCAACCGGACGCGGCGCAACCGGACGCGGCGCTGCCAGACGCGGCGCTGCCAGACGCGGCGGTCGACGACGGGTGGGTTCCCGATGCGGCTGTCGCGGATACCGCGGTTGCGGACCAGGCTGCCTTCGACAGCCAATGGCCCGACACGGCAGCGGCCGACCAGACGAGCGACTCGGCGGTCGTCGATGCCGGCGCCGGCGACGCGCCGGCCGCCGACAGCGAGGTGGTCGACGGGAACTGACCGCGTCGTCAGGCCCGGCGGCGATGAGAACGGGCTCGATCGCGCTGTGCGAGCAATGCGATAAAACCGCGGAGGAGAGACCATGAAAAAACTCTTGGCGTTATTGGCGATGGCGGCGGCATGTGGGCTGTGGGCGGTGAGCTGCGGACCTGGGGAGGAGAGCGAGGACGCCGGCGAGCAGGAACAGCAGTGCCCGGCGACAGGCGGCCCCTGCACCGTGCCCGCGACCAGCCAGTGCGACGGCGATCTGTTGCTGTATTGCGACGCCAACGACAAGCTCGCCTGCGCCAACTGCAAGACGGAGTCGGGTGGGCCTTTTGTGTGTGCCCAGTTCAATGCCACCTACGGGTATGACTGCCTGGCGACCCAGGGCATGCCCTGCTCGCCGACCTTCCCCAACAACACCGACAACCTCACGGGCTGCATCTCGACCCTGACCTGCACCGGCGGGGTTTGCCAGTAGCCTTCGTTTTGACCCCGGGATCCGAAAAGCCCGATCGCTCCACCGGGATCTGTTTTACCGGCGCGTACGGGTTGGCGCGCTCCTTCGTTGTCGCCCGGGCCGCGCGTCGATCGCGGCCGCTCCTGGCGGTGGTCCCGGACTTTGAGAGCGCCGACGCGCTGATGCGCGACCTGCGATTTCTACTCGGGCCGCGGGCGCTGCTGCGGCTGCTGCCGGTCGAAGAGCAGTCCCCCTACAGCGCGACCTCGCCGCCGCTCGAGATGGTGGGCGAGCGACTGGCGACGCTGCTGGCGCTGGCCTGCGGCGAGCAGCCCGACGCGATCGTGGCGTCGGGATCGGGCCTGTTGCGACGTTCACTCGAGCTCGAGCGGTTGACCGGGGCGGCGCGGCTCCTGGCTCCCGGCGACGAGGTGGGTCGCGACTCGCTGATCGGGGCGCTGCTGCGCTGCGGCTACCAGCGCGTGCCGCTGGTCGAGGATCCCGCCACCTTCGCCGTGCGCGGCAGCCTGGTCGACGTCTTTGTCCCGGGCGACGCCTGCCCGATTCGGATCGATCTGTTCGGCGACGCGATCGAGACCGTCAAGGCGTTCGACCCGGCGACGCAGCGCACCGGGCAGCGCCTCGACGGCTTCGCATTTGGTCCGGTGCGCGAGTTTTTGCTCGATCCAGCGACCGTGGCGCTGGCCCGCGAGCGGCTGCTGGCGGCGGCCGACGAGGTCGACTTCCCGACGCGCAAGCTGCGCGCCATGCTCGAGGACATAGACAACGGGATCCCGTTTTTTGGCATCGAGGCGCTGGCGCCGGCGTTTTCGGCCGAGCTGCGGCCGTCGCTGTGGGAGCTGCTGTGCCAGAGCCTGGGGACGGCGCCGGCGATCGCGCTGGTCGACGCGGAGGCGGTGCGCGCCTCGGCCGAGCGATCGTGGCAGGATCTGGCCGCCGGATACACCGACGCACGCGCGCGCCAGCGCCTGTGCTTTGCCCCCGAGCTTCACGCCGTGCCAGCCGACACCGTGCTGGCCGAGCTCGAGCGCCGGGCGACCGTGCGTATCGCGGCGCTGGCGATCGACGCCGAGGGCTGCCAGGTGGTCGATCTGCGCAGCGCGCCGGCATCCGACCTGACGCGCGAGATCGAGCAGATCGCGAGGCGAGCCGGCAGCGGCGAGGAGCCAGGCGATCTGTTCCGGCCGGTCCGGTCGCGGCTCGAGATGCTGCGGCGCGACGGCGTCGCGACGGTGGTCGCGGTTCGCGGTTCGGCCGGGGTCAAGCGTATGCGCTCCCTGCTCGTCGACCACCAGCTCGGCGTGCGCGCGCTCGAGGCGGTTCCGGATCTGCTGGCAGATGGATCCGGCGCGGCTCTCTATCAGCCAGCCGTGCACGCCCACCTGGTGGAGACGTCGACGCTGCCGGCGGCAGGTGCGGTCCTGCCGGAGGCGCGCCTGGCGGTGTTCACCGAGGAGGACATCTTCGGCCGCCGCGCCGCACGCCGCAGCAGCGACACGCGGGCGCCTTTTCGCACCACCCTCGCCGATCTCAACGAGGGCGACGTGGTGGTGCACGTCGACTTTGGCATCGGCATCTACCGCGGCCTGACGCGGCTCGGCGTGCGCGGCGTCGACGGCGACTACCTGCTGATAACCTATCGCGACGATGACAAGCTCTATCTGCCGGTCACCCGTATCAACCTGGTGCAGCGCTACGCCGGCAGTGAGGACCACCGGCCGCGCCTGGACAAGCTGGGCGGCCAGACCTGGGCCAGGACCAAGCGGCGGGTCAAAGATGCGATCCTGGCCATGGCGCAGGAGCTGCTGGCGCTCTACGCGCGCCGCGAGGTGGCTCCCGGCCAGGCCTGCGATCCGCCGGATGCGCTGTTCCGGGAGTTCGAGAGCCGGTTCGCCTTCGAGGAGACACCGGACCAGGCGCGCGCCATCGAGCAGGTGCTGGCGGACCTGCAGCGGCCGCGGCCGATGGACCGGCTGGTGTGCGGCGATGTGGGTTACGGCAAGACCGAGGTGGCGATGCGGGCCACCGTGCTGACGGCGCTGGGCGGGCGACAGGTGGCGGTGCTGGCGCCGACCACGGTGTTGGCGCAGCAGCATTTCTTGACCTTTTGCCAGCGCTTCGAGGGATTTCCGGTCCGCGTCGACGTGATCTCGCGGCTGCGCTCGGGCGGCGAGGTGGCGCGGACGCTCGAGCGGTTGCGCCGGGGCGAGGTCGACGTCTTGATCGGGACCCACCGGCTGCTGTCCCACGACGTCAATTTCAAGAACCTGGGTCTGCTGGTGGTCGACGAGGAGCACCGCTTCGGCGTCAAGGACAAAGAGCGGATCAAGGCGCTGCGCGCCAGCGTGGACGTGCTATCGCTGTCGGCGACCCCGATCCCGCGCACCCTGCAGATGGGCTTTTTCGGTATCCGCGATCTGTCGGTGATCGACACCCCGCCCGCCGACCGGCATGCCATCCGGACCGTTGTCACCCGTTTCGACGAGCAGGTGGTGCGCGAGGCGATCGAGCGCGAGCTGGGGCGCGGCGGACAGGTCTACTTTGTGCACAACCGGGTGCGCTCGATCGCCGGGCTGGCCGACTTCGTGCGCCGGCTGGTTCCGGCGGCGCGGGTCGGCGTCGCCCACGGCCAGCTCCCCGAGCAGGCGCTCGAGAAGGTGATGCTCGAGTTCATGCGCGGCGACACCAACGTGTTGGTGACGACGGCGATCATCGAGAGCGGGATCGACATCCCGCGCGCCAACACCATCGTCATCAACCGCGCCGACATGTTCGGGCTGGCCCAGCTCTACCAGCTCCGCGGTCGGGTCGGCCGCAGCTTCGAGCGCGCTCACGCCTACCTGCTGGTGCCGCCGCAGTCGCGCCACATGACGCCCCAGGCCCACAAGCGGCTCGAGGTGCTGCAGCGCTTTGCCGAGCTGGGGGCCGGCTTCAAGATCGCGCAGCGCGATCTGGAGATCCGGGGCGCCGGCGACCTGCTGGGCAAGGCGCAGCATGGCCACGTCGCGGCGGTCGGCTACGAGATGTACGCGGAGCTGCTGGCGCAGGCGGTCGGCGAGCTGCAGGGGCGTGCGGTCGAAGTGGCGCCGGAGCCCGAGCTCAACGTGCACGTGGCCGCTTTTATCCCGGACAGCTACGTCGTCGACGTCCACGAGCGGCTGGCTTTTTACCAGAAGATGGCCACCGCCGCCTCGACCGAGGACGTCTGCGAGGTGGTGGGCGCGCTCGAGGATCGCTACGGCAAGGCGCCGGCCGAGGTGCGGACGCTGGGCGAGGTGATGGCGCTCAAGGTCGCGCTCAGATCGATCCGGGCGCGCGCCATCGACCTGGTGGCGCCGGGCGAGGGCGACCAGCCGGCGCGCGTCGTCATCGCGCTCGGCGACTGCGCCCGCCTCGATCCGCAGCGGATCGCGCGCTGGGTCGCCGAGCAGCCAGGGCGGGTCAGGTTGACGCCGCAGATGAAGCTCTACCTGACCGCGACCTCGGCCGACTGGCTGGCGGCGGGCGGCGACACGGTCGAGCTGGCGCGGAGGTTCGTGGACGAGGTGCGCGCGCGCGCCCGGTTGGAGTAGTATCGGCGGCGGACGGAGGGGTACCCCGATGAAAAACAGTCTTTGCATAACGTGTAGCCTGTTGGTTTTTGCCGCTGCCTGCGGCCAGCGCGAGGCAGTCACCGAACCGACGGTTCCCGGTGCTGTCGACGTCGGAGACCGCGCGCAGATGGCCGCGCTCGCGCCACCGGCCGACTGGCTGGCCACCGTGCAGCAGCGCATCATGCAGAGCGAGTACGAGATCCGGGAGCAGGACAACGGATTTGCGACGAGCAACCGCGGTCAGCGTCTGGTCGCGCGCTGGGACCAGGGCGAGCTCGCCCTGCGGCCGCTCGGCGTCGCCGACGGCGATGCGGTGCGCGTCGCGTTCAACGGGCTGGGCCGGGCCGTCGCTGGCGTCGGCGAACCCGCGGCCGCGCAATGGCTTGGCGACTGCCGTGCCGACGGCGCGCTCAACGTCGACGGCCAGTGTCTGCGGCGGCTGCACGTGCAGCGCGGCGCGGTGCTCGAGTGGTGGGAGAACCGGGAACAGGGGCTCGAGCAGGGATTCACTCTGCTCGCACCTCCCGAGCGGCCAGGACGCGCGGCGGACGACGGCGCACCGGTCACCCTCGAGCTGGCGATCCGCGGCGCGCGGGTCGAGGTCGAGGACGGGGCGCAGTCGGCACGGCTGCTGGGCGACCGGGGCTGGACGCTGCGCTACGGCGGCCTGGCGGCGTGGGATGCCGCTGGCGCGCCGCTCGAGGCGTGGCTGGAGGGCGGCGGCGAGCGGCTCGCCATCAGGGTGCTCGACGGAACGGCGCGCTACCCGGTGACCATCGATCCGCTCATCAGCACCACGCCGCTGATCATCAAATACGACCTCACGTCGGCGCAGTTCGGCTTCTCGGTGGCGTCGGCCGGTGATGTGAACAACGACGGTTACGACGACGTCATCGTCGGTGCACCCTATTTCACTTTCATGGAGACAAACGAGGGCAAGGTCTTCGTCTACCATGGCTCGGCCAGCGGGCTGAACACCCTGCCGTCGTGGAACGCCGAGTTGAGCCTCGAATACGCCTATTTTGGATTTTCGGTAGCGTCGGCCGGCGACGTCGACTGCGACGGCTTCGACGACATCATCGTCGGCGGTCCGGGCAACCGTCTGCTCGCCGGCAATGTCGGACGGGTCTACGTGTTCCACGGATCTGCGAGCGGGATCTCTCTGCGAAATTGGTACAAGGAATTCCCCGGCCTGGAATTCGGGTATTCGGTCGCGTCGGCCGGAAACATCGATGGTGCAGGTTGCGATGACGTAGTCATCGGAATGCCCGCCTGGGAGCAGGACACTCCATGTTGCTCTGCCAACGCCGGTCAGTTCCGCGTCTATCGCGGCTATTCGGGCAGCGGGCTCGAGACCGGTACTGTTTTTGGATTTGACGAAGGTTTTATGACCGACGGCCGGCTCGGTCACGCCGTGGCGCCGGCCGGCGATGTGGACGGCGATGGCTATGACGACATCATCGTCGGCGAGCCAGGTGCCTGCACGATGCAGCCCAATGACTGCGGTCGAGCCCATATCTACTTCGGTCAGAGCGGCCCCTTTGGACCGGTGCTCTTCGGGTTTGATCAGGAACCGTGGGTCTACGAGTCGCCGACCGGGTATGCGCGCCTCGGCAGCGCGGTGGCGGGCGCGGGCGACGTCAACCGCGATGGCTACGCCGACGTGATCATCGGCGCGCCCGAGTGGCCCGATTACTCGGTGCCCAACGACAGCGAGGGACGAGTGCTGCTGTTCTACGGCTCGGCAGCGCATCCCGGCACCGGATGGGACTGGATCTACAGGATCGCCGAGGACAACGCCCGGCTCGGCGCGGCCGTGGCGTCGGCAGGGGACGTCAACAACGACGGCTACGGCGACGTGATCGTGGGCGCGCCGTCGGACCTCTCTCTGAGCTCCATCCGCGGCCGAGCTCTGCTCTTTCTGGGCTCGAGCACGGGCTTGCCAGCGTCGCCCAACTGGAGCATGCGCTGCAACGTCGCCGGGGTGTGCGACCAGGAGCTAGACATGTTCGGCGCCTCGGTGGGGGCCGGCGATTTCGACGGCGACGGCTACAGCGACCTGGTCATCGGTGCGCCCGGCATCCATTACAGCGCTACCGTCACGCGCAGCGGCGCGGTCTTCGTTTTTGGCAGCGCGGTGCGCTGCAACGTGGACGACGATTGCGACAACGGCCAGTACTGCGACGGCGTTGAACGGTGCGTGAACTACACCTGCGTTGCCGGCACGGCGGTCGACTGCAGCGGCCAGGCCGACCAGTGCAACGACGGCGTTTGCAACGACGACACCAACCAGTGCGAGCAGCAGCCAAAGGCCGGCAACCCGGTGTGCAGCGACAACAACCCCTGTACCGATGGCGATCGCTGCAACGCGAGCGGCGTCTGCGTGCCCGGGCCCAATATCTGTGTCGATGCAGGTCCAAGCACCGACGCGTCGCTGCCCGACACCGCGCCACCGCACGACGCGTCGCTTCCCGACACCGCGCCACCGCACGACGCGGCGCAGCCGCCGCCGGACTCCGGAGTGGCTCACGACGCGGCGCTTCCCGACACCGCGCCACCGCACGACGCGGCGCAGCCGCCGCCGGACTCCGGAGTGGCTCACGACGCGGCGCTGCCCGACACCGCGCCACCGCACGACGCGGCGCCGCCGCCGCAGGACTCCGGTCCGGGCCAGGACGCCGCGCAGCCTCCTCAGGACGCCGGCGTCAGGCCAGACACGGCGCAACCGCCGGACGCCACCGGGGATGGATTCGTACCGGGGCAGGACAGCGGTTCCGGCGTCGACAGCGGTGCGGCGGCCGATGCGGGCGGCAACGGCTCGGCCGCGGTCGTCGGATCCGGTTGTACCTGTCGGGCCAGCGACGCGAGATCGGGGCAGACGGGTCTGTTGATCGCCTGGTTCGCGCTTGCTCTGATCGCCCGCCGGCGGGCAGCGCGAAAAGCCAATTGAGCTCGACGGCGCGCCGGCTCAGCGACGGGACTCTGACGCCTGCCAGCGGCGAAAAGCCCGGTAGTTGACGACCGGGTAGCTGGCCGCCAGCAACGCCAGGTAAAGCGCGAGCACCAGCGGCATGGGCGGCAGCGAAAGGTAGCGCGGTGAATCGACCAGGCTGTTGAGCAGCACGATGTAGAAGGTGAACGGTGCGATCAGCGCGAACGAGTACGAGAAAAAGTTGACCAGCGGCCCCGGGTGCACGCCAAGACGGCGCGGCGAGTCGCGTCCGAACTCGCGCCAGAACTCGACCAGGCCGGTTGCGTGTCGAGGAAACAGCCTGGCCCGTCCGCAGCGATAGAGCAGGTAGAACTCGCCGCACAGCAGACCGACCAGCAGTTTGCCGCTCAGGCCATACAGGTTGGCGAACGGCAGCCCGCAGCTCTCGACCACGGCCAGCCAGATCGGGTTGGCTTCGAGCGCCAGGTCGGCGCTCATGCGCAGTGTGATCGAGATGTCGGCCAGGTGGGCTGCCATCGCCACTCCGCCGACGACAACGGTGGCCGGCCAATGACCGCGGCGATCCTGCCGCCGCAGGTACCAAGCCAGCGCCAGCGCCCCTCCCGCGACCGCCAGCCAGGCGAGGATCGCAAGCGGCAATCCGACCGCTGCGAACGCCGCGGCGAGGGTGTCGAGCGCATCGTAGCTGCGGCTGCTCAGCCAACGCATCGCCCGACATTGTACGGTCGACCTGTGGCAGGCGAGAAGCGACATTGACCGCATGCCGCGCTGGCTGATAAATCTGGCTTCTTTTTTTCCTTCGGAATACGCCGCGATCGCGGCGACCGGTGCAGCGATGCGCGCATACGACATCATCAAGGCCAAGCGCGACGGGCAGCAGCTTGAACCGGCGCAGATCGGGTGGCTGATCGACGGCTTCACGCGCGGCGAGATCCCCGACTACCAACTGGCGGCCTTTGCCATGGCGGTGTTCTTTCGCGACCTCGGCGATCGGGAGTTGGGAGCGCTGACCGAGGCGATGCTGCGGTCGGGCCGGGTGCTCGATTTGTCGGATCTGCCGGGCGCCAAGGTCGACAAGCATTCGACCGGAGGTGTCGGCGACAAGATCTCGCTGCCGCTGGCGCCGGCGGTCGCCGCCTGCGGGGTCAAGGTGCCGATGATCAGCGGCCGCGGGCTCGGCCACACCGGCGGCACGCTCGACAAGCTCGAGGCGATCCCGGGTTTTCGCGTGGATCTCGAGGAGCAGGCCTTTCGGCGCATCGTGCGCGAGGTCGGTGTCTGCATGATCGGCCAGACCGCATCGCTGGCGCCGGCCGACAAGAAGCTCTATGCGCTGCGCGACGTGACCGCCACCGTCGACTGCATCCCGCTGATCGTCTCCTCGATCATGTCCAAGAAGCTGGCCGAGGGCATCGACGCGCTCGTGCTCGACGTCAAGGTCGGATCGGGCGCCTTCATGAAGCGGCTCGAAGATGCGCGGTCCCTGGCGCGCAAGATGGTGGGCACCGGCAATGCCATGGGCAAGCGGGTGGTCGCCTACGTGACGCGCATGGACGAGCCGCTCGGCCGCCTGGTCGGCAATGCGCTCGAGACGCGCGAGTCGATCGAGACCTTGCACGGTCGGGGACCAGCCGACATCGTCGAGCTGGTAGAGGTGCTGGGCGGCGAGATGCTGCTGCTCGGCAACGTCGCGCGCGACCACGGCGACGGGCGCGCCAGGATCCGTCAGGCGATCGCGAGCGGCGCGGCAGCGGCGACGTTCAAGAGTCTGATCGAGGCCCAGGGCGGTGATCCGGCCGTGGTCGACGACCCCGGCCGCTTGCCGCAGGCGGCGCAGCGCGAGCCGCACTGCGCAGAAAACTCCGGCGTGCTGGCGGCGATCGACTGCGAGGGGATCGGCCTGGCCGCGATGGAACTGGGCGCGGGCCGCGCGCGCGCCAGCGATCCGGTCGACCCGGCGGTCGGGCTGTGCATGCTCAAACGCATCGGCGAGCCGGTGCAGAGCGGCGAGCCGCTGGTCGACATCCTCCACAACGGTCGCGGCGTGGACGCCTGCCGCGAGAGGCTGGCGCGGGCCCTGCAGATCGGCGAGGCGCCGGGCGATCCGCGACCTCTGATCATCGAACGGCTCGGCTGAGAGCGCGCCGCCTCCGGCGCGGCGACGAGGAGCGACGGTGGAACAACTGGGCTTCGAGCAGATTCAGGCGGCGGCGTCCTTTGTGCGAGACCGGATCGCGCTGCCCGCAGGGCCGACCGTCGGGATCATCCTCGGCTCGGGCCTGGGCGCGTTTGCCGATCAGCTCGAGTCGGCGCAGACGGTCGCCTACGCCGAGATCCCGCATTTTCCAGAGGGCAGCGTGTCAGGCCATCGCTCCCAGCTAGTGGTCGGCCGGTGCGGAACCGCCGGCGCGCTGATCATGCAGGGGCGGGTGCACCAGTACGAGGGCTTCACCCCGGAGCAGGTGGTGTTTCCGGCGCGGGTCCTCATCGCGCTGGGCGCCCGGGCGATGATCATCACAAACGCCGCCGGTGGCATCGGCGACGGCATGCAGCCCGGCGACCTGATGCTGATCGATGACCACATCAACCTGAGCGGTCGCAATCCGCTGGTCGGCGCCAACGACGAGCGCCTCGGCCCGCGCTTTCCCGATCTGTCGGACGCCTACTCGAGGCGGTTGCGCGAGATCGCTGTGCGGATCGGCGCCGAACGCGGCATCGCCCTCAAGCGAGGTGTATACGTCGGGCTGCTCGGCCCATCCTACGAGACGCCGGCCGAGA
>JAFGSX010000262.1 GCA_016934455.1 Deltaproteobacteria bacterium
TGGCCGTGGGTGTCGTTGACCTTTTTGAAATGGTCGATGTCGCACAGCATCAGGGTCAGCGGACGGTTGCCGCGGCGGCAGCGCGCCAGCGCCTGCTCGAGCTGCTCCTGGAACGCGCGGTGGTTGATCAGGCCGGTCAGACCGTCGCGGGTGGCCATGTGCTCCATGCGCGCGTAGAGCCGGCCGTTGACGATCGAGACCGCCGCGTAGCCGGCGGCCAGGTGCAGCAGCCGCACCACCTCGTCGCCCAGGCCGCGCGCCCGGTCGGTCGCCACCACCAGCGCGCCCAGGCAGTCGCCCTGGTGGATCAGGGGCAGCACCTTACCGCGCTTGAGGTCGGGCGGGTCGCGGCGGCGGCCGAACAGCGGCATGCGACCGGCGCCCAGGTCGCTGCGCGCCGGCAGCGCGGCCTGGGTGCGGATCGCGCTGGCGACCAGCGACCCCTCGTCGTCGAGCGTCGCGCCCTCGAGCTCGAGCGGGCCCTGCGCCCCGCACGCGCGCCGCACCGTGAGCTGCCGCTCCTCGACCAGCACCACCGCCGCGATCGGGCAGCGGGCGACCGCGCGCAGGCCGCTGGTCAGCGCATCGAGCACCGCCTCGAGGGAGAGCGCCTGGTTGAGCGCCTCGATCAGCGTCAGCATGGCCTCCTGGCCGCGGCGATCGCGGTCCATCACCGCGAACAGCCGCTCGGCCTCGACCGCGCGCACCACCTCGCGCGCCAGGCCGCACAGCAGCGCCTCGTCCGCGGGTGTGAACGGCTCGCCCTCGCGCCGGTCGACCGCGAGCACGCCGCGCAGGTGCTCGCCCTCGAACACCGGCGCCGCCAAGAAGTGCAGCGGCACCTCGCCCGGCCGGTAGTAGGTGATGCCGTCGGCGTCCGGCTTGAGTTGAGTCAGGTTGACGGCGCGCTGGCTCTGCACCACCGAGCCGAGCACGCCGCGCCGCGCGTCGATGGGTTCGTCGACGACGTGGTCGGAGCTGGTGCGCAGCTCGCGCACCTGCAGCCGCTGGGCGCTCTCGTCGAGCCAGAGCAGCATCGCGGTGTAGGGCCGCAGCGCCCGCGCCGTCACCTCGACGATCTGCGCAAAGCTCTCGCGCACCGCCATCGCCGCCGCGATCGCTCGTTTGCGCTCGTGATCGGCCACCTCGAGCGCGCCGGTCAGGCGGTAGCGGCGCGCGTCCTCGAGCATGTGCTGCAGCCGCAGCTCGGCCTCGGCCGCGGCGCGATCGCGAAACCTCAGCGCCGTGCCGCGCAGCGCCGCCGCCGCCAGCCCGCCCGTGGCCAGCGCGGTCGCCGCCAGCCCCAGCGCCTGGGCCCAGTGGCGGCCGCCGCTGGCCAGGTACAGGCTCGACAGCAGCAGCGCGGTGCCGCCGGCGACGGCCATCGCCTCGCGCGCCGGCAGCGCGGCGCCGGCCAGGACGACCAGCAGCAGCGGCAGCGCGGCCAGCGGGCTGGCACCGCCGCCGGTCAGGTGCGCGGTCAGGATCAATCCGGTGACGGCGACGCCGATCAGCAGGGCGTCGCGCGGCTCGCTCCGGCTGCGAAGCTGCAGCGGGCGCCAGGCCAGGCGGGAGGAGGCCTCGACCAGCAGCGCCAGCAGGCACAGCCCGATCGCGGCCGCCAGCAGGTGCGGCCACGGCGCCACCAGCGTGGTCGCCAGCGCGGCCGCGCCGCCGATCGACGCCAGGCCGCTCGTCCACCGCGCCACCGCGTCCAGCGAGAGCCGGTGGCGCGAGGTCAGCAGCGAGGGCCTCTCGGCCAGCTCGAGGCTGGCCCGCTGCGCCTGGTCGAGCCGCCGCCGCCACGCCGCGTCAGCGTCGGGCTGGACGCCCAGCGCAGCGACGGGCTCGGGGACCTTCTTGGCAGTGCTGGCGCCCAATGGCTGATTCACTTGTGTGATGCGTCGCGGGTCGGGACCAGGAACACGGTCTCGCCGGGTTTGACGTGCCCGATCTGATCGCGGGCCACCTTTTCGAGATACGCCGGATCGCGCTTGAGACGCTCGATCTCCTCGCCCAGTCGCCGGTTCTCCTCGCTGAGCTGCCGGTTCTGCGCCAGCAGCGCCTCCGCTTCGGCCGAAAGCCGGCGATAGTGTCTGAAACCGGTCGCCCCGAAGACGGCGAGGCCGACGATCACGGCGGCGATCAGCGTGGCAGTTCCCAGAACCCAGCGCCGTGGCATGCACGCTCCGCGACCAGCCAGACACCACTGCTAGCATAGCCGGGATCCAGCGACAAGTCGGGCTGGCGCGCGATCGAAATTTGCCGGAGTTCATTGTGTATTTACCGGGACTCCCGAGGTCTGTCCGGGATGTAGGGAAAAGTGCGATTATGTAATGAAAACGAGTACCTGTGCATGAAATATCCGCAGGTTTCGCTTGCCGGGTGCAGTTCGAATTTTGTACCATCTATCGTTTTGTCTGGCGGCGGGATCGGAGGCACCATGCTGCGCTCAAGATTTTCAATGGGTCTGGTGATCCTGATCACGGCGGTTACCGCCTCCTGCCCCGACGAGGAGTTCACCCGGCTGGCGCCAAAAATCCAGGTCGATGTGTGCGCGGCGCCCGACTACATCAGCGACTGCTGGCTCGACTTTGGCCTGGTCGACATCTCGCGCCAGCGTCCGCTCGACGTGCTGATCAAGAACCCGACCGCGATCGACCTGGTGCTGACCAAGATCGAGCTCAGCCAGGACACCGACCCCGCGTTCACGCTGCCGATCGATCTGCCCACCGTCGTCACGCCGCCGGCCGCGGGGTGCGAGAACGATACCTCGCAGAAGTGCGGCCAGCCGCTGACCATCACCTTCAAGCCGACGGTCGAGTCGGTGGTGCGGGGCAAGGTGCTGATCTATTCGGACGCGGTCAACATCACCGCTGGCGAGCCGCTGGTGGTCGAGCTGGTCGGCTCGGGCCGCTATCTGGGCGAGCCCGACATCTCGATCGATCCGCCGCAGTGCGCCTTTGGCGACGTGGGCGCAGGAGCCACGGTCTACTGCGACCTGTCCGTGGTCAACCGCGGCCAGCTCGACCTGGTGATCAACAGCGTCAGCGGCGACGGCGACTTCAGCGCCACCGATCTGAGCGCGGTGTTCAGGCCGGCCAGCGTGCTGCCGGTGCCGGTCTCGCTCCCCAGCCAGGCCGGCGTCACCGTGCGCATCTCGGCCACGCCGCCGGACACCAGCGCCTACAGCGGCAATCTGTACTTCGACTCCAACGACCCGGACACGCCGCGGGCGACGGTTCCGCTCAGCGTGCAGGGGGCGGCCGTGCCGACCGCGGTGGCTCGCATCTACTCGGTCAACAACGCGCTGGTCGCGCCCGGAGACGCGCCGACCGTGGCGCCGCTCGACGACGTGATCATCACCGGCGAGGACTCGCAGCCGGGCACCGCCGGCCGCACCATCACCGGCTACCAGTGGACGCTCGAGACCAGGCCCGCCGACAGCACGGTCGAGCTGACGGCGCCGACCAGCGCCCGCACCGGCTTCACGTTCAACTCGTCGGGCATCGACCGGCCCGGCCTCGACGTGGTCGGGACCTACGTGGTGCGGCTGGTGGCGATCGACAACCAGGGCTCGCGCAGCACCAACGACGCGCGGGTCACGCTCAACGCCATGCCGGGCGAGGCCATCCACGTGCAGCTCACCTGGGACCACGCCACCGCCGACATCGATCTGCACTTCATCCGCAACAGCGGCAGCATGTTCACCGCCGACGACTGCTATTTTGGCAACTGCGACGTGGCGGGCGGGCTCAACTGGGGCGGCGGCGGCGCCAACCCGCACCTCGACGTCGACGACACCGACGGCTACGGCCCGGAGAACATCAACGTCGATCAGCCCAATAACGGCATCTACCTCATCGCCGTGCACTACTGGTCACCGCACGCCAACACCGTGCCGACCTACGTCAACGTCAAGGTCTTCATCCAGGGCGGCCTGCGCTCCGACTACATCCAGCAGCTCACGCTGTGCAACCAGTGGTGGGAGGTGGCGCGCGTCGAGTGGCCCTCGGGCCTGGTCACGCCGGCCGGCGACATCTCGATGATAAGCCGGGGATCCTGCTACTAGCCGGGTGCCCGCGCGCTACCCGCCGACGTCGACAAACCGCGCGAACAGCGCAAAGAACTGCTGCTCGAGCCAGAGCCCGGCAAAGACCCACTCGACCGCGGCCAGCGCCAGGAAGGGCCCGTACGGGATGGCGCGCGGTGGCGGCCGCCAGTCATCGTCGTCACCGGCCGTCTCGTTCGCGGCACTGGACTCACCGCGGCCGCGCCAGAGCAGCAGCAGGCCGCCGATCAGCGCGCCCTGCGACGAACCCAGGAAGATGACCCCGATGCTGCCCAACAGCCCGACGTGGGCGCCGATGCCCGCGATCAGCACCAGGTCGCCGACGCCCATCGCCTCCTCGTCGGGGCCGATGCGCCCGCTGCGGCGCGCCATGCGCGTGCCGAGCCAGCGCACCAGCCCGAACGCCAGGAAGCCGAGCGCGGCGCCGGCAGCGCCGTCGATCAGCGCGCGCCAGATCTCGTCCCCGGTCGCGTCGAGGTCGAGCCACGGCACCAGCGCCCGTCCGGCCAGCGCCACCGCGATCAGCGGCACGGTGAGCGGCTCGGGCAGCAGAAAGGTGCGGGCGTCGATCAGCGCCAGCGTCAGCAGCAGCAGGCAGACCGCAGCGTCGACGAGCAGCGCCGCGCTGGGGCCGCGGGCGAACCACAGCCCGAGCGCGATGGCGGTGGCGATGGCCTCGACCAGCGGGTACTGCCACGAGATGGCGCCGCGGCAGTGGCGGCACCGGCCGCGCAGCAGCGCAAAGCTCAACAGCGGGACGTTGTCGTACCAGGCGATCGGGTGCTGGCAGCGCGGGCAGCGCGAGCGCGGCGTTACGCACGAGACGCCGGCCGGCAGCCGCAGCGCCACCACGTTGACAAAGCTGCCGAGGATGGCGCCGAGCAGCCCGACCCAGATCGTCCCGATGACGAAAAACGGCGACAGCTCGCCGTCGATCGAGCGCGCCAGCAGCAGGTCGCCACACGGCATCGAGCCACGCTCCGCGTTTGTGCCGGTGCAAATCTGCGGAGGTTCGGCCGCCCAGTCAAACAAATTCGGGCCAGCCATCGACCGCGAAGGAAAATGGTGTGGCGCATGCAACAAAAATTGGCTATGGAATTGACGGCGTTGCCAGGGAGGCGGGCGATGATGCGCTGGCGCGGCAACTCGGGGCGGGGCGGCAATGGTTTTAGCCTGATCGAGCTGATAATAGTCATGGCCATCATCGGGATCCTGGCCAGCATCATGATCCCGAATTTCTTGTTTTTTAAATGCAAGGCCAAACGCACCGAGGCCTATTCGCTGATCGGCACGCTCAAGGTTTTTCAGAACGTCTATTTCCAGGAGACCGGAAACTACGTTTGTGACAAGGACCAACTGAGACCATTCGGCTTTGATTACAGCTCTCAACAGTACACGACAATCAACATGATCTGCATCGGAACCGATGGATACATGGTGGACATCGTGTCGAATACGCCCGGCCCGCATGGCAAGTACGACAAGGTCTCGAGTTTTCAGGACGGGTTGATCTGGCATGAGGACGGTTGCTACTGAACTCCGAATCTGGGCCATTGGGTGACCAAAAATGTCATTGTCGCCCGTGGCCTTTTGCCAAACGACTTGATTTATTTCATTTGCAGTCTGGAACGTATTTTGCTTTAAATCCTCAGAAGAATCTAACACACAAGGAGGCTCCCGTGATCCGCAAAGGTTTTACGCTCATCGAGCTGATGATCGTGGTCGCAATTATCGGCATCTTGGCCGCGATCGCCATTCCCAACTTTCTGAAATTCCAATGCAAGTCGAAGACGTCAGAAGCCAAAGAAATGCTCAAGGGCATGTACACGGCCGCCGTGGCCTACCAGGGCGAGACCGACTGGTTCACGGATGACATCTACCTCTTTGGCCTCGACTTGGGCGGTGTCAACCCTGCAAGCACTTCCGGCTCGGGCAAGTACTACATCTATGCAGTCACCAGCGGCGCAAACACTGGCACCTTCGCGGCGGACGCCATGACTTTGGGCTCGGTCAACATCGGCGAGTTCAACGTCGCCTACTATGGCATTAATCAGACGCTGAACGGCATGGTGCAGACTCAGGTAGCGCCCTGCACCTGATCAGCGCGCTCTTTTTTACGTTCTGCGATGCTCTCGTCAGCGAGCCTCCTGACGAGCACCTGATTCTGTCTTTTGGATAGCCGTTCGAAATTTTCGCCGCTGTGGGTCGCGGTGTTCGCGTCCGGAGCGGCAGCGCTCATCTACGAGGTGGTCTGGGCCAAGCTGTTGAGCCTCGCTTTTGGCTCGACCGCGCTCTCGCTCGCCATCGTCACCTCGATTTTTTTCGTCGGGATGGCCATCGGATCCAGGGTCGCGGCCACTCTCGCCGATCGATTGCGCGGGCCGCTGAGAGTCTATGCTGGATGCGAGCTCGCGGTGGGCGCCCTGGCTCCGGCGACGCTGTTCTTGCTGGAGGCGGCTCCGCGCTGCTACCGGTGGCTCGGCGGCGATCCCGGCCTGGGCTCGCTGCTGGCGCTCAA
>JAFGSX010000263.1 GCA_016934455.1 Deltaproteobacteria bacterium
ACGGTGTCTGCCTGCCGGTCGGCGCCGGCTGCGACTCGGACGAAGACTGCCTTGGCGTCGAGGCCTGCGTCGACGGCCGCTGCCGGCTGACCTGCCTGTCCGGCGCCGATTGCCCTGCCGACCAGGTCTGCTGCGGCGGTCTCTGCGAGACCCGCTGCCAGCCCAACCCGGACGCCGCCCTGGCCGACGGCGCGGTCGACGACGGTGCGGTCGACGACGGTGCGCGACACGACGCCCGGGCTCCGGATGCAGCAGGGAGCGATCGGTCCGGCCCCGACCTGTGGCGACCCGCCGATGCGGCCCGGGACGACGCCTGGGAGTGCCCGACGGTCGAGTGCGGCGTCGCTGGCCAGTGCTGCGTCGACTCCTGCGCCGTGGCAAGGGGGGCCCCGTGCAGCGGCGGCTACTGCGACGGCAGCGGCGACTGCGTCGCCTGTCTCGCGGACGCGCACTGCTCCGACAGCGATCGCTGCACCCTGGACGTCTGCCTGGGCGACAACACCTGCCGCAGCAGCAACGCCCGCCAGAGCATCGCGCTGACGACGGAGTTCGGCCGGGACGGCTTCTGCACCAACGGCGTGACGCTCGGCTACCAGCGGGTGGAGGCCGCCTGCTACAACTACGCGCCCGACCCGCTCAAGAACTCGCGCGGTTTTTTGTCGTTCGACACCAGCGCCGTGCCCGACGGCGCGCAGATCAACAGCGTCGACCTGACACTGTGCCGGACCGGCGGTCCCGGGGCGCAGGAGGCCGAGCTCTATTCGACCTCCTTCGGTCTCAACCTGACCTGCAGCGCCTACGACAGCCCCGTCGTCTACCTGCGCAGCCTGCCCAACGGCAGCGGGCCGGTCACCGTGGTGGTGTCCCCGGCCGCGGTCGACGCGAGCGGCCCCTCCCAGTTTCAGATCCGCTACCCGGTCACCGACTGCGGCGCAGAGAGCTGGGCCGGCAAGCGCTGGCTCAGCGCCACCGGCCCGACCGATACCAACTGCCACCTCGACGACATCCCGGGCCTCGAGGTGGAATACTGCACCGCGCCGTACTGACGGCCGTGCCCGCTGGCGTAGATCTCTCGCGCGGCGGGTCCTGGCGCTGGCCTTCAGCGCGCTCCGCCCTGCCCGCGCAGCTCGAAGCTGCGGGACACCGGCGCGAACCGATCGTTGTCGCGCGCGAACACCACCCGCTCGACGCCGAGCAGGTGGTAGAAGACCACCACCGGCCGCCGCGGGTCGCTCTCGTCGACCTCGACCACCAGCCGCGCCAGCCCTCCCTCGCGCGCGGCCTGTTCGCGCGTCAGCATATCGACGGCGGGAGCGCCGCCGGCCGCGGCGGTGGCGCGCTGACTCGACGCAACCGGCGCGATCGCCGCCGGCGACCACGGTCGCCAGAGCACGCGGCACGGCAGATCGGAAAACGCCTGGCGCTGATCGTCGCGGCCGACCACCAGCAGCGGCTTGCCGGCCGCGCACGCCTTGCTGGTCGCCACCGCCTGTCCGACCAGCCGCGCCGAGCGCAACTCCGGCTCGGTGTAGCGCGGTGTGTCCGGCACCAGCGGGTTGGGGTCGCTGCCATCGTCCAGACCGTCGCGGTCGGTGTCGGCCAGGTCCGGGCGCGTCCGGAACAGCCGCTCGGTGGCGCCGTTGAGGCCGTCGCCGTCGTCGTCGGCCAGCACCTCGGCGTAGGGCACGCTGACGCTGGCGCTCCAGTCGCCGCCCAGCCTCAGCTCGAGCCTCAGCGCGCCTCCCTGCGCCCAGAACCGGCGCAGGTAACAGGCGCCCTCGCGCGCGCCGCTGTCGCGGTTGACGATCCAGCGCTCGCGGCCGTGGCACGACGGCACCAGACCGGTGAACAGGGGTGGGCCGAACGGCGCGTCGGGCTCGGCGCGCTGCACCCACAGGTCGACCGAGTCGCTCACCTGGGCGAACACCCTGCGCTCGACTAGCTGCCAGCGCACCCGCTGCTCGTCGACAGCGACCCGATCGAGCCCCTCGGGCAGATACGCGGGTTGCTGCCCCCGGTAGACGTCGAGCACATCGCTTGGCGGGCCCGCGCAGGCGCCGAACACGAGCGCCAAGAACAGCCCAGTGACGGCCGTTGGGGTGGCTCCGCGCGCACTACGAAATCGGCTTGAATCATTGCGGTGTGGGGGGCCAAGGCGATACTTTTTTCCGAGCCCGTGACCCTTGGAAATCTTTGACGAGGGACGAGGACAAAAAGGGTCGCCGGTCAAGGCGGGGCCCCACAACCTGGTCGATCCAGGACGATTTCGTATCACAGATCGACCGCCTCGAAATGCCGGATCGGCTCGCCGAAGAAGCGGCTGCACAGCTCGGCCGTGCGCTCGTTAGCATCGGTGAACAGAAAGCGCCGCTCGGGCAGGTCCCTCGGCAGGGACTTCCCAGGATCCTCGCACACCGAGATCGCGTTGCGCTCGACGAGCAGGTCGGCCAGCGCGCGCGCCGTGGCAAAGGCGCTGTCGACCAAGCGCACGCCGGCCCCGAGCACCTGGCCGATCGGGCCGGCGATCAGGGGATAGTGGGTGCAGCCGAGGATCGCGGTGTCGATCTCGCGCGCCAACCCTTCCAGGTAACGCCGGCAGGCCAGCTCGACGATCGGCCCGTCGAGCAGCCCCTCCTCGACCAGCGGCACGAACAGCGGGCAGGCGCGGCCCACGACGTGAGCGTCGGGGACCAGCCGCAGCAGGGTCCGCTCGTAGGCACGCGAGCGAACGGTGCCCTCGGTGGCCAGCACCGCGATACGCTGGCCGACGCTCGCCGCGATCGCTGCCTGCGCGCCCGGCTCGACCACGCCGAGCACCGGGATCGAGAGCTGTTCGCGCAGCGCGGGCAGGGCCACTGCGCTGGCCGTGTTGCAGGCCACCACCAGCGCCTTGAGCGGGTACTGCAACAGGTGCTCGGCGATGCGGAGCGCGTACCGGGTGACCACGGCCGCGCTCTTGGTGCCGTACGGAACGCGCGCGGTGTCGCCGAGATAGACCGTCGCCTCTCCCGGCAACTGCTCGACGATCGCCCGCAGGACCGTCAGGCCGCCCAACCCGGAGTCGAAGACCCCAATGATCCCGTCGTGTTCACTCATCGGTCGAGGTGCCGATCCATTTCCCGGGAGTTATGGCTATTATAAGAGTGTAGAGCATTATCACCGCGGCTGGCCGATACAAACGGTTAGTTGCGACAGCGGCCGGCCAGAGTGCGCACACCGGCGCTGCGAGGAGAGCACGATGCACGTCGGCGCAGTGGGATACGGATACGGCACCAGTCGACTGTGGCACGATCCCGATTACATCTATGACCGGCCGCTATTTCCAACCCGCGTCGAGAGGCCGATCGATACCCAGCTCCCCTACCAGGAGCACCTGCTGCCGCCCGAGCTGCCCTCCGATCCATACATCGCCCAGGAAAAAAGCTACGACGTCGCCTTTGCCCAGATGACGCGCGGCATCGAGGGGCGGGATTTTCTGCACGGCATCAAAAAGGACGCCGCCTTTGACCTGGCCGTCCAGTCGCAACAGATAGTGGTGCAGCACCAGCAACCGGCGCGCGACAAGCAGATCGATCCCATGGTCATGGTCAACGCCGCCATCGAGAGACAGCTCGAGGGGCTGCCGATCGCGGGCCAGGTCAGGGCCAGCAACGCCACCACGACCGAGGCCGACATCGAGCAAAAAAAGGCAGCCGAGGCCATGCGCGATCACAACCAGGTGACCGAGGCGCTCGCCGCCACCACCAGCATGGTCGCCACCGCGGTCGGCGCCGGCATGCAGGCGCAGGTCGCCCAGATGGTCAACGGCGCGGCGACACAGGTCGCCACTGCCCTGCCCAGCGTCGTCACCACCAGCGCCTCTTCGGTGAGCACGGCCCAGGCCACCGAGGAGGCGCTCGCCTACGACGCGCCGCTCCGCACCACCAGCCAGCCGCGGCAGCAACTGGTGAGCGGCCTCGATCCGACCCAGATCGAAGCGGTCGATCCGAGCAAGCAGACGCCCGAGAAGTAGCCCGCGGCACAGAGCGGCCAGCTCAGCGCGCTGCCAGTACTATGGCGGCTCGCCGCCTCTGTTATGCGGGCCGTGACCAGACCGATGCTGACATGCCTGTCAGCATTGGACAAAGAACAGAGGGCTGATCCAGGTCGTCGGGCGAGCCCTGCGCGGCTCTCTCTTGTGCAGTAACTTTTTAAAAATAAACATCTTTTCTAATACGTTTGGATTACTACTGCTGCCGCGATCGGCGCTGGCACGCGACTTGATATTGCCACGGTCGCATCTGACAAAGCGGTCCATGGAGGGTCTTCCGATGCAGATCATCAAGCGCTCGCTGCTGTGGCTGATGACCGCCGCGGTGCCGGTCGTCATCGCCGCCTGCTATGGCCCCTATTACAACTACACCAAGAGCGGTCGCGTGCTCGACAAGCAGACGCGGGCCGGCGTCGCCAACATCGCGGTGAGCTGCGCCGACCCGGCAGCGGATCCGCCCGCCGCGGATGCGGGCGCGGTCGAGGATGCCGGCGGCTACCAGCCCAGCGTCTTTGTCACCGGCCCCGACGGCGCGTTCTACTGGGGCGGCTACCAGGCGTGCAACAAGCTCAAGTTCGAGGATGTCGACGGCCAGGAGAACGGCGGCCTCTACCTGACCGCGATCGAGCCGCTGGGCGATCCGGAGCAGGAGCTGGAGGTCGAGCTGGAAAAGGCGCCGCAATAAAAAGCGCCGCAGTTGCCTTGACCGCGCCAGCCCGTCACAATTGCGCCATGCGCCGCCTGTTGCACCCGCTCTACCGCCGGCTCGAGACCAGCGTCCACCCGCTGCGCTACCTGTTCATCGAGATCACGCAGCGCTGCAACCTGCGCTGCCGCCACTGCGGCAGCGACTGCACCGCCGACACCCGCTACGACGAGCTGACCACGGCCGAGTGGCTGGGCTTCTTCGAGTACCTGCGCCAGAACTTCGACCGCCGCAAGCTGCTGCTGTGCGTCACCGGCGGCGAGCCCTTCTGCGCACCCGACTTCGAGCAGATCCTGCGCGGGCTGGGGCGCTGCGACCTGGCCTGGGGTCTCGTCACCAACGGCTACGCGCTGACCGAGAAGAACCTGCAGCGCGCCGTCGACCACGGCGTGCAGACCATCACGGTCAGCCTGGACGGCCTGCGCGAGTCGCACGACTGGCTGCGCGACCGGGACGGCTCCTTCGAGCGCGCGCTGGCCGGCATCGAGCGCACGGCCAGGGCACGGCTGCCCTTCTTCGACGTCGTCACCTGCGTGCATCCGCGCGTCCTGGGCGAGCTGGATGCCCTGGAGCGGCTGCTGAGCGAGCGCGGCGTTCTGGCGTGGCGGCTGTTCTCGATCTTCCCCAAAGGCCGCGCCCGGGAGAACCGCGAGCTGCTGCTCGACGACGCGCAGTTGGCAGAGCTGCTGCGCTGGATCGGTCAGCGCCGGCGCGCGCTGCCGCCCGACACGCTGCGGCCGGAGTTTAGCTGCGAGGGCTACCTGCCGCCCGCCGTCGACGCCGCGGTGCGCGGCGAGCCCTACTTCTGCCGCGCCGGCATCAGCATCGCCAGCGTGCTGTGCGACGGCGCCATCTCGGCCTGCCCCAACATCAGCCGCACGCTGGTCCAGGGCAACATCCGGCGCGACGATTTCAAGACCGTCTGGGAAAAAGGCTTTGCGCGGTTCCGCGACCGGAGCTGGATGCAGCGCGGGCCGTGCGTCGGCTGCGCCGACTGGAAGCGCTGCCAGGGCAACTCCATGCACCTGTGGGACGACGAGGCCAACCAGACCGCGCGCTGTTTTCTGCGCGCGCTGACCTGACAGCGCACCGATATTTGCTATACTTTAAGTTTAGGGGGACGACGGCGCGGTGTGGTTCGCAAGACCGGGGCGGGCACCATCGTCGATGGGGCAGCAGCCATGGCCTCCGCTCCCAGATGGCAGCTCTGCGCAGTCGTTGTCGCCTCCCTGCTCGCCGCTCCCCCGGCATCTCGCGCCATGCCCCTGGAGCCCAAGCTGCAGGCCGCGCTGCTGACCAAGATAATCTCCTACGACAGCGCGCTCGCCGAAAGCCAGCCGAGCCAGATCCGCGTGCTGGTCGTGTACCAGAACGCGAGCGCCAAGGTGAAGTCCCTGCTCGACGCG
>JAFGSX010000264.1 GCA_016934455.1 Deltaproteobacteria bacterium
GCCGCTCCTTCTCGGGATCGCCGCCGGCGACGTAGAAGTAAGGCGCCAGCGTCTTGTCCTCGCCCAGCTCGGCGCGGTCGTTGGGGCCGCGGCGGAAGTTGACGTAGCTGCTGCCCAGCTTGTCGTCGACCCGGCGCAGCGTCTCGCTCGGGCTGACGATCTTCTTGCTGGCAGTTGCCGCGGTCAGGCCCAGCGTCAACGTGCCGAGCGCCGCGACGGCGACCATTGTCCTGCGAGAACGGGCGACCATGGGGAGCCTCCTGAAATGGGTCTGCGCTGTGCACTTGCCAGAGATAAACGGCTGACCGCAACACCGGGTCTACTTTGTTTGGGGTCTGTCGGCCAGCCCCCCGACGCCATCACCCAAGCAGCAATGCATGCGCGATGCAACCGATTTGAAAGAGGCTGCGCTCAGAACGGGCCGCTGCGGCGCCTGATCTCGACCAGCACGGTGCCGAACAGCACGACGAAGATGCAGAGCCGGGCGTCGGGCGCCGGGACGGCGGCCGCGCTGCAGCCGGCGGCCAGGACGGGCAGCGCGATCGACGCCAGCAGACCGAGCGTGGGTCGTCGCTCCATGGTCGTTCCCTCCGTCGCACCGTTATAGCGCCGAAAGAGGCAGATTGGCTACCGCTGGCCGGGCCGCGCGCCGGGCCGTCGGCAGCCAACTGTTGCAGCGGGTATGTTCCGGGAGCATGCTTGACCAGCGAAGCTAGCACCGACGTCGCGCCACAGCGATCGCTGTGCATCGCAGTCGCCCACGGAGGTCCCATGGCGAACCGTGTCCTGCTGATAGCAGCCCTGGTCGGCAGCGGCCTGCTCTGCGCCGCCTGCTGCTGTTTCACTTCCAATACCGTCCCGGCGCGATCCGAGACCAGGCCGGTACCTCAGCCCCCGCCACCGCCGCCTCCACCGGCGTCGGTGGCACCGACCGTACCGCATCACCACGAGCCGCTCGGGGACGATGGCCGGGCACCCGCCGCGGCGCCCAATCCCGGCCACGGCGGTCACCACGTCGACCGCGGACATGGCAATGATCCGGGGGCCAATCCCGGCCACGGCGGCACGCCGCCCGGCCAGGCGCCGCGCGCCAATCCAGGGCACGGCGGTACGCCGCCGGGTCAGGAACGCAGCGCCGAGGTGCACGAGCGCAACCAGGAGCGGCGCGAGGCGCACGAGCAGGCCAAGGAAGAAAGACGCGAGGCGCACGAGGAGGCCAAAGAAGAAAGACGCGAGGCCAGGGACGAGGCCATGGAAGCCAAGGACGAGGCCAAGGAATCCAAGGAAGAGGCAAAGGAGGAGCGCAAGGAGGGCAAGGGCAAGAAGAAGGCGCCCAGGGCAGCCAAGGGCAAGGGCGACCAGGGTCGGGACGAGCAGGGCGAGCACGATAATCAGGGCGATCAGGGACAGGGCCATCATTGATGGCAGGGGCGGCCGCGATCGAAGGCGGTGCCATGCGCGCGGCCGTGCTCGGCCCGATGCGGCTGCCGTTTGTCGCGCTGACGCCGACGTGCGTGCTGCTCGGCGCCGCGGCCGCGGCGCTGGCCGGGGCCGCGATCGAACCGCTGCAGTTTGCGATCGCGCTGGTCGGCGCCATCGCCGCTCACATCAGCGTCAACGCGCTCAACGAGTACAGCGACTTTCGCACCGGTGTCGACCTGCAGACGCAGCGCACGCCTTTCAGCGGCGGCAGCGGAGCCCTGCCGCGGCATCCGGCCAAGGCGCACTACGCTCTGATCACGGGTGTGGTCGGCGCGCTGACCGTGGTCGCGGTCGGTCTCTACTTCATCCGGGCGCGCGGCGTCTCCATGCTGCCGATCGGCCTGGTCGGCCTGGCCGCGGTGGTCGGCTACACGCCGTGGCTGACGCGGCGCTGGCTGCTCTGTCTGATCGCACCCGGGGTGGGTTTTGGCCTGGCCATGGTGATGGGGACCGGCGTCGCGCTCGGCGCAGGCTACACCTGGCCGGCGCTGGTGGCGGCGCTGGTGCCGACCTTCCTGGTCAGCGACCTGCTGCTGCTCAACCAGTTTCCCGACGTCGACGCCGATCGCGCGGCGGGGCGGCGCAACGTGCCGATCGTCTTCGGCCGCCGCGCCGGCGCCGTCGTCTATGCGCTCTTCCTCGCCGGCGCCTACCTGGCCGTGATCGCGGGCTGGGCGTGCGGTCTGTTCCCGGCGCTGGCGCTGCTCGGTTTGACCACCCTGCCGCTCGCGGTGACGAACGCGCTGGGAGCGCTGCGGCACGCCGAGCGGAGCGAGCTGCTGGTGCCGCTGCTGGGCCGCAACGTGCTGATCAATCTTGCCACGCCGGCGCTGTTGGCGCTGGGCTTGTGGCTCGGTCGCTGAGCCGCGGCGACCGCGAGAACGGATCCGCTGCCAGGCCGTTGTTAGGGCAGCGACCAAGAAAAAAGGGGAAGCCATGAAACCCGCATACTGGTTTTGCCGCGCGCTCGGCCCGGCGGTGTTGTCGTTCGCGCTGCTCGGAGCGGACGCGGCGCACGCCATCGGCATCCTGGTCCCGACCCAGCCGGGCATCCCGGCGCTGCGGTTGCTCAACCACCGGGTCGAAGTGGTGGTGACCGAGCGCGGTGCCCGCACCAAGGTGACGCAGGAATTCCTCAACCCGACCGGTCAGCAGCTCGAGGCCACCTACCTGTTTCCGCTGCCCAAGGGTGCCACGGTCGACGAGTACGCGCTGTGGATGAACGGCAAGCGCGAGATCGGCAAGGTGATGGAGCGCGGCCGGGCGCGCTCCATCTACGAGTCGATCGTGCGCCGCGCCCGCGACCCGGGCCTGATCGAGTACGTCGACGGCGAGATGTTCCAGGCGCGGGTGTTCCCGATTCCGGCCCGCGGCCGGCAGCGGGTGGAGCTGATCTACAGCCACCTGGTCGATTACGAGGCGGGCGTGCACCGCTATCTCTACCCGATGAAGACCGACGCGATGGCCGCCACCACGCTCGAGGATTTCACGCTTACCGTCGACGTCAAGAACAAGCTGCCGATTCGCAACCTCTACTCGCCGACCCATCGCGTCGGCACCCGCACCCGCGGCACGCAGGCCTGGGCGAGCATGGAGAAAAACGGCTTCAGCCTGGCCGATGACTTCATCCTCTACTGGAGCGTCGACGACAAGGACGTCGGGCTGACCGTGCTGACCTACAAGGACGAGGCCGAGCCGGGCTACTTCATGTTGCTCGCCTCGCCGCGCGACGACTTCAGGGATCGGGAGATCATCGGCAAGCGGGTCAGCTTCGTGATCGACATCTCGGGCTCGATGGCCGGCCAGAAGATCCAGGCGGCCAAGCAGGCGCTCGACTACTGCGTCTCCAAGCTGGGTGAGGACGATCTGTTCAACGTCATCCCGTTTGGCTCCTATGTCGAGAAGTTCAGCGACAAGATGGTGGCGGCCAGCCGCGACAACGTGCAGAAGGCGCGCGCCTTCGTGCAGCAGATCGAGGCCGTGGGAGGCACCAACATCGACGAGGCGTTCCAGGCCGCCTTCGACGGCGTCAGCGGATCGTCGCAGGCGCCGCACATCGTCGTCTTCATGACCGACGGCCGACCGACCGTGGGCGAGACCGATGTAACCAAGCTGCTGGCCAGCGTGCAGGGTCGCAACCGGGACAGCGCGCGCATCTTCGTCTTCGGCGTGGGCGAGGACCTCAACACCGTGCTGCTCGACAAGCTGGCCGACAACAACGGCGGCCGCGCCAGCTATCTCAAGGGCGACGCGTCGCTGCAGCAGGAGGTGACGGCGTTCTACGACCGCATCAGCTACCCCGTGCTGTCGGGGCTCAAGCTCGAGGTCAACGGCGTCAGCATCTTCGGCACCCATCCGCGCACGCTGCCCGGCCTGTTCCGGGGCAGCCAGCTCGTGCTGCTCGGCCGCTACCGCAACGCCGGTCGCGCCAGCGTCACGCTCACCGGCCAGAGCGGTCGCGGCCAGCGCAGCTTCAGCTACAGCGCCGACTTCGCGGCCAGCGGCACCGAGCACAAGTTCATCCCGCGGCTGTGGGCGCAGCGCCAGGTCGGCATGTTGCTCGGAGAGATCCGCGACAAGGGCGAGACGCCGGGCCTGGTCGATGAGGTGACTCAGCTCGCCACCGCTTTCGGCATCATCACGCCCTACACCAGCTACCTGGTGGTCGAGCCCACCATGCAACAGCCCCGACCCGAGCTGGTGCGGCGCGGCCTGGACGACATGATCCCGAGCCGGCCGCGGGGCGGTCCGGTGCGCGAGGAAGAGCGCAGCGTGTTCGCGCCGGCGCCGGCCGAGGCCGAGGCCGACATGGCGTTCGCGCCCCCGTCGGCGGCGGCGCCGAGCGCTTCGGGCGGCTTCGCCAAGGGCGAGGGCCGCGTCGCCAGGCCGAAGAAGGACAGCAAGGCGCGCGACTCGTTGCGCACCGCGACCGGTGAGACCGCGGTCGCCGCGGCGCGCGAGATCGGACGGCTGCAGGACGCCACGGTGGCGACCGCGCGCCAGGCGCCGACGGCGGTGGTGCGCGCGCTCGGCCGCAAATTCAAGTTCGACAGCGGCTACTACGTCGACGAGAAATCGCGCGCAGACGACAAGACGCTGACCATCAAGGCCTACAGCGACGCCTATTTCATGGTGCTCAGGCTGCGGCCGGGGCTCAAGGACGCGCTCAAGCTGGGCGAGAAGATCAAGGTCAACGTCGGCAAGGGTCGCACCCTGATCATCGCATCGGAGGGCAAGGAGAAGATCGCCGAGGGCGAGCTGAAGAGCTTCTTGGCCAAGTAGGTCACTTTTTACCCGACATTCCGCCAAACGTCGCCAGCGCGCGCGCCAGCGTCTCGCGGCACCGCTCCAGCTCGTCCCGGTCGCGGCTGGCCACCGCCTGGCGCGCCCGCGCGATCATCTGCTGGGTCTTGGTCAGCACCTCGGCGCCGAACGGCGAGCCGGACAGCATCTGCCTGATCTGCGGCAGCGCGCCCTCGACCTGCGCCGCCTGCTGGGCGACCTCGGCGGCCACCACCTCCAGTTGCCCCTGGTCGCGCTCGGCCGGCGCCTCGTCGTGGGAGCGCCGGATGATGCTCTTCAGCTCGTCGTCGGCCAGGCCGCTGGTCGCGGTGACCTTGATCGATTGCTGCTGACCGGTCTCCTTGTCCTTGGCCGAGACGCTCAGGATGCCATCGGAGCTGATGTCGAAGGCGACCTCGATCTCGATGGCGCCGGCCGCGGCCTCGCGCAACCCGGCAAGCTGAAACTCGCCCAGCACCTCGTTCTCGTCGGCGCGCTTGGATTCGCCCTGCAGCACCGTGATCTTGACCGTGGTCTGGTTGTCGCGGCCGGTGGTAAAGACGTGCCGTGCGACCGCCGGCACCGTGGTGTTGGCCTCGATCAGGGTGCGGCTCAGGCCGCCCGCGATCATGATGCCCAGGTTGTGCGGCGTCACGTCGAGCAGCAGCATGTCGCTGTCGATGTCCATCAGCGCCGCGCCCTGGATTGCCGCGCCCAGAGCCACCGCCTCGTCCGGGTTGACCCCCTTGCACGGGGCCTTGCCGAAGAAACCGGCGACCGCCGTTTCGACCGCCGGCATGCGGGTCATTCCCCCCACCAGCACCACCTCGGCGATGTCCTCCCGGCGCAGCTTGCCGCTGTCGAGCGTGTGCTTGCAGATCTGGATGGTGCGGTCGATCAGGTCCCGCGTCAGCTCCTCGAGCTTGTTGCGCGTCAGCTTGCGGTTGAGGTGCAGCGGCTGGTTGTTGAAGCCCGAGATGATGAACGGCAGCTCGATGCTGACCTCGGTTTTCTCCGACAGCTCGCACTTGGCGCGCTCGGCCGCGTCGCGCAACCGCTGCACCGCCATCGGATCTGTCCGCAGGTCGAGGTTGTTTTCTCGGGCAAAACCGAACACCAGCCACTCGAAGATGCGATGGTCGAAGTCCTCACCGCCCAGGTAGGTGTCGCCGGCGGTCGCAACCACCTCGTACACGCCCTGGCTGATGCGCAGGACCGAGATGTCGAAGGTGCCGCCACCGAGGTCGTAGATGGCGATGCGCTGGTCTTCCTGCTTGCCGAAGCCATAGGCGAGGGCAGCCGCGGTGGGCTCGTTGATCATGCGGATGACGTCGAGCCCGGCGATCTTGCCGGCGTCCTTGGTCGCCGAGCGCTGACCGTCGTTGAAGTAGGCGGGGATGGTGATGACCGCCTTCTCGACCGGGTGGCCCAGATAGTCCTCGGCCACCTTGCGCATCTCGGAGAGCACGGCGGCCGATATCTCGGGCACCGAGTAGTCCTTCTCGCGCATCCGGATGCGCACGTCTCCGTGCGGCCCCTCGACCACCTTGAACGGCGCCGACTTGCGCATGGCCTCGACCGACGGGTGGCCCCACTTGCGGCCGATGATGCGCTTGGCCGCCGACACCGAGTTCTCGGCGTTGGTGATCATCTGCCGCTTGGCGATGTGGCCGACCAGCCGGCGGCCGCTCTCGGCCATCGCCACCAGCGACGGCGTGGTGCGAAAGCCGGCCTTGTTGGGTATCACCGTCGGGACAGTGCTGTCGACGACCGCGACGCACGAATTGGTGGTGCCGAGGTCGATGCCTATCACATGTTCTTCCATGGCTGCGCTCCCCGTGCGATCGAACCTGGCCGGGACAATTGCGTCATGCGTGCCATACCGTGCGCCCGCTGGCGGCGCAAGGTGCTGCCGGGGCAAACCGGCAGCGGCGACCGGTGGCCTGGCGAGCGCCTGCAGGTGCGGTGCGTTCGCTCATCTCCCGGTCCGCGGCTGAAACCGCGGCACCAGGTGGCGTTTGCCGTTGCCGATCAGGTCGGCGCGCCCCATCCGCTCGAGCGCGCGCCGCAGCAGCGGCCAGTTGGCCGGGTCGTGGTAGCGCAAAAACGCCTTGTGCAGCCTGCGCGCTCGGTCGCCCCTGGGCACCTCGACCTCGTCGACGCGGCCGCCCACCAGCGTCAGCGGGTTGAAACCGGTGTGGTACATGGCGGTCGCCAGCGTCATCGGCGTCGGCAAAAAGGTCTGCACCTGGTCGAGCCGGTAGTCGTGGCGCTTGAGCCAGAGCGCCAGCTCGAGCATGTCCTGGTCGCCGCTGCCCGGGTGAGCGGCGATGAAGTAGGGGATCAGATACTGCTCCTTGCCGGCCGCGCGCGACGCCCGCTCGAACAGCTCCTGGAATCTCTGGTAGCTGTCGATCGAAGGCTTGAGCATGTGGCGCAGCGGTCTCTCGGCGACGTGCTCGGGCGCGATCTTGAGGTAGCCGCCGACGTGGTGGCGGGCCAGCTCCTGCACGTACTCGGGCGAGCGCGCGGCCAGGTCGAAGCGCACGCCCGAGCCGATCGCGATCTTCTTCACACCGGCGACGGCGCGCGCCCTGCGGTAGAGCTGGATCAGCGGCGCGTGCGAGGTGTCTAGCTGTCGGCACACCGTCGGATGGAGGCACGAAAGCCGGCGGCAGCTCGCCTCGATGCCGCGGTCGCGGCAGCGCATGCGGTACATGTTGGCGGTGGGGCCGCCCAGATCGCTGATGACGCCGGTGAAGCCGGGCACCTGGTCGCGTATCCGCTCGATCTCGCTCAGCACGCTGTCGACCGAGCGGCTCTGCACGATGCGCCCCTCGTGCTCTGTCAGCGAGCAGAAGGCGCAGCCGCCGAAGCAGCCGCGCAGGATGGCGACCGAGTGGCGGATCATCTCGTAGGCGGGAATGCGCGCATCGCGGTAGCAGGGGTGCGGCCGACGGCTGAAGGGCAGGCCATATACTTGGTCGAGCTCGTCGCCGCTGAGCGGCAGCGGCGGCGGGTTGACCCAGAGGTCGCGGTCGCCGTGGCGCTGCACCAGGGCGCGGGCGTTGTACGGATTGCTCTCCAGGTGAAACAGGCGCGACGCGTGCGCGTAGCGCAGCCGGTCGTCGCGCAGCTCCTCGTAGGCCGGGAGCCGGACGGCGCTGCGGGCGCGATCGCTGCCGCGCGGCTGCGCGGTCGAGGCGCCGGGCCGGGTGGCGTCGAGCACGGTCCAGCCCGCGGGCGGCGAGCGGCGGAGCAGGGCGCTTCCGCGCAGGTCGTCGATCTCCCCGATCGCGGCACCGCTGGCCAGGCGGTGCGCCAGCGCCACCACCGCGCGTTCGGCATTGCCGTACAGCAGCAGGTCGGCCTTGGCGTCGATCAGGATCGACCGCCGCACCTGGTCCGACCAGTAGTCGTAGTGCGCCAGCCGTCGCAGGCTGGCCTCGATGCCTCCCAGCACGACCGGCACCTCGCGGTACGCCTCGCGGCAGCGCTGGGCATACACGATCGAGGCGCGATCCGGTCTGCGGCCGGCTGCCCCCCCAGGCGCGTAGGCGTCGTCCGTGCGGACGCGCCGTTCCGCGGTGTAGCGGTTGACCATCGAGTCCAGGTTGCCCGCGGTCACGCCGAAGAAGAGCCGCGGCGGGCCGAGGGCGCGGAAGGCGTCGGCGCTGCGCCAGTCGGGCTGGCTGATGATGCCGACGCGATGGCCCTGCGCCTCGAGCAGCCTCCCGATCAGTGCCGCGCCGAAGCTCGGGTGGTCGACGTAGGCGTCGCCGCTGACCAGGATCACGTCGCAGGTCTGCCAGCCGAGCCGATCGAGCTCGGCGCGCGACGTGGGCAAGCAGGGCGCGGCGCCGCGGCGCGACGTCCGGCGTGAGCGCTGACCGAAAAGAGGTGGGGCCTGCTCCATGGCCCGTGCCTGATAGCCGCGAACGAGCGCCCCTAGACCACGAAGTCGAGGATCTGCAGGCGGGTCAGGTACTCGTCGAAATGCCGGCCGTACTCATCGATCATCAGGTCCAGCTCGACCTCGCAGCAGCCGTCGTCGATCTCGACCACGGTGCCGCTGATCGGCCACTCGCCGTGACCGGCGGCGCGGAAGACGCCGCTCCAGCCGCCGCTGGCCTTGACCCCGGTCCGCGCCTCCGCCGGCAGCACCACGTGCGTGCGCGACAGCTCGATCACCTCGACGACGCGACCGTCGTCGAGCCGGACGCTGGCGGGCAGCGTGGCGTGGGGTCGCACCCGGTAGTTGACGCGCCGGTTGTGGGCGATCAGTTGCTCGAGCGTGCCGTGCAGCTTTTCGCTGATCGGCGTCTCCGCGCTTTCCAGCACCAGGTCGCGCATGCTCTTCATCGCCTTCTGGGTGCGGATGATGTTGCCGCGCATGTCCTCGAGGCGAAGCTGATCGCGGTGCACCTTGTCGGCCACGATCTGCATCAGGCTGCGGTAGAAGGCGTAGGCGACGTCGCCGTGCTGGTCAAAATAGGAGGCCAGTTGTTCACTGGTCACCCGCCATACCTCGGACGGCTGGGTCGCCACCGCGGTGGTGAAGCGCGTGATTCCGGTGATCGATCCGAGCTCGCCGATCGCCGCCGGCGGGACCAGCTTGAGCCGCACCTGGTCGCCCTCGCGCAGCGAGATCTCGCCGGCGGTCAGCACGTACAGCGCGTCGGCCCGATCGCCGGCGCTGAACAGTACCTCGCCGCCCTGTATCGACTGTTGCTCGAACAGGGTGCACAGCGGGTCGAGGCGGCCGCAGTGGATGTTGGCGAAGAGCGGGATGCTCTGGATCTGCTCGGGAGTCAATGCCATGGTCGGTTCCTCTCGCGCTGCGTGTTCGCCCGCCCCCTGAGGCTCACTGCTTGTCTGTGCTCTCGTCGAAGACCAGCATGCCCGCCTCGGCCGCGTGCACCAGCCGCAGCAGCATGCGCTCGATGCGGCGCATCGCGGTCTCCAGCTTCTCGACCCGCCGCTCCAGGATCTCGAGCGGTGTCACCTCTTGATTGTACGCCTCGGTGAAGGCCTCGGGTGGCTTCTCCCATTCCTGCTTCCAGGGAGGGAGCTGCTGCGACATCGACCTCGCCTCCTTGGATCGGCGCCGGGGGGAGGCGCGGCGGCGTTTGGGCGGCGATTTGGCCGGTTTCACCACGGCCTGCTCCGTGCGTTTCCCGGCGTGGCCGGGGCCGGCTCGAGCCCTGGCTCACCGCGGCCATCGCGCTTCGGCCAGGCGCTCGGCGACAGCTCCCAGATCGGCTCCGGCGATTTGGCCATGACAACTCCCGCGCTCATGGTCGGTACGGCCGTGGCGCAGTTGACGACCGGCAGCATACACGAACTCCTCTTGAAGATGAATCCCGGCGGGTAAAATATGGGCCTGCGGTCGGAGCCCCCCATGGACAAGGTCCTCTTTGGCGCCTTCGCGGTTCGGCATCTGCTCTACGCGATCGGTGCTCTGATCGCGCTCTGGCTCGTCGTCAAAGCGATCC
>JAFGSX010000265.1 GCA_016934455.1 Deltaproteobacteria bacterium
CGGCGGGTTCAGGGGCGCGCCGTCGTCGTCGTCTTCTCCGGCGATACCGTCGTCGCGCGCGAGTGCTGGGGTCAGACCCGGTTGCAGCGGTCCTTTCTCTCCTACGTCATGCGGGCCAAGCTGGCGCACCCGTTGACACCGGTCTACTGGTTCTTGATCTCCAAGGGCTACAAGACCTACCTGCTGCTGACGCGCAACTTTCCCGAGCATTGGCCCCGTCACGATCGGCCGACCCCGCCCTGGCAGAGCGCGCTGCTCGACGACGTGGCGCGCCACAAGTACAGCGCCGCCTGGCAGCCCGAGCGGGGCATTCTCCACTTCGATCTCTGCGTCGGCGCGCTGCGCGAGCAGGTGGCGCCGGTCACCGAGCAGCAGTTGCAGTATCCGGACATCCGCTTCTTCTGCGAGCGCAATCCCGGCCACGCCGGCGGCGACGAGCTGTGCTGCCTGGGGCGGGTCAACCACCGGCTCTGGCTATACTACACGACCAAGCTCCTGCGGCGTGCGCTCGGGCAGGAGACGCGGCACGAGCGGGCGGGTGAAGCCCGATGAGGATCGCGCTGCCACAGCTCGCGCACGCGGCGAGCGTGGTCCCGGCCGGATTGCGCTTCGAGCGCGATGCGGCGGCGCCGGCGCGCGCCCAGGCCCGGCAGTTGCGCGCCGCGCTGACCCAGGTCGCGGGGAGCTGCTACGGCCAGGCCCACGGGCTGAGCGCCGATCTCTCGCTCGATGGCTTTCGCCGCCGCGTCCCGATCGTCGACCACGCTGCGCTACAGCCCTGGATCGAGCGCGTCGCGGCCGGCGAGCCGGCGGTTCTGACCCGGCAGCCGGTGACACATTTCGAGCGCACCAGCGGCTCGGCCGCGGCGAGCAAGCTGATCCCGTTCACAGGCCGGCTGCTCGATCAGTTCGCCAGCGCCACCGGAGCCTGGCTGTGCGATCTCTACCGTCGTTTTCCGGCGCTGCTCGGCGCCCGCAGCTACTGGTCGGTGTCGCCCGCGGCGCAGCGGCGCGATCGCACGGCCGGCGGCCTCGCCATCGGCATCGACGACGACACCCGTTACCTGGGGCCGATCGCCGGCTGGACGCAGCGCCGGCTGCTGGCGGTATCGCCGGCGACCGCGCGCCTCGGCGACGTCGATCGCTGGCGCTGGGAGACGGCCCGCCAGATGCTCGCCGCCGGCGACCTCGGCCTGATCTCGGTCTGGAGCCCGACCTTGCTGAGCGGGCTGATGGCCTTTGTGCAAAAAAACCTCGAGGCGTTGCTGGCCGCGCTGGAGCCGGCGCGGCGCCGGGCCATCGAGCGCGCGCTCGAGCTGCGCGGTGAGCTCGTTGGCGAGGCGATCTGGCCGCGGTTGGCGCTGGTCTCGTGCTGGATGGATGCGGCGTCCGCCCGCTTTGCCGCTGCCCTGCGGCGCTGGTTTCCGCGCACGCCGTTCCAGCCCAAGGGGCTGCTCGCCACCGAGGGCGTGGTCTCGTTTCCGCTCTGGGGTCACGACGGCGCCGTGCTCGCGGTCGGCAGCCACTTTCTGGAGTTCGTCGATCTGCAGGCCCCGGCTGCGCGACCGCTGCTCGCGCACGAGCTGCGATCGGGTGGCCGCTATTCGCCGCTGCTGACGACGGCAGGCGGGCTGTACCGCTACCGGCTCGGAGACGTGGTGCGCTGCGTCGGCCACTACCGGGCGACCCCGCTGGTGCGATTCGAGGGCAAGCTCGACCAGGTCAGCGATCTGTGCGGCGAGAAGCTCGACGCCATCTTCGTCGAGACCGCGCTCGCCGCGGTGCGCGGGCGATCGGATGTCGGCTGGGATTTCGCGCTGCTGGCGCCGGATCTCGAGGGCGAGCCGCACTACACGCTCTTCATCGAGACCGCTGCGGGCGAGGGCCAGCTCGCGGCGCTGGGTGACCAGCTCGACCGGCGACTGCGGCAGGCGCACCACTACGATGTGTGCCGCCGGCTGGGCCAGCTCGGCCCGTTGCAGGTGCAGCGGGTCGAGGGCGGCTGGAGCCGCTACCAGGAGCGGCTGCTGGAGGAGGGCGCTGTGCTCGGCAGCATCAAGGCCACGCCGCTCGACCGGCGTCCGGGCTGGCGCTGCTGGCTGGTCGGTTCAGGCGACACGGCCGCCGGGCAAAGGTGCTAGACTTTCAAGTCGCCGGCGCGATGGCGATGCCGGCGACGGGGAGCGATGCGGATCCTGATCATCCGGCCCAGCCTGGGCCAGCGGCACGGCCGCCGCTACCACACGCCGGCGCTGCTGCAACCGCTGGCGCTGCCGATCCTGGCCGCGCTGACGCCACCGCGGCATCGGCTGACCGCCATCGACGAGAGGATCGAGCGGATTCCGTTGGACCAGCCCTGCGACCTGGTCGCGCTCTCGGTCTGCACCTTCTCGGCGCGCCGCGCCTACGAGATCGCGGCCGCCTTCCGGCGCCGCGGCGTGCCGGTGGTGATGGGCGGGTTTCACCCGACGCTGCTGCCCGACGAGGCCCAGCGGCACGCCGACGCGATCGCGCTCGGCGACGCCGAGGCGAGCTGGCCGCAGATCGTGGCCGACGCCGAGGCGGGCTCGCTCGCGCCGCGTTACGGCCAGGCCCGGCTGGGTCCGGCGGCCGCGGTCACGCCCGACCGGCGCGCGCTGGCCGGCAAGCGCTACCTGCCGATGCAGGTGGTCGAGTTCAACCGCGGCTGCCCTCGCCGCTGCGAGTTCTGCGCCGTGCGCGCCTTCTACGGCGGCCGCTGTCAGCGCCGCAGCGTGGCCGATGTGGTGGCCGAGCTGCGGGCGACGCGACCGCGCCACGTCTTTTTCGCCGACGACAACATCGCGGCCGACCTGGACGCGCTCAAGGAGCTGCTGGCCGAGCTGATCCCGCTGAAGATCCGCTGGACCAGCCAGGCCGACCTGCGCGTCGCCGACGATCCCGAGCTGCTCGAGCTGGCGCAGCGCAGCGGTTGCCAGAGCCTGGTCCTCGGCTTCGAGTCGCTCGACCAGCGCAACCTGGCGCAGATGGGCAAGGCCTGGAACCGCGCCACCAGCTATGGCGAGCGGCTGGCCCGGCTGCGCCAGGCCGGCATCCTGGTCTACGGCACCTTCGTCCTCGGCTACGACGCCGACGGTCCGGACGTGTTCGAACGCACGCTGCGCTTCGCCCTCGACGAGCGGCTCTTTCTCGCCAACTTCAATCCGTTGCAGCCGCTGCCGGGCACCCCGCTCTACGCCCGGCTGGCGGACCAGGGGCGCCTGCGCGAGAGGCACTGGTGGTTGAGCGGCGGCTACCGCTGGCACGACGCGCTGTTCGAGCCGGTCGGCATGACCGCCGAGGAGCTGACCGCGGGCTGCCGCTGGGCGCGCGAGCAGTTCCACAGCAGCCGCTCCATCGCACAGCGCTTCGCCGGATCCCGCGCCCACCGGCACCGCCTCGACAACGCATTGATCTATCTGGCTTCGAACATCGTCTCCCGGCTCGACATCCGGGCCAAGTCCGGGCTCGCGCTGGGGAGCGCAGGCGGGGACGCGCGATGAGGATCCTCTTCGTCAAGCCCAACATGGGGTTGGTCGACGGCAGGCCCTACCACGACCGCGGCCGCATGGAGCCGCTGACCTTTGCCGTGCTGGCCGGCTTCACGCCCGAGCGCCACCAGGTCGAGCTGTGCGACGACCGCTTCGAGCCGGTGCCCTACGACGAGCCGTGGGACGTGGTCGGCATCAACGTCGAGATCTACACCGCGCGCCGCGCCTACGAGATCGCGGACCGCTTCCGGGCAGCCGGGGCCAAGGTGGTGCTGGGCGGCTTCCACGTCAGCATGATTCCGGACGAGGCGCAGGCTCACGCCGACGCCATCGCGCTCGGCGACAGCGATGCGGTGTGGACCCGGATCCTCGACGACATCGAGGCCGGTGCGCTGCGACCGCGCTATCCGGGCACGCCGTGCCAGGGCGCGGTCAGCGGCATCCGCACGCGCTGGGAGATCTTCCGGGGCAAGCGCTACCTGCCGATGGCGTTGACCCAGTTCGGCCGCGGCTGCGTCAATTCGTGCGAGTACTGCGCGACGGGCAATCTCTATCGCGGGCGCAACGCGCACCGGCCGCCGGCCGAGGTGGCGGCCGAGCTGGAACGCGACGGCCGCACCTTCGTCTTCTTCGTCGACGACAACCTGGTGGCCGACGTGCCCGCGGTCAAGCAGCTCTGCCGCGAGCTGATCCCCCTCAAGATCCGCTGGACCGCGCAGGCCAGCCTCAACTTCGCCAGCGACGGCGAGCTGCTCGACCTGATGATGCAGAGCGGTTGCCAGGGGTTGGTGGTCGGCTTCGAGTCGCGCGATCCGAGCGACCTGCGCGCCATGAACAAGCAGGTCAACCTCGGTTGCGGCGACTACGACGCGGTGGTCGAGCGCATCCGCGCCTCCGGGCTGTTGCTGTGGGCGGCCTTTTTGCTGGGCTACGATCACGAGACCGAGCGGAGCGTCCGCGAGACCGTGGACTGGGCGCTGTCCAAAAAATTCGCCTTCTCGGCCTTCAACATCCTGATGCCCTACCCGGCGACACCGTTCTACGAGCGGATGAAGCGCGAGGGCAGGCTGCTCTACGGCGGCCGCTGGTGGCTGCACGACGACTACCGCTTCGGGCACGGCGCCTTCGCGCCCAAGCACATGAGCGCCGAGCAACTCGGCGAGCTGGGGCTGTGGGCCAGGCTGCGCCACAACACGGTGCTGCAGATCATGCGGCGCGCCACCGACCGCAGGACCAACAGCAAGGACATCTGGAGCCTGCTCACCTACTTCGCCTACAACCCGCTGTTTCGCGACGAGATGCTCAAGAAGCACGGCATGCCGCTCGGCTATCGCGGCTTCGAGCGGACGCGGGCCGACGCCGGTCTGGTCGAGCGCGCGCGCGATGCGCTGCTGCCCGACGAGCTGAGCTCGGCGCTGCTCGAACAGGGTCGGCGCGTCCTGACCCGTATCTCGCGGGTGTTCGATTGAGCGGGGCTCGACGATGCAGTTGACGCTCGTCTACCCCTGCATGGGTCGCATTCCGGGCCGGCGCTACGTGCGCTCGTGGCAGATGGAGCCGCTGCCGGCCGCGCACCTGGCCGGTCTGACTCCCCCCGACGTCGAGGTGCGCTTCTTCGACGACCGGATGGAGCCGATCGACTACGGTGCGGCGACCGATCTGGTCGCCATCACGGCCGAGACCTGCACCGCCAAGCGCGCCTATCAGATCGCGACCGAGTATCGCCGCCGCGGCGTGCCGGTGGTGATGGGCGGTTTTCACCCGACGCTGGTGCCGGACGAGGCCGCGCAGTACGCCGAGTCGATCGCCATCGGCGAGGTCGAGGCGCTGTGGCCCAGGATGCTGGCGGACTTCGCCGCCGGCCGGCTGCAGCCGGTCTACCGGGCCAGCGGCCGGCCCGACATCTCGTCGACCCGCCCCGACCGCCGCATCTTCGCCGGCAAGCGCTACCTGCCGCTGTCGCTGGTCGAGGCCAGCCGCGGCTGCCCGCTGGCTTGCGAGTTCTGCTCGATCCAGGCCGCGTTTCAGCGCAGCCAGACCCAGCGCAGCATCGCCACCATCGTCGACGAGATCCGTGGGCTCCGCGATCGCAGCAAGCTGTTCTTCTTTGTCGACGACAGCATGGTGGCGGACAAGGCCTGGGCGAGCGAGCTGTTCCGGGCGCTGCTGCCGCTCGGCGTGCGCTGGGTGTCGCAGGCGACCGTGGCCATGGCCCACGACGACGATCTGCTGGCGCTGATGAAGCGCAGCGGCTGCAACGGCGTGCTGATCGGCTTCGAGTCGCTGGACGAGGACAACCTGCGCGCCATGAACAAGCGCTTCAACGCCGAGCGCGGCGGCGCGGAGTTCGCCGTGGACCGGCTCCACGCCGCCGGCATTCCGCTCTACGCCACCTTCGTCTTCGGCTACGAGCGCGACACGCTGGCCACCTTCGAGCAGGTGCTCGACTTCTGCCTGCGCAAGCGCATTTTCATGGTCGGTTTCAACCACTGCACGCCGTTCCCGGGCACGCCGCTGTACGACCGGTTGCGGCGCGAGGGGCGCCTGCTCTACGAGCGCTGGTGGCTCGACGATCGCTACCGCTACGGCCAGGTACCGTACCGCACCTCGCTGCCGCCCGACCTCATCCAGCGGCAATGCGTGGCGCTGCGCAAGAGGTTCTACGGCCCGCGGTCGATCCTGCGCCGCGTCGCCAACCCGGCCAACGCGCCCAGCGCCTTCATGCTGCGCAACTACTTCTTCATCAACGCGCTGCTGCGCATCGAGGCGTCGCAGCGCGAGGACTACCCGCTCGGCGACCTCGGCTTCGTCGGCGAGCTGCTGCCGGCGCGCAGCGCGGATGAGGCCGAGCGGCTGGTGCGCGCGAGCTAGAGCACCGCGGTCTCGACGTGCGGCACGCGGTTGTCCAGCTCGCGCACGGCGGCGGCGCCGTCGGGCCAGTGCACGGCGTACAGCGTCGAGCGGTAGAGGCGGGGTCGAAAGCCGCGCCGGATCGCGTCCCCCAGCGGCCGGCGGGAGGACACCCCCAGGGTGACCAGCTTCAGGTCGCGCCGGAAGGCCTCGACCAGCGCCGCGTCGACCAGCGCGTAGGCGACGTCGAACCGATCGTCGTCGACGGCCAGGTGCGACAGGTGGCACTGCGCCAGCAACTGGCCGGGCTCGGGCAGGCGCGGCCAGCCGCCCAGCGCTGCCGTCAGGTTGACCAGCGGCCGCGCGCGCGCGAGCAGGCGGCCGTAGCCGGTGATCCGGTTCTGCCTGAAGGAGCGCTGATCCCAGAGCGCGATGCAGCCGATGATGGCGCCGCGCTCGTGGGCGACCAAAAAGTCATCGCTCGACAGGCCGCGGCTCCAGGGCGCCTGGCCGAGTTGGCGCAGATCCCACTGCACGGCGAACTGAAAGCGGCGCTGCTGCCGGTCGAGCCAGTCCGAGAGCTCCGGCACCTCGTCGGCGCCCAGGCGGTCGATCGAGAAGCGCTCGCGCCGGCGGCCGCGGCGCTTGGGTTGGGTCACCAGCGCCAGCGTGGTCAGGTTTTCGAGCCGGTGGTAGGTCGGGATGCCGGGCAGGCCCGAGGTGAGCAGGCGCCAGGCGGCGGCGTTGTCCGAGACGATGCTGGTCAGATCGTACGGCAGCTCGCCCGCGCGCGGCAGCGCGCGCACCCGCGCAAAGCCGTCGGCGACGATGCGCACCCGACCGCGGTAGGGCCGGTCGAGCCTTAGCTGCCCCAGGTAGCCCAGCCGCCGCGGCTGGCCGTTGACGTAGACCGTGCGCACCGAGCGGCAGCAGAATCCGGCCAGCGTGCCGGCCGGCTCGCGCGCCACGATCACGTCGTGGCGGTCGCCCTCGATGGCGGTGCCGGCGAAGAAGTCCGGCTCGCGCTCCATGGCGAGCGCGATCTCGCCGCGCATCGGGTTGTCGCGCAGGATGCGGCGCAGCTCGGGATCGTCTTCGGCGCGCGCGGTGTCGATCCGCAGCTCCCTGGACGGCGCCGGATGCCTCGATGCGAAGGTGGGGTCGGCCATCCCGCGATCGTCGCTCGCCGCGTGCCTCGACGCAACCTCGCACATGCGGCGGCCGGCGCTTCACGGCCCGCGCACGCAGCGCGTCAGGTAGAGCTGGGTCGCCGCGGCCGGCGTGCAGTAGCCATCGGTGAAGCTGACGGTCCAGCCGTAGTCGGTCGAGCACAGGCCCGGGCTCGACGCCCACAGCCACTCGGCGGGAGTCAGCGGGAAGGCGGCGACGTCGATCGACGGGTTGAGCGCGCGCTCGTCGACGATCGTGAGCAGCTCCTTGAGCGTCGGCATCCGCCAGTCGCCGGCGCCGTCCAGCTCCAGCGCCTCGCAGCTCGCCAGCGCGTCGAGCCAGCTCTGCGCCGGGAGCGTGCCCCGCTGCCAGGTCAGACCGGTGGCGCTGTCGGTCGCGGTCTCGGCGGCGACGGAGAAGCGGGGGGTCGGTCCGGCGCGCCCCTGGGCCACGCAGCGGACGCGGCCCGACTCGCGGGGGTCGTGGTCGTAGACAAATCCCTCGTCGAAGCGGACTCCAAAGGCCAGCGACGAGAACATCGCCGGCGACGCCGTCCAGAAGAAATCCGACGGCGCGTCGGGAAAAGCCTCCAGATCGATCGACGGCCCGAGGCGGCCGACGTCGAGCAGCGACACCAGCTCGAGGCGGCTGGGCAGGCTCCAGTCGTCGCGGCCGCCGAGCACCAGGTCGTCGCAGTAGTCGCGCGCCTGCCACCAGTCGAGCGCCTGCGGCGAGGTTCCGCGCTGCCAGAGCAGGCCGGTCACGCTGTCCTCGACCACGTCGCCGTCGACGCGGTAGCCGGTGGGGTGGATCGCGTAGGTGCCGTCCTGGCCGGCGCCGGGCTGGCCAGCGGCCGGGCAGTCGGCGATGACCGCGCCGTCGGTGCAGACCGTGGTGGCCGAGTCGGGCATGGGCCAGGCCGGGTCGAGCCGGGCCGGTCGGGCTCCTTCGGCGCAGCGATCCGACAACAGCAGATCGCACGCCGGCAGCCGCGCCGGTATCTCGCCGGCCGTGCTCGGCAACGCCAGGTCGAGCACCTCGGGCCGAAAACCGGACACCTCGAGGTCGCGCCAGGTCACGGCGCCGGCGAGGGGAAACAGCGCTTGCAGCTCGCGGGGCGGATCGCCGGCGGCGACGACCAGCGGCCCGCCCGGCATCGGCACGCTGATGCGGTGGCTGCCCCAGCCGGTCTCGACCAGGCCGCCCGCCACCGAGAGCGGACAGTCGAGCGGGACCACGGTGGTCTGGCTGAATTGGGCGTAGGCGCTGTCGAAGCGCACGATCATCTCGCCCGGGGCGTGCGTCTGCCCGTCGCCGTCCTGGTAGGCGGCCAGGGCCAAATCGAACTCGAGCGCGCCCGCGATCTGCTGCCCGCCCGAGTGGGCGGTCGCGGCGACCGTCACCGAGCCGTAGGCCAGCCAGTAGCGCAGCCAGCGATAGGTGCCGGCCGGCACCGCTCCCTCTGCGACCAGCCCGCCCGCCACGAGATCCACCTCGACCAATGTTCCGGGCAAGGTCAGCTCGACCGGCGACGGATCGGTGCGCTCGCGCAGCAGCTCGACCTTGAGTATGCCCGTGCGGGCGGCGTTGGGGGTGGCGCGCGCCAGGCCCGGCGTGGCCGGCGGGTCGACGGCGCAGTGCTGCACGCTGCGCGCGGCGAGCCGGACCTGCGCGCTCGCGATCGATCCGGCGTCGGGTTCCGCGCTCCCGGCGTCGGCGCCCTGGCTACCACCGCTGTCGGTGCCCATCGCCAGAGCGTCCTCGGCAGCGGCATCGTACGGGCCGAGCGGATCGGAAGCATGTTCCACGCAGGCTGGGCCAATCGCCAAAAAGCACATCAGCAATACTGTCCCGGGTCGCAACGCAGCCTCCTGTGATGGCGGTGATGCCGTCAAGGACAGCCCAGTCGCCGGGTGGTCACTTTTTTTTAAACCCTCAGCTCGCTCGAATTGAGCCAATTTTCGGCAGGGGCCCGCTGATCGGCGTAAGTCTTTTTGTCTTCGCAGGCTCATTGCGCTGCTCACTTTGCTTGAGCCTATTTTTGGCGGGTCCCCGCTGATCGGCGGAAGTCTTTTTGTCGTCGCTGCGCGGCGAAAA
>JAFGSX010000266.1 GCA_016934455.1 Deltaproteobacteria bacterium
AACCCAAAGACAAAGGCAGGCGCCACAAAGCGCCTCTGCTGTTGCTCGCCGAAGGTCCGTTCGCACGGGGTCATCACCTGCTCGCAGCGGACCGGTGCCGAGTAATCGACGAGTCGCCCCCATTCGTCATGGGCGTCTCCCAGCGGGGTCGAGCTGGTAACCAGCGCGGTGTGCCCGATCAGCGCTGGAATTATGCGCGAGCCTTCATGCAATGGCAGGCCGTGGATCAACGGGACCACGGTGGGCTCCGGCGATCCCGCATAGCCGGCGTCGCTGCTGTCATGTGCGGCGAATGTCAGCTCGACCAGGGCGAGGCAGAGCTCTTCTCTGGAGGCGCAGGCCCAGTCGAGAGGCTGGAGATCGATGTTGCCCGCGCCACCGTCCCTGTTGAGGCCTGCATAGTATGTGGTGGCACCCTTGTTCAGGTCGACGACCGCCAGAACTCGCTCGCTGCCATCAAAGTCTTCGACCACGAAGACCTGCTCGAAGAAATATCGTTCTAAACGACACCACTGACTGTCTGAAGCAAATGCATCGAGCGGGCCGCGAAATACGTGTGCGGTTCGCGAGACCGCGTCATTTGACGGACTGCTTTCGGTCACGACCGCCAAGGTGTTCGACCCAAGCTCTTCATGCGAACGGCCGGCGGCCAGTGCGACGATGACCTCTCTCTGTTGCAGGGTCTCGGGATTGCCAAGGTTCTCCTGGCCATAGTCGCCGTTGCGGTTGAGTGCAAAGGTCTCGATGTGTTGGTTGCTTGCCGAATCCATCCCCGCGACGAACAGTCGCGATCCATAAGGTGTCGTGGCTAACGCCTGTGCGTTGTTAACAACGAAATCTCTCTCGATGTCGCGGATGGGATCCCTGTACACGACGCGGTTCGCAAGGATCCCAAAAAAATAGGGCTCACGCGCAGCCACGGCGTGTCTGGCCGTCTCCGTGGGCAGCCTCCACAGGACGTTCTCTGGCCTTTCGAATACGGTGTCGGTGAGCCTGACCCTGTTGTCGACGATCTGCAGATGGTTGTCTGTCTCGCTGGCGCCGGCGCTGGTCTCGACGCGCACCGCGAGGTGCCGGACCGTGCCGCTGGCATCGAGATTCATGCCAGTTGACACGTTGGGCCAGATCAGCAACCGGTCGATCGTCGCATCGAGGACGTCGGCGGTGCCTGTCTCGGTGCCGCCGACGTGCGACCAGGTGACCGAGATCTGCCTGAAATTCTGCGGGTCGAAGGGACCGCCAAGGACGCCCACCGCGTCGCCCCAGGCAGCGCGCCGCGGCCAGAAACCCTCGACCCTTGCCGGGCCGAGGATTCTCACGCAATAGGCCGGCACCGCCGCTCCGGGTCCCGGGGGGTACGGTCCGCAGCTCGCTTCGTGCGCCGAGGCGCCGGCGGTCGTCGAGACGATCACGCGCGCCCAGCCCGGCTCGAGGCCGGCCGGAACCCGCACCGCGAGCGAAACCGGGGTCACGTTTTCGACGTTGCCCCGCACTAGATTGTGCAGCTCGTCCTCGAACTCGACGACGTTGGCCGCCGTGCTCGAGATATCGAAGCCGCTGCCCTCGATTAAGATCTGCCACGGCCGATCGACCTGCCGGGAGGGATTGTCGGCAAAGACCTCGGGCGGGGAGATGTGGAAGATCTCGGGTGGGCCCATGACGAGGAACGGTCGGGACAGCTTGCCCAGGCCGGCGGGTGTCGCCACCACGAGATCCACCTGCTCGACGACTTCTTGGGCAATACCCGAAGGTACCTGGATGGTTATCGACTGCTGACTGGTGTCGAGCACCATCGCCGTTTGGCAGGATATGTCTGTCGAGTTGAAGAGGACGACATTGATCTCCTCAGTATTTTCGGTAAAGCCATTGCCAAAGATCGTGACCACTCCGTTTTCGTAGGCGGCCTGCGGTGCCACGCTGGTAACAATGGGACATCCCGCGATAATGACTTCGATGCCGGCCTTGCCCCCGGACGCTTCTTGCACCACGCCCCCCGCGTCGTCGACCCGTTCCATGATTCCAATTTCATCGGCCGCCGGCGTTTCGACCTCGATGTTCCATGACCTATGCTCGACGTTCCAGGTGCCTTCTGGCACGCACAGCACGATTCTGTCGTAGTAGGCCGCCAGTACGGTGGCCGGGAGATGGACTTCGGTGTCGCTGATGGTGCTTTTTAATGTAGCCGTCGTTGTTTCGTAGCCGGGTCCAATGCCAAGGTTCTTTCCGCTGATTACGAGGCATGAGCCTTCCCCCGAGCATGAATCATCGAGTCCTTTGCAGGAGGTCGGCGAAGGCATCCGGATACGCGATTCGTCTGGGATCTCGACCTCATCGGGACAGGCGTCGTCTAGCCCGCGCGGCGCGAACGCGATGCCGGGCTTGACAGTGTCGAGCTCCGGCGCTCCGAGCACCATAAAGTTGTCACGGCTGCTCGCGCGGACTCCGTCCTGTTCGACTTCGATGGCTCCGGTGCGCGCCTTGGCGGGCACCCTGGCCCGCAACTTGTCGCCGTCGCGGTCGACAGCGGTCGCGGCGACGTCGCCGAAGTAGACGCTGACATCTCCGGACGCGGCCAGGTGGGCCGTGGTGATCTCGACCTCGGTGCCTTCGAAGTCCTTGGCCTTGTTGGCGGCGAAGCCGGCGTTGGGCACGAACGACACGACCTCGGGGCTGTTGCCCGACGGCTGCTCGAGATCGGGCAGGGTCTGCGGGCAGGCGCTCAGCAGGGTCAGCCCCGGCAGGACGACGGCAAAGCGGCAGTTCATGGCGACACCCCTCCCGCGCGCGGCGCGGTCAGCACACAAGAATAGTGAAATGGATGCCGATCGGTCCAGCTATTGCGCGGGGCTCGATCCCGGCGCGGGCGCGCTGGCCGGCTCCGGCGCCGGCAGCGGCTGCTCGAGCGGGTCGACCACCGGCACGCCCATCGCGCGCTTGAAGATCAGCTTTTCGGCGTTGTCGTAGTAGAACTTGCGCAGCACCTCGGGCGGCAGCTTGATGCCGCTGATCTTCCACCGCCCCTGGATCGGCGTCGGGTGGTCGAAGTCCTTGTCGTCGGTCTCGAAGTAGCGGTAGTGGCGGCGATAGAACTCGACCGCGTCGTCGAAGGTGGGCGGTTTTTCGGAGACCGATCCGAGCTGCACGTGGTCGGGGCCGATCGCCAGGTCGGTCCCGAACATGATGCGGTCCTGCCAGCGCAGGAAGAAGCGGCGCACCTCCGCTGGGGGCTTGCGGCCGATCTCGGGCACCCGCGCCGCGGTGTCGGTGTAGACGTTGGGAAACCGCTCCAGCGTGCGGCTGACGTGATCCAGGTCCTCGGGATAGTTGCCGACGTGGATCAGCAAAAAAGTGGTCTTGGGATGGCGCGCGATCAGCCGGTTGCGCGCCGCCAGCAGCTCGAGCAGCGGCGGGTAGTCACCGCCGTAGAACGACCAGTCGGGCGCCTGCTTGAGCTCGTCGTAGCGCTCGTTCTGCGGCGTCGGCGGCTCGAAAAAAGCCTTGGGGTCGCCGATGTGCATGGCGACGATGGCGTTGATCTTGGCCGCCCGCTCCATGATCGGATCGTAGCGCGGGTCGTCGACCGCGATCAGCTTGCCCTCCCGGTCGCGCGCCCCCAGCCCCATGGCCTTGAAGAACTTGATCCCCCGGGCGCCCCAGCGCACCGCCTGCTCCAGGCTGTCGGCCTCGCGCTGGCCCCAGCCGGGCTCGTCGACGCCGCGCCAGTTGGGGTTGACGAAGAACTCGAAGCGCTCCTTGAGCCGGTGCTTCTGGTGGATGGTCGCCGCGAACAGGCGCGAGCCGAGGTAGCCGCCGTTCTTGTTGCAGAACTTGACCACGCCCACGCGCTTGAACAGCTCGAGCGTGATGTCGATCGACTCGTCGACCGGCGTGATCAGCGTGTGGGAGTCGATGACCGGCCCACGGTCGACCCCGCCGTCGGGCAGCCGCGGCAGATCGCGCTTGGGGCAGGCGCACAGCGCCAGCAGGGCGCTCGCACACAACAGGGGTGCTTGGATCGAGGTCACTGCAAAATGTAGATACGCGGGTTGACCGGGAGGTCGTGCGCGCGCACCTCGTAGTGCAGGTGCGGGCCGGTGGAGCGGCCGGTGTTGCCGACCGAGGCGATGTGCTGGCCGCGCACCACCTTGTCGCCGACCTGCACCAGCATCTCCTTCAGGTGCCCGTAGAAGGAGCTGATGCCGAGGCCGTGGTCGACCACCAGCACCCAGCCGTAGCCGCCGCGCTCGCCGGCGAACGAGACCACGCCGTTGGCCGGCGCGATGATCGCCTTGCCCTCGGCGGTCGAGATGTCGACGCCCAGGTGCATGGTGCGGGCGCCGGTGTAGGGGTCGTCGCGCATGCCGAACTCGCTGGTCACCCAGCCCTGCACCGGCCACACCGATGGGGTGTTCTCGAGCAGCGCGCTCTGCTCGTCGAAGTAGTGCGACAGCTCGCGCAGCGAGGTCTCCTGCCGCCGCGCCTCGCCGGCCAGGCCGAGCAGCCGGGCATCGAGCAGCGCAAACTCGAGCTGCTGCTGCTCGGGATCCTGCGGCTCGGGCGGGGCCGCGAACAGGCCCGCCTCGATGTCGGCCGCGCCGCCCACCGCCAGCGGCTCGTTGACCGGTCCGATCGCCAGCCCGCGCGCCGGGTCGGACAGGCGCGTGATCTCGCGCAGCTTGCGGTCGAACAGGTCGACCCGGTTGAGCGTGCCGTTGACCTCGTCGAGCTTGGCCGAGATCTGTTCGATGTTGCCGCGCAGCTCGGCGTTTTCTTTGAGCAGCACCCCGTTCTGCACGGCCTGATCGATAATGTAATAGTAATGCGCCCCGGCCGCGCTGAACGTCGCCACCACCAGCAGCAACAGGATGCCGAGCGCGTTGATCAGCAGGCGCGGAATCTGAATCCGGCGCACCTCGCTCGAGCGCTCGGGGACGACCAGAATGGTGAAGGACCGACTCGCCAATTCGTCTCTCGCAAAAGGGTGCCCGACTTTATCGATGAGCCGGACTTCGTGTCAACGATCGGTGACGGCGTCCGCGAAAAAAAAAGGGGCACCGCCAGGCCGTCACATCTCCTGCACGTACGCGACGACGACCGTGATGTTGTCGTCTCCGCCCCGGCCATTGGCCATGTCGACCAGCAGCTCGGGCGCCTGCCGGAAGAAATTCTCGGTCACGGTCTCGCCGATCTCGAGGTCGTTGACCAGGTTGGCCAGGCCGTCCGAGCAGAGCACGTAGGTGTCGTGCTGCTGGGTCTCGACCGCGACCAGATCGACCGCCACGTCCTCCTCGACCCCGACCGAACGGGTGATGATGTTCTTGAACCGGCTGGTCCGCGCCTGGGCCTCGGTGATGATGCCGGCGCGAAGCTGCTCGTTGACCAGCGAGTGGTCCTCGGAGAGCTGCAGGATCTTGCCGTGGCGCAGCAGGTAGGCGCGGCTGTCGCCGACGTGGGCGACAAAGGCATGCTTGCCGTGGAACAGCAGGGCGGTGGTGGTGGTGCCCATGCCGCCGTACTCGCGCGCGGTCTGCGCCTTGCGGAAGATCTCGGAGCAGGCCTCGCGCACCGCGTCGGCCAGCAGCTTGGGCACCGGGGATTCCTCGATCGGCCCGCCGTAGACCGCGTTGGGATCGATCACGTCGCGCCCCGCGATCATGCGCTGCTCGATGGTGCGCACCGCGATGCTCGAGGCCATCTCGCCGGCGGCGTGACCGCCCATGCCGTCGGCCACCACGTACAGCTTCATGTCGTCGAAGCAGCCGTAGTTGTCCTCGTTGTGATCCCGCTTGCGACCGACGTCGGTCATGCCCCACGAGAGGATTTTCATCGCGGTTTCCGTCGTCCGCCTCGTATCGCGGACCTCCATGGCCGGATCGATCGCAGCCGAGATCGGATGATTTAGCACCGGTCGCCCCGTTTGAGAAGCATCCGCTAAAACCGCTTCTTTGGCCTCGACTTTTAAGGCGCTTTCGACTTTTCTGGCGCCGTGGCCGGGCAGGAAGCAGTGGGCGGGGGCTGGCAGCAGGCGCTGCGGCGCGGCGCCATCGCCTTGGCGCTCTGCTACGGCGTGGGTGCGCTGGCGACCCAGGCGGCGCTGGCGCGCGAGTTCAGCCATACCCCGGACTTCGTCGCCCGGCTCGGCCGGCTGGCCTGGCTGCCGTGGTTGTTCGCCGTGGCGCTGGCGCTCTGGCTGTTCGCGCTGCAGCGCGCCCACCGCGGGCGCGGCCGGGTGCTGCTCGACGGTGCGTCGATCGAGCGATCGGCGCCTCTGCTCTGGCCGTGCGCGCTGCTCGCCATCGCGCCCTGCATGTCGGCCTACGCGAGCCACGCCGTGCTGCCGGCGCTGGCGCTGTGCGGCGGTCTGCTCGGCCTGGCCTCGCTCGAGCTGGCACCGGCGGCGATCGCCCGCGGCCGCGAGCTGCTGGGGCACCGGGCGGCGCCGTTCGTCGTAGCCGGGATGGCGGCGGCCTGGTTCTTCGCGGTCTCGTTCTATCGCCACGCCAACTTCGGCTCGGGCAGCCGCGACATGGGGCTGTTCTTCCAGACCGTCTTTTTGCTGTCGCGCGGCCGGCCTCCGATCAACACGGTGATGGACATCGCCAGCCCCGAACACGCGATCAACGCCTTCGCCGACCACATGGAGTTCATCGACCTGCTGCTGGTGCCGCTGGTCTGGATCTGGCGCGACGCCGGCGCGCTGCTGCTGGCGCAGGCGCTGGTCACCGGTTCGGGCGTGGCGGCGGTGATGCGGCTGGCGCAGCGCCGCACCGGCGATGGGCTGGCGGCGCTCGCTTTTGGTCTGAGCTATTTTCTGGCCTACCCGATCGCCGGGGGCGTGCAGTTCGACTGGAATCCGACCACGATGAGCATCGGGCTGTTCGCCTGGGCCTTCGATTTTGCCGACCGCAGGCGCTACCGCGGTCTGATCGCGACGCTGGTGCTGATCGCGCTGTGCAAGGAAAACCTGCTGCTGTACGTCGCCGCCTTTGGCCTTTACCTGCTGCTCGACGGCCACGGCGTCAAGCTCGGCGGCGGCGTGCTGGCGGCGGCGCTGCTGCTGTTCGGCGTCGAGCTCAAGCTGCTGTTTCCGATCTTCCGCTCCGGGGGATTTCGCCACTTTTACTTTCGCGAGCTGGGCGACAGCTTCGGCCAGGTGGCGCTGAACCTGGCGGCGTCGCCGCTGCGGGCGGCGATCCAACTGGTGACGCCGGGCAACAAGGTCGACGGCCTGTTCATTCCTTTCTCGTCCACGGCGTGGCTGTGCCTGGCCGCGCCGGCGCCCCTGATCGTGGCGCTGCCCGCCGTGGGCGAGCGGTTTCTCGGCGACTTTCGCAACGCCTGGTGGGGACACCACTACGGCGGCCCGACCGCCGCGATCGCGATCTGCGCGGCCGTGATCGGCAGCGCCCGGCTGCTGCCGTGGCTCGGGCCGTTGGTGTGGCGACGGCTGCCCGGCGCCGCAGCCGCCACCGCGCTCGGCCTGGCCTGTCTGTGCGCCACGCTGCTGGTGGACGTGGCCGGCCGCTGGTCGCCGACCGATCTATTCGTGCTCGAGAAGCCCTACCTGCCGCCGCCGGCCGAGCGGGCGGGCATGCGCGCCGCGGTGCGCGCGGTGCCGCCCGACGTCAGCGTGGCCGCGCAAAACTACTTTTTGGCGCACCTGGCCGACCGCGACCGGATCTACGAGCTGGCGCTGTCCGAGCGGGCCGAGGTGGTGGTGCTCAACCCGACGACCAATCCCTGGCCCTACAGCGGCGATCACGTTCGCCAGCTCGCCCGCCGTCTCGCGCAGCGCGGCGACTACGCGCTGGTCTTTTGCGCCGGGCATAGCTGGGTGTTCAGGCGCGGCGCCGATCCGGCGCAGGCACCTCAGTGCCCGACGCTCGACGAGCTGCGCGGCGGCAGCCAGTGAGCGAGGGCGCCACCGTGCGCGAGGTGGGGCGCGGCGCAATCTACATCGCGCTGGGCAAGGTGGTCTTTCTGCTCACCGCGACCGCCATCAACCTGCTGCTGCCGCGGTTGCTCTCGGCGCGCGCCTACGGCGACTACGGCGTGGTGGTGCGCCTGGTCTCGCTGTTCAACATGATGACCGTGATGGGGCTGCTGCAGAGCGTGTCGCGGCTGGTCGCCGCGCAGCCCGCGGCCGCGGCGGCGACGCGGCGGCGCGCGTCGCTGTTGGCCGCCATCGCAGCCGCCGGCATCGCCGTTCCCTTCGCCGCCAGCTCGCCGCTGATGGCGCGCGCGCTGCGGGACGCCGGGTTGAGCGCGGCGCTGGCGCTGGCGGCGCTGATCACGTTCGGCTACGGCGTCTACGCGGCGGCGATCGGCGTCGTCAACGGTCTGCAGCGATTTCGCACCCAGGCGCTGCTCGACATGGGTTTCTCGGCGGCCAAGTGCGCGGGCGTGCTCGGCGCGGCGCTCGGTCTCGTCGCGCTGGCGCCGGCAGCCTCGGATCGCGACGGCACCGTCGCGGCGGTGCTCGGCTTTGCCGCGGCCGCCGCGCTGCTGGCGCTGGTCGCGCAGCTCGTCGCGCGCCGCGCCAGCCGCGACGCCGGCGCGCCGCTCGCCGCCGGTTGGTCGGCGCTGGCGCGCCGGATGCTCTCTTTCGCCGGCGCGGTGATGCTCTACCAGGCCACGCTCAACGCGCTGATGAGCGTCGACCTGCTGCTGGTCAAGCGCCACGCCAGCGGTGCGCTGGCCGATGCCGCAGGCCTCTACAACGCGGCTGTCAATGTCGCCCAGATCCCCTACTTCGGCGTGGTCGCCATCACCTTTGTCGCGTTCCCGCTGATCTCGGCCAGCACCTTTGGCGATGACGTCGCTGCGACCCGGCGCTACGTGCACGCCGCCTTTCGCTACGGCGCGCTGATCGCGATCGGCTGCGCGGCCGTCATCGCCGGCTGCGCCGGCGACCTGCTGGCGCTGTTGTTTCCGGCCCGTTACGGAGCCGCGGGGGCGGCGCTGGCGGTGCTGGTGGTCGACTACGCGCTGCTGGCGCTGATAGCGATCGGCTGCACCGTCATCAACGCGGTGGGTCGGCCGCTGCTGTCGTTTGCAGCGGTGGCGCTGGCCACCGCGCTGGCCGGTGCGCTGGTCGCAGGCGCCATCGATCGCTGGGGCCTGATGGGCGCGGCCGCCGGCACCACCGGCGGCACCGTTTGCGGGCTGGCGCTGACACTGTGGTGGCTGCGCCGCGCCGTGGGCGCAGGCCCGGCGCTGCTCTCGACGCTGCGCATCGCTGCCGCCGGCATCATCGCGGCCGGCGTCGGGATCGCGGTGCCGCCGCTGGGCGCGGCGTGGGTGCTTTTCGAGCTGGCCGGGCTGGGGCTGCTGTATCTAGCGCTGCTGATCGTCGGTCGCGAGCTCGGCCCGGCCGACCTCGACGCGCTGCGCGCTCTGCTCGGCCGGCGCAGGAGCTGATCGCGTGTCGCATCGACTCGGCCTGGCGTCGACGCCGTTGACCGTGCTCACCACGAGCTATCCGCGCTGGGGCGAGGACTCCGCCGGCAGCGCGGTCGCCGCGTCGGTGCGCGCGCTGCGCGGCGGCGGTATCCCGGTCGAGGTGATCGCGCCCGAGGATCCCCGGAGATTGCAGCCCGGGATCGTCCCGTTGCGCTACGCGCCGCTGCGCCGGCTGCAGACGCTCTGCTACGGCGACGGTATCTTGCCCAACCTCAGGTCGCGGCCGGCGCGAGTGGTGCTGGTGCCCGGGCTGCTCGCCGCGCTGTGGGCCGCGGCCCGACGCCGGCGCGATCGTCCGATCATCGCCCACTGGCTGGTGCCGGGCGGTCTGGCTGCGGCGCTGGCCGGCGCCGGGCGCGTGGTCGCGGTCGCCCACGGCAGCGACGTGGCGCTGCTCGAGCGCATGCCCGGCGGGCGATCGCTGGCCCGCCTGCTGGCGGACCGCTGCCTCGCGATCTGCTGCGTCAGCGCCGACCTGGTGCGGCGCGTGGCGGCGCTGGTCGGTGCCGGCTACCGGCCGACCGTACTGCCGCCGGTCTGCGACTGCGGCGAGCCGATCGAGCGCGCGGCCGCCCGGCGTCAGCTCGATGTCTCGCCGCGACGACCGCTGGTTCTCTTCGTCGGCCGCCTGCTGGAGACCAAGGGCGTTGACACCCTGATCGACGCGCTGGCGCCTCTGTCGCCGCGGCCGCTCGCCTGGGTGGCCGGGGAGGGGCCGCTGCGATCGCCGCTGGAGCGGCGCGCGCGGGCGCTGGGCGTCGAGGTGCGTTTCTTCGGCCAGGTGTCGCCGCGGCAGCGCGCGTCGCTGCTGGCCGCGGCCGACCTCGCGGTGGTGCCGTCGCGGCCGGACGCCCGCGGCCACGCCGAGGGGTTGCCGGCGGTGGTTCTCGAGGCTATGGCCGCCGGGCGGCCGGTCATCGCCTCGGCCGTGGGTGGCATCCCCGAGGTCGTCGAAGACGGCGAGACCGGCTGGCTGGTCGCTCCCGGCGATGCCGCGGCGCTCGCTCGCGCGCTGCGCCGAGCCATCGGCGATCGCACGCTGCGCGCGCGGATCGGGCGCAACGCGCGGCGCGCCGCGGCCCGCTGGACGCCGGCGCATCACGCGGCCGCGCTGAGCGCGCTGTTCGGGGCAGGAACGAGGTCACCGTGAACACCGTGCTCGTCGTCAGCAAGCCGTTTGGACCTCCCTGGCGCGACAGCTCGAAGAACCTGGCGCGCGAGCTGGTGCGCGCCTGCCGCGAGGTGCGATTTCGCGCCCTGGCGCCGGTCGGGCAGCGCAGCGCCTGGCCGCAGCTTGCGCTCGAGGGCATCTATCCGGCCGCGGGCCGCCATCAGCCGGGCGCGACGCAGCAGCTCCGGGTGCTGGCGCGGCTCGCCGCACCGCTGCGGGCCGACCTGGTTCACTTTTTCGCCGCGCCCAATCCGCGCGCGGCGCTGGCGGCGCGGCTGGTCCTGGGTTGGCGCCGGCGGCGGGCGCCCACGGTGCAGACCCTGTGCAGCCTGCCCGATGAGGACGACGCCCTCGCGGCCGGCTGTTTTGCCGACGCGGTGGTGGTGCTGTCGCGCCACGCGCTGCGGCGCGTTTGCGACGCCGGGATTCACCAGGCGCGGCGCATCGCGCCGGCCGTGCGCCGGCCTCCGCCGCTGGACGAGTCGCGTCGGGCCGCGCTGCGGCGGGCGCTCGGCCTCGACGGACAGCCGCTGGTGCTGTGGTCGGGCGATCTGGAGCCGGGGGGCGGAGCGGCCGATTTTGTCTCGGCGGCGGCGCTCATCCGCGAGCAGCTTCCGGCGGCGCGCTTTGTCCTGGCCGCGCGCCAAAAATCCGCCGCCTCGATCGCGGCCACCGCCCGTCTGCGCTCTTGGGTCGAGCGGCACGGCCTGCTGCCGTCGATGCGCTGGGTCGGCGAATGCCGGGCCATGCGCGCGCTGCTCGCGGCCTGCGACGTCCAGGTGCTGACGCCGCGCTCGCTGGCGCGCAAGATGGATTACCCGCTGGTGCTGCTCGAGGGGCTGGCGCGCGGCCTGCCGCTGGTGATCGGAGATCGGCCGCCGCTGTGCGAGCTGCTCGAGGAGGGGCGCGCCGACGCCGGCCGTCTGGTGCCGGTCGACGATCCAGAGGCGATCGCGCACGCCGTGGTCGAGCTGGGCGCCGACGCCAGCCAGCTCGTCCGCGCGCGCGAGGCGGCCTGGAGCGCGGCCGCCGACTTCGAGCCGGCCGCGATGGCGCGCGCCTACGCCGACCTCTACCGCGAGCTGTGGCGCGCGTGAGCAGCCGGCTCCCGTCGAGAACCGGCGCGGCGCGTTCCGCGGCGCGCTTGCAGAGCCACTGCGCGTCGGTTAAAAGCACGGCCCTGGCCGCGATGAGCGCGGCGAGAAGAGCATGCTGCGCCGTTCACCGGATACTGCGCTGCGATGGCTCGGGGCTCTCGGCCGCGCGCTGGCGCTGATCGGTCGCGGCTCGCGCCGCCTCGGCCCGCCGCTCGCCTGGCTGTGGCGCTCGCTGCAGCCGCGGCTCGATCGCTGGTACCTGGCGCTGGCCGGCGTGTTCCTGGTGATGGAGGTCTGCCAGCTCGCTGTCATCTACACCAAGAGCGAGTTCGATTTCGAGGACGGCATCGTCGCGCTCTTCTTCGCGCGCAAGATCCTGGTCGACCTTTCGATCTTCAGCGCCGGCAACTTCCTGCTGCTCAAGATCTGCCGCCACTGGCTGCCGGCCGCACTGTTCTCGCTGGTCCATCTGGCGTTCACCGCCATCGACACCGGCATCTACCTGTGGGGCAACACGCTGTTCGTGCACCACCACGTCGATTTTCTGACCTGGTACGCGCTGCGCGGCTTCATCGGCCTGCCGTTTCTGGCGATGACCGCGGCCGTGCTCGGCCTGGCCGCGGCGGCCGCCATCCTGCTGCAGCGGATGCGCCTTCTGGTGCGCTGGGGATCGATCCTCAAGTGGGCCGCGCTGGCCGTCGCCGGCGTGTTGCTCAACCCCAACGACTACATCTACAAATTCGTCAACGAGTCCGAGCGGCTCGACTACTACGTCTTCCGTTTTCGCAACACCCAGCTCGAGTACTCGACCCAGAACACCATGATCAACTTCGTCAACGAGGCCTTCATCAAGAAGGAGCAGCGGCTGGCGCGCGTCGTCGACAGCGACCAATCGCTGCGGCCCGTCATCGACCGCTATCGGTTGCCGATCGGGCCGCGGCGCTATCCGCCCCTCGACCTCAAACCGTTCAACAAGATCGTCTTCTTCACCACCGAGTCGCTCTCGCTCGATCTGATCGGCGCCTTCAATTCCAAGCTGCCGCTGGATCCCACGCCGTTTTTTCTCTCGACGCCGGCGATCCGCGACCGCACCTTCTCCAACTTCAGGACCACGGCCCAACCCACGCTGCCCGGCCTGTCCGTGCTGTTCACCAGCCACCCCAATTTCGAGCTGCCGCGCGCTACCGGCTACCGCAATTCGTTTGTCAGGATGCTCCGCGACCGCGGCTACCACACCGTGTTCCTGCGCAGCGCCTCGCGCTACTATGCCGACGAGAACATCGTGCTCAAGAACTTCGGCTACGACGAGATCGTCGCCCGCGAGGATTTCTACGACCGGCCCGAGATGCGCAAGTACGTCTACGGCTGGGGGCTCGAGGACCGGCTGCTGTACCAGGAGCTGATCGCGATGCTCGAGCGCAGCGGCGATCGCAAGCTGTTTGTCACCGTGCTCGGCACCGACACCCACCCGCCGCACGGCCAGGAGCACTACCGCCACCTGCAGTACCCGCCGCTGCCTCCCGAGTTCAGGATGCGCTACGGGCCCGAGGTGGCGCGCTTTCTCAAGGCGGTCTACTACTTCGACTACGACCTCCGGAATATGGTCGAGACGATCGAGAGACGGGGTCTGCTCAGGGACGATACCCTGCTCATCATCAGCGCCGATCATTCGTGCCCGTTCAACCACATCGTGCAGGCCCTGCCCGGTTACCCGCGCACTTCGGTCGAGCGCGTGCCGCTGATCTTCCTGACCCCGCAGTCGCTGCCGCCGACCGATTTTGGACAGCGCAGCTCGCAGCTCGACTTCGCGCCGACGCTGTTTCACCTGCTGGGGCTGCCGATTCCGGCCGGCTGGTGGGGCGAGAGCCTGTTCTACCCGGGCCGCCGCGATCCGGTGATCGGCTTCGACGCCGGCATGTTCTTCTACGACCTCGACGGCAAGCGCACCGTCCACGATTTCAGCGACCCGGACCGGGCCGAGCCCAGGGATCTGTTCGAGTTGTTCAACACCCTCGTCTCCGACGAGCAGTAGCGCCATAATGCGGGCCATGGATCCGACCGCCTACTACGACGCCTTTAGCCGCAGCTACGACCGTCGCCGCCGCGTCGGCTACCATGCGCTGGTCGACGACCTCGAGGCAGAGCTGGTCGCGCGCTTCGCGCCGCGCGGCCTGGTGCTCGACGCTGGCTGCGGCACTGGCCAGATCCTCGAGCGGCTCGGCCGAGCCGGGATCCGCGCCTGCGGCGTCGATCTGTCGAGCGGCATGCTGCGCCAGGCGCGATCGCGGGCGCCGCTGCTGGTGCGCGGCGATCTGGTCGCGCTGCCGTTCGGCGACGGCCGCTTCGACGCGGTCTGCTGCTTCAAGGTGCTGGCGCACGTGCCCGAGGTCGGCCGCGCCCTGGCCGAGCTGGGTCGGTTGGTGCGGCCAGGCGGTTTTTTGATCGCCGAGTTCTACAACCCGCACAGCGTTCGCGGCGCGCTGTGGCGGCTCAAGCGTCCCGGTCGCATCGCCGCCGGCGTCGACGAGCGCGATATCCACCTGCGCTTCGATGCGCCGGCCGCGGCGCGGCAGTTGCTGCCGCCCGGCTTCGAGCCGGTGACCGCGCGCGGCATCCGGCTGTTGACGCCGTTTGCGCAGGCACTGCGGCTGCCGCTGGTCGGCCCGCTGCTCGCACGCGCCGAGCGCGTTTTGGCCGACGGCACGCTGGCTGGCCTGGGCAGCTTCTACTGCCTGGTGGCGCAACGCGAGATCCGATGACCGATCCCGGCCAACTCGAGGCGCCCTTTGCCGCCGATCTCGATCGCCGCGGCCGCTGGCTGCGCCGGCTGGCGGTCGCGCTGCTGGCCGGGGCGCTCAGCGTCGGCTACAGTTGGACCTTCTTCGGCCGGATCGACAGCACCAGCGGAACGCGCGACTGGGTCTTCTACCAGTCCTCGGCCGAGGTGGTGCGCCGCAGCGTGCTCGAGCATCGCCAGTTGCCGCAGTGGGATCCCTGGCGCTGCGGCGGCGCTCCGCTGCTAGCCCACCCGGCGCTCGACGTGGGATCGCCGTGGGGGTTGCTGCAGATCGGTCTCGGCCCGTCGCTGGCGCTTCGCCTGAGCGTCCTGTTGCACCTCTTCGTCGCGCTGGTCGGGGCCTGGTGGTGGGCGCGGCGCCGCGGGCTGAGCGCGGTCGGGGCGGCCGGCACCGCGATCGCGTTCGGGTTGTCGGGCTGGTTTGCGGCTACCGTCTCCTGGGGCTTCGCCGCGGCGCTGCCGGCGGCCTACCTGCCGTTGCTGGTGATCGCCTACGAGCGGTCGCGCCAGCGGCTCGGCGCGGCGCTGGCGGGCGGCGCGGTGCTGGCGCTGATGGTCGTCGAGGGCGGCCTGGCCATGGCCCAGCTCGGCCTGCTGCTGGTGCTGTGCCTGGCCATCGTCGACGGCTGCGCGGGCTGGCGCCCGGCGCTGCGCTCCCTGGCGAGCCTGGCGCTGCACGCTGCGGCCGGCGTCGGGCTGGCCGCCTACAAACTGGTGCCGGCCTATCTGCTCGTGCGCGAATGGCCGCTGCCGCCGCCCAAGAGCGACATGCTGGTGCTCAGCCAAGTGGTCGACATGTTGCTGGGCCGCACCTCCGGCCACTGGGTCGCGGGTTACACCAACGAGCGCTTCCAGTATTTCGCCTACATCGGTCCGCTGGTGATGGCGGCTGCGCTGTGGGGCCTGTGGCAGGCGCGGCGGCCGCCCTGGGACAAGCTCTACGCGGCGGTCGGGCTGCTGATGCTGGTGGTGCTCGGCCAGCAGGGCACCTGGATGCCTTATCACTGGCTGGCCAAGGTCGAGGTGCTGCGCTGGGCGACCCTGTATCCGTCGCGCCTGGTCATCGCGGTCGGTCTGTTGCTGGCGCTGGTGTTCGGGCTGGTGCTCGACCGGCTGCAGTCGCGGCTGCGGCAGCGCTGGCCGCGCTGGCCGTGGCGCGCGCTGGCCGGGCTGGTGGTCGCGGCGCTGGCCGTCGATCTCGGCCTGGTCGCCCACGGGCACTGGCGCAGCCAGCCCTTTGCCGCCGATCCGATCGCGCGCCAGGCCAATCCGTTTCATCTGGTGGACGGCGATCGCGGTGCCGGCTACCGCAACCTGCGGGCCAACCAGGGTACGCTGCGCTGTTTTGACCCGTTGCCGATCGCGCCGGCCAGGGGGCTGCGAACCGGTGTCCAGCCGCAGGTCTGGCTGGCCGAGCCCGAAGCGGGCAGCGTCGAGCTGGAGCAGTTTTCTCCCAACCGCTGGCAGATTCGGGTGGCACTCGAGCGCGCCGGGGTGATCCTGGTCAACCAGAATTTTGACCGCGGCTGGCACGCGCTCGGCGAGCGCAGCGCCGGCGCGTTCGATCACGAGGGTCAGCTCGCGATCGAGGCCAGCGCGGGTGAAGGCGTCATCGCGCTCGAGTACCGGACGCCGGGCCTGGTCGAGGGCGCGCTGGCCTTTGCGATCGCCCTGCTGGCCGTGCTCGGCGCGGCGCTGGCGACCGCCCGCCGGGAAACGCCTGCCGCGAGCACGGTGGTCCCTCCATGACGACGTGGTCCGACCATCTGCTGGTGAGGTTTTTTCGCACCGGCGCCGATCGCGAGCGCCTCGGCGACGCGACCGCGATCGCGAGCCGCTACCGCAAGCTCCAGTGGCTGACCTTTGTCGGAGTCACCGTCGGCTACGGCTTCTTCTACACCACCCGGCTCAGCCTCGCCGTCGCCAAGAAGTCGATGATCGACGCCGGCGTGACCAGCGCCGACCAGCTCGGGGTGATCGGCTCGGCCCTGCTGTTCGCCTACGCCATCGGCAAGTTTGGCAATGGCTTTCTCGCGGATCGCGCGCACGTCGGCCGCCTGATGTCGGCCGGGTTGATCGCGTCGGCGCTGGTCAACCTGGCGTTCGGTTACAGCAGCGCGTTCGGAGTGCTGGTGCTGCTGTGGGCGCTCAACGGCTGGTTCCAGTCGCTGGGAGCCACCCCCAGCGTCGTCAACCTGACCCACTGGTTCAGCCAACGCGAGCGCGGTACCCGCTACTCGATCTGGAGCATCGCGCACAGCCTGGGCGAAGGCATGACCTACTTCGCCACCGCGGCGCTGGTGAGCGCCTGCGGCTGGCGCTTTGGCTTCTGGGGGCCGGGGGTGGTCTGCGTCTGCGTCGGCGTAGTCATCGCCAAGGTGGTTCTCGACCGGCCGTCGGTCTATGGGCTGCCTCCGATCGCCGAGTTCGCGGGCGATCTGAGCGCCACCGCGGCCGGGCCCAAGCCGGAGATCGGGGAGCAGCAACTGCAGGTCGTCAAGAACCCCATCGTCTGGTTGCTCGGCCTGGCCAGCGCCACCTTCTACGTCACCCGCTACGGCGTCAATAGCTGGCTCGTGCTCTACCTGCAGGAGGCCAAGGCCTACGATCTGGTGGCGGCGGGGCTGGGCATGACGGTTTTGGCGATCAGCGGGCTGATCGGCACCGTGCTCGCCGGCACCATTTCAGACGCGCTGTTCGGAGCGCGGCGCGGCCCGGTGCTGTACTCCTACGGCGCGCTGCTGATCGCGTCGCTGGTGGCGCTTTACCTGGTGCCGCCGGGCCACGTCTGGCTCGACCGGGCGGCGCTCGCGGCCTGCGGCTTCGCCATCGGCGGTATGCTGGTGTTCATGGGGGGGCTGCTGGTCGTCGACATCTGCCCCAAGCGCGCCACCGGGGCCGCGATGGGAATGATCGGCCTGTTCGCCTACGTGGGAGCTGCGGTGCAGGACGTGGTCAGCGGGATCCTGATCGAGCGCGGCCGATTCGTCGTCGACGGCGCGGTGAGCCATCACTTTGGCCCGGTCTTCTGTTTCTGGATCTCGGCCGCGGTGGTGTCGCTGGCGCTGGCCGCGGTGGTCTGGTTCGTCAAGCCGGTGGAGTGAGCGATGCGCGAACCGATGACACGCAAGCTGGCGCCCTTTGGCGTCTCGGTCTTCACCGAGTTCACCCGGCTGGCGCTGGAGCACCAGGCCATCAACCTGGCGCAGGGATTCCCGGACTTCGACGGGCCGGACGCGATCAAGGAGTTCGCCTGCGAGCGGATCCGGCGCGGCCACAACCAGTACGCGCCGAGCCACGGCGTGGCCGCGCTGCGCCGCGCCATCGCCGCCAAGGTGCAGCGCTGCTACGGCCTCGAGGTCGACGCCGAGGACGAGGTCACCGTCTACGCCGGTGCGACCGAGGCGATCTTCTCGTCGCTGGCCGGCCTGATCGAGCCGGGCGACGAGGTAATCCTGTTCGAGCCGGCCTACGATTCGTACGCGCCCTCGACGGTGATGGCCGGCGGCACGCCGCGCTACGTCACCCTGCGCTTTCCGGATTTTGCCGTCGACGAGGACGAGCTGCGCGCCGCCTTCTCGCCGCGCACCAAGGCGATCGTCCTCAACACGCCGATGAACCCGTGCGGCAAGGTGTTCAGCCGAGCCGAGCTGTCGCTGATCGCCGAGCTGTGCCAGCAGTTCGATTGTTTCGCCGTCACCGACGAGGTCTACGAGCACCTGACCTTCGACGGCGCGTCGCACCTGCCGCTGATCGCGCTGCCCGGCATGCGCCAGCGGACGGTGATGATCTCGTCGACGGCCAAGACCTTCAGCATGACCGGCTGGAAGGTGGGTTACAGCGTGGCCGGCCCGCGGTTGACGGCGGCGTCGCGCTCGAGCCACCAGTTCGTCACCTTCTGCACGCCGCCGCCGCTGCAGGAGGCGATGGCGTTCGCCATGGGGCTCGGCGACGAGTACTTCTCCGGGCTGCGGCAGAGTTACGCCGAGCGGCGAGCGCTGCTGCTCGAGCGGCTGGCGGCGATCGGCTTCGACGTGCGGCCACCGGCCGGGACCTACTATGTCGCGGCCGGGATCGGGCCGCTCGGCTTTGACGACGATTATGCTTTTTGCCGCGGCCTGCCGGCCCTGGCCGGGGTCTCCATGATCCCGTTCTCGGCCTTTTACCGGGATCGCCACGCCGGTCGCGACGTGGTGCGGGTTGCCTTCTGCAAGAGCGGCCCGCTGCTGGAGGAAGCCTGCGTTCGGCTGGGGCGGCTGCCCCGGCGATCGTGAGCCGTCCGCGGCTTCACATCGCGCTCGCCTCGCGGGACGAAGTATGGCAAACACAAGGCAGGGGGCGGTGGCTGCGTTGGGGGTGGCCCCACAGGTCAGTGGGAACGAGCGATGAAGCTGCGGATCCATCCGATCGTGCTCAAGGTCGCGCTCCTGCTGCTGCTGATGATCGGCTCGGCGTTCTTCTTCGAGCTAAACTACTGGATCGAGCTGGCGCTGGCCAACGTCGCGTTTCTGTTGCTGTTGCTCGGCATCGAGGAGATCCGCGGCTTCCTGCGCGACCGCAAGAACGTGAGCCAACTGCTGACGCCGCTGGCCGGCATCGTGCTGCTGGCGCTGGCCGTCGCGGGCAGCGTGCGCTCGTCGGCCTCGATCGCCACCAGGGAGTACGACTTTGTGCCGCTGCTGATGGCGCTGGACGACTTCAAGGCGCGGCACGATCACTGCCCGGACCGGCTGCTGCTGCTCGGCGCGCTCGAGCCCAAGGACGAGGTGCTCTACGACACAGTCAACTTCACGGTGCGTCGGCGAGGCGACGGCACCAAGTACACCTACCGCTGCTCTGAAAACGGCTACCAGCTCTGGTTCGAGCACCACATGTTCATCAAGCACCAGTACGAGTCGCAGCTCGGCCGCTGGGTCGACTGGAAATGAGCCCCGGCGATCGGCCAGCGCCAATTGTGACCGCTCCATTGTATGAATGATCGCTAGGCCAGCTCGCCCTGCCGGCCAAGAGGTCGTCCATGCCGATCACGCAGATCCGCAACACCGCGCAGCGGTTGGTCGCCGACGGGGCGCTCGACCGTCGGGATGTCGGCGCGCTGATCGACCTCGCCAAGAGCGGTGGCAGGGTCACCTGGAGCGAGCGCAACGCGCTGCGCAGCCTGCTCGGCGATCCGGCGTACCGCGACGCCTTTACCGCCGAGGCCCGGCTCGACCTGCAGGCCTTTCTCGGGATCGCAAGCGCGTCGACGCCGTCGACGCCGCCGGCTTCGGCCGCGGGCGGGCGCTCGCTCGGCACCAATCCGGCGGGCGAGAGCGTGGTCTTCAAGGGCGGCTGGTTCGTCGCCAGCGCCGACGCCGCGCTGCCGGCCAGGCCGCTCGAGATCGGCAGCAGCGTCTACCTTGCCGCCAGCCTGATCGGCGCCGCCGATCACGGGTCCAATGTCTTCGCCAGCCTCGCCCGCGACGAGAAGAAGCAGCTCTTTCAGAACCTCGAGCTAGCGCTGCTCAAGGTGCCGCCCGACGTCGAGGTGCCGCAGGGCTACGACGACGCGCTGCAGGCGCGCCAGCAGCGATCCTCGATCGCGACCTGCCTGCTCGAGCTGATGCGCTCGCTGGATCTGGCCGATCCGCAGCAGCGGCTGCTGCAGGACAGCGTTCTCAAGAGCTACGCCCGCATGGCAGAGGCCGAGACCGTGCCCCAGCTTCGCGACTCGATGGTGTTTCAGCTCTTCAACAACAAGGATTGCCTGGTGACGGACGAGCAGCGCGAGGTGTCGAACCGCCTGATGCGGCTGTTCGCGCCGACCCAGCCGCCGTACGACGAGTGGTTCAGGGACGGCAACGACAGGCTGCGCGTGGTCTGCCACACCGGCGGCGAGTTCTTCGACTCGGAGGTCAAGCGCTGGAAGGACTCCGGCTTCGGCGAGGTCGGCACCTCCAGCGGCAGCCGGGTGCAGCTCGAGAAGACGGTCGAGCGCAACGGCGTCAAGACCGTGATCGAGCTGACCATGCTCAGCGGTTCGTCGGGCACGTTTGAGAAGATGAGCGACCCCGGCACTCACGTCGTCGCCTACTCGGGCCACGCAAGCTGGGGCCGCAACATCCCGAGCGCCCTGCGCGGCGCGCCCGACGAGGCAGGCCAGAAGCTGGTGCTGATCCACCAGTGCTGCGGCCGCGGCACGATCAACAAGTTTCACGACAAGTATCCGGACGCGCAGCTCGTCACCACCCGCAACTCGTCGTACGAGCACGAGGACTTCAACACCTTCAGCAAGGTGCTCGACGGCATCGCCGAGCGCCGGAGCTGGGCGTCGATCGCCAACACCGTCCGCAGCGACCGCTGCCGCAATTCGCGCGACAACTACTACTTTCCGAGCGACGTCATGCTGCGGATGCGCGCGCTCGACGCCGACCACGACGGCGTGGCCGACGTGGTCGATCGGTTGGTTCACTTCAACGCCTGCTCCGTCGCCACCGATACCGCGGCCGAGTTCAAGCCGCGCGATCCGGGACAGCCGTTCGACCGGCTTTCCGGCACCAGCGTGCACGAGGCGGCGCAGATCATGAACACCACCACCTTCTCGGATTTCACCGAGGCCTACGCCGCGGGCGAGTCGTTCATCGGCGCCGGCTACTTCCAGCCGACGTCGGAGGACGACCCGATGGTGCGCATCCGGCAAACCCGGATCGACGACGTCCTCACCTACGAGGTGGCGGTCAACTCCCACTACGCGCACGCCAGCGAGGAGGCGATCAAGGCCGAGGCCTTCTACACGGTCGCCCACACGCCGCCCTTCAAGCAGGACGGCGACAGCAAGCTGGAGACCTGCCTCAAGGCCCTGATCCTGGTCGCGCATTCGCTCAGCGTCGACTCGGGCTACCGCGACGACGAGATCTGGAAGCAGTTGCTCGCCAAGCACGGTCTGCCCGAGATCGCGCTCTGGGACGTGTCGCCGTGCGTCGACGTCAACCACGTCTACGCCGGCAGTGCGGCGTCGATTGCCAAGCTCAGGGACAGGCTCGGCAGCGCCAAGCTGGCCGCGATCGAGCAGGCGCTGGGCTGACGCGATGGCGAAGCCTGCCGCGTCCCGGCCAGCCTCCCGCATCGACTGGAAGGTGCTCGGCACCATCGGCGCCATGTTCGCGCTGGTGCTGTTTTTCTGGGACTGGAGCTTTCTCTACCCGATCAAGCTCTTCGTCGTGCTGCTGCACGAGACCGGCCACGGCCTGGCGGCGGTGTTGACCGGTGGCTCGATCGACCACATCGAGATCTCGTCCAACCTGGGCGGGGTGTGCTGGTCGCGCGGAGGCTGGCGGCTGCTGGTGCTGCCGGCCGGCTACCTCGGCAGCATGTTCTTCGGCGGCCTGATCCTTATCGTCTCGGCGCGCACCCGCCACGACAGGTACATCTCGATGGTGCTCGGCGCGCTGGTCGTCGTGCTGACGCTGTGGTTCGTGCGCAACGCCTTTGGTTTCGCGTTCGGTCTGCTGTTCGGCGTCGCCATGGTCGCCGCCGGCAAGTTCCTGAGCGAGCGGTTCAACGACGTGCTGCTCAAGTTTCTCGGCCTGACGTCTTCGCTGTACGCGATCATCGACATCAAGGAGGATCTGATCTCGCGCACCGTGCCCGGCTCGGACGCCTACGCCATGTCGCAGGAGCTGTTTCTGCCGCCGGTCTTCTGGGGCGTGCTCTGGATCGCGTTGGCGCTGATCGCCAGCTCCTGGTTCGTCTGGATCGCGGTGACCACCCGGCTGCCGGCGGCGGGGCCCGGCTCTTCTCCGGCCTCCTCGCCGGCGCCCTGACCGGGCAGTGCGGCCGGGTCGGGATCGACGCGCGAGAGCATGGCCATCACAGCGGCAGGTGGCCGTAGTGCGATGCCGACAGCAGCAGCCAGCCGACGGCGAGCGCCAGTGGCTTCGCAGAAACCGCATCGGCGGCAGATCATAGCGGACTGCTCCCGCGACACCAGCCTTTGTGCGCCGTTTGCAGATACGATAGGTTGCAGCGGCGACCAAACTCGGACGGGTGCTGCCATGCCGCGACGGCGCAAGAGCGGTCTTCTGCTTCACCCCACGTCGTTGCCGGGCCGCTATGGAATCGGCGAGCTGGGCGACGTGGCGTACCGGTTCGTCGATTTTCTGCATCAGTCCGGCCAGAGCATCTGGCAGGTGCTGCCGCTCGGCCCGACCGGTTACGGCGACTCGCCCTACCAGTCGTTCTCGGCCTTTGCCGGCAATCCACTGCTGATCAGCCTCGAGCTGCTGCAGATCGACGGCCTGATCGCGGCCGATGACCTGCGCGACCTGCCGCAGCTTCCGGTGCACCAGGTCGACTACACGGGGGTGCGCGAGCTGCACTGGGCGCTGCTGCGGCGGGCCTGCGAGCGCTACGACCCGGCCGCGGCGCCGGCGCTCAGGGCGCGCTTCGAGGACTTCAGGCACCAGCACGCCGGCTGGCTCGACGACTATGCGCTCTACATGGCCCTCAAGCAGGCGCACCAGGGCGCGGCCTGGTACCAGTGGGAGCCGGAACTCGTCGATCGCCAGGCGGCGGCGTTGCGCAACTGGCGCAACAAGCTCGGCGCCGAGATCGAGCTGCAGTGCTTCGTGCAGTTTCTGTTTTTCACGCAGTGGCTGGCGCTCAAGCAGTACGCAAACGCGCGCGGCGTGCAGATCATGGGAGACATCCCGATCTTCGTCGCCCACGACAGCGCCGACGTCTGGGCGCACGCCGAGCTGTACCACCTGGATGAGGCCGGCCTGCCGACGGTGGTGGCCGGCGTGCCGCCGGACTACTTCAGCGAGACCGGCCAGCTCTGGGGCAACCCGCTCTATCGCTGGGACGCCATGGCCAAGACCGGCTACCGGTGGTGGATCGACCGCTTCAAGCTGGCATTCCTGCTCGCCGACATCGTCCGGCTCGATCACTTTCGCGGCTTCGAGGCGTACTGGGAGATCCCGGCCGACGCCGAGTCGGCGGTGCACGGTCGCTGGGTCAAGGGGCCGGGCGAGAAGCTGTTCGCGACGATGCGGCTGGCGCTGGGCGAGGCGCCTATCGTGGCCGAGGATCTGGGCTTGATCACGGCCGAGGTCAAGGCGCTGCGCCGCACGCTCGGCATCCCGGGCATGGCGGTCCTGCAGTTCGCGTTTGGCGCCGGGCCCGACAACGAGTACCTGCCGCACAACCTCGAGCGCAACTGCGTGCTCTACACCGGCACCCATGACAACGACACCACCTGCGGCTGGTTCGACAGCATCGGCGAGGACGTGCGCAACCACGCCCGCAGCTACCTCGTCTGCAACGGCAACGACATCGCGTGGGAGCTGATCGCGATCGCGCTGCGCAGCGTGGCCGATACCGTGATCATACCGGTGCAGGACCTGCTCGGCCTGGGCTCGAGCGCGCGCATGAACCAGCCGGCGCGCAGCGACGGCAACAACTGGAGCTGGCGCTTCCGCGAGGGCGCGCTCGAGGAGAGCGTGGCCAGCCGGCTCGGCGATCTGACCCGGTTGTTCGGCCGCTGGCCCGGCAAGGAGAGCGCCAAGGACAGGTAGCGCTCGCCGTCACTGGCAGTGGATGGTGCCGGTCGCGGGTATCGCGTTGACGTGAAAGGTCACGTCGTAGACCGCCAGGAAGTCGAGCCCGTGGCGCGCCAGGACCGGACTGGTCAGGCCGCCCATGGTCTCGGTGTTGAGGATGTCGGCGACATTGCTCTTGGGCGTGAGCGTGGCGCGGTCGAGGATCACGAGCTGGATCTTGTTGTCCGGCATGCAGCCGGCGCAGATGACCACGAATGTTCCGTGCGACCAGGCAAGCGCCACGTCGCTGCCCAGGTCCAAGAGCAGCGGCGTCTCGTCGCTGGTCAGGTTGGATGACGGCTGCAGCAGGTGGCGCGGTCCCACCACGTTGCCCTGGCCGTCGAGGTGCGCCGCCCGCACCACCCGCCAGGCCTCCGGATTCGTGTAGTCGTTGTTGCTGTAGTACTCGCTCCAGGTCGCCAGAAAGCCGCTGCCGTCGACGATCAGGCTCGGACTGTCACCGTCGAAGCCGCTGTCCGACAGCCGCTTTTCGGTGAAGTCCTTGGCGCCGGCCGCGTCGACGGTCGTGAAATAGACCGCCTGCCCGTCGACCGAATAGAAACTCCAGGCCACCGCAAAGCCGGTCGCGATCGGGATCGCGGTCGTGCTCCACAGGCTGCCGCTGCTGCTGCCGAAGATCGTCGCCGGCTGGCCCACGGCATTGCCGGCGGTGTCGAGCGCCAGGAACTTGAGCGCGCCATCGTCGTAACCGCTGGCGCTCGACCAGATCACTGCGAAGCCGCTGCCGGTCTTGAACAGGTGGGGTGCATCGGCGAGGTAGCCGGTGCTGCCGGCGATGTCGTGGGGCGCGGTCACCTGCTGGCCGGCACTGCCCACGCGCGCGAACCGCAGCTTGAAGCTGCCAAAGTCTCCCTCGCTCCAGACCAGCGCGAAGTTGTCGCCGTCCGCCACCAGGCCCGGTTCCTTGACCGCGGTGGTCGTGGTCGTGACCACTGGCGTGGTCGTTCCGAGCGTGCCGTCGAGCGAGATGGTAGAGAAATCGAGGTCCGAGCTCGAGTAGTCGCCGCTGCCGCGCGCCAGAAAAAAGCTGCTGCCGCTCGCCAGCAGCGCCTGGCCCCACCACTGGACTTCGTCGATCGAGGTCGAGTCGTGGCTGCGGTTGCAGGTGTATTCGCCGGTCGAAATCCGCTGCAGGATCGGCAGGCTGGCGTCCGCGCCCGCGGCGTCGCCGGTTGCAGCGTCGAGCTGCGCCGCATCGTGGCCAGCGGCGTCGTGACCGGCGGTGTCCGCGCCCGCGGCGTCGACTTGAGCGCCGGCATCGGCGCCGGCGTCGGCCTCCACGGCCGGCGGGCAGCCGGCACAAGCGAATCCGAGCACGATGGGCAGCACGAAGGCGTGGCGGTTCATGGCAGATGCCTCCTCGTCCGTTCACAACGGCCGTTGCTTGATCAGGGCGACTGCGCTCTCGACCCGCAGGCGCACGGTCTTGCCCTCGCCGTCATGGCGTTTCTCCTCTCCCCGGATAGGGTCGCGCCTGCTTGATCACCAGCGCTCGATCCGGCGCATCGAACTTGAACTCGACGTCCATGGCGTAGAAGCCGCGGCTGCCGTACACCGGCTGGAAGTTGCGGTGGATGGCGAGCAGCGCGCTGGCCAGCTCGTGCTGCTCGCGCGCCGACAGCACCGGCTGGCCGCGGTTGAGCGACGAGTAGCTGAGAAAGACCGCCTCCGGGCTGGCCGACGCCCAGTAGTAGAGATACTGATCGGGGAGCATGCCGGGCGACGGATTGGTGACCGCCTCCTCTCCGACCTGGACGTTGACGTAGAAGGCGGGCTCGGTCGGGTCGAACAGGTTGGCGGTGATGGCGACGCCGTTGGCCAGCTCGTCGGGGAAGGAGCGGTGCACCAGCACCGCCATCGCCACCTTGCGGTGGTCGATGCCCATGTACTCGCGCTCCTCGAACGCCCGCAGGTTGAACAGGCTGGCCCAGACGCCGCGCAGGGCGTCGAGCACCGGCTTGTCGGGATCGTCGCGGTCGCCGCTGTAGGAGCTGTACAGGCCGGCACCGGTGTAGACGCCCAGATCCTCGGCGTTGGTGCTCGACCTAAAGCGCATCCTCATGTGCGGGTATTCGTCGGCCAGCTTGAGGTCGAGCAGGTCGCGCAGCTTGGCCGAGACCGGCGCCCCGCGCATGCTCTCCTGCATGTCGGCCAGGGTCGCGCGCCGGTAGTCGCCGTCGCTGCGAAAGCGCTGGTCGGCCAGCAGTTGCTCGAGATAGCGGTGGTAGCCGTTGTCGCGCATGAAATCGACAAAAAAGGCAAACGGGATGGCGAACCCGCGCGGGTTGTAGATCGGCGTCACGGCAAAGTCGTCGCAGCGCGCGGCCGTGCCGGCGCCGGTCCACAAGCCGCAGGCTAGCGCGCCGGTCTTTTGCTCTACCGTGGCCTGGATCGAGACCGCCGGGCCGTCGGGATAGGGCCGGGCCGTCACGGTCGCGAGCTGATCGTGCACCCGCAGCGTGAGCGCGTAGCGAGGAGCGTCCACGGGCATGCGTTCGCTCGCCAGCGAGACGCGCTTGCCCAGGCGCGAGCGCTCGATCGCGAGCTGGCCGTCGCTGCCCAGGCGCGCCACCATGAAGTCGGCGGGCCCGGTGCGCCAGAAGGCGAGGCCGACCTCGCCGGCCGGCTCGACGATGACGACGCTGCGGCACTCGAAATTGCGGTAGCGCAGGTCCGCGAACACCGCCTTGTCTCCACCGCCGAGGTCGGTCTGGCCCAGGGCGTGAATGCCGCTGCTGGCCTGCTCGTCCTCGGCCACCGCCCACCGGCCCTGGTCGATCAGCCAGCCCTGGGGCACCGTGCCCGCCTCGTCCGCGCGCTCGAAGTTCCACGCCCGCACGGTGTAGGCGGTGCGCTGCAGCCGGCCGTAGTTGGCCGCCTTGGCGCCGACCACACCCACGTCGGCGACGTCGATGCGCTCGACGTCGATCAGGTCGCGCACGCCGAGGTCCAGCGCCGGGACGGTGACCGGCGGCGGACGGTGCTCCTCCCACCAGCGCTCTGCCTCGTCGGCGCTGACCTCGGTCAGGCTCCAGTTGTTGGCGCCCACGGTCAGCCGCGCCCAGCGGCCGGCGAGGGCGGCGACGGCGGGATGGGCGGTGGCGCCGCGCAGCCCCATGTTGGGCGTGCCGCGGTTCTGGCTCAACACGTTGACGTGCGACAGGGGCGTCTGGAACTGGGCCGTGATCAGCCCGGCCACCGGTGTGATGTCGTTGGGCACGGCGTCGAGCACGACGACGTCGCGCGGGCTGACGTAGACCCGCTGCAGCTCGGCCGCGCGCAGGATGCGCACCTGACCGATGGTCTCGCCCAGGTTGAGCGGCTGGTACTCGAGGCCGGCGTAGATCTCGGCGTTGGTGACCACCGGGATGTCCGCCGCCAGCTCGCGGGCGCGGCTCTCCTGGGACGCCGAGGCGGGCAGGAACCTGAGCTGCGGCCCGAAGAAGCTGGCGCCGCCGATCTGCCGGAACATGAGCTCGATCATCTCCGGCGTCGCGGTGTCGACCGGCGCCAGGTTGAGCGCCCAGATGTCCTGGGCCTCGAAGTGGGTGATCGAGCCGAGCAGAAAGCGCCGGTTCGGCGAGATGTACTCGGTGGCGTTGAAAGTCGAGAGATCGATCACCGGCGGCAGCGAGCAGCGACGCTCGACGCTGGCGCAGGCACAGGCGCAGTCCGGGTCGCAGCGGCAGCCGCTGCTGCATTCCTGATCGACGTCGCAGTCGCAGCTCGCGACGCAGTCGGGGCGGCAGCCGCAGATGCCGCTCAAGAAGTCGCGCGCGAACTCGAAGTGCAGTTGGCGCGCGGCGGTGTTCTGGAAATAGAGCTGGTAGCCGGCGCAGCCGGCGGCGCCGTCGACCTCGGCGCACACGGTCGGGCTGGCGCAGGCCGCCGGGCACTGCTGGCCGGCGGGCGGTGCGTCGAGCGAGGCGCGGTCGATCAGGTACTTGACGGTCTTGGCCCCGGGCAGCGACGAGTCGAGCGGATCGTCGGCCAGCGCCGCGAAGTCGGTCGGGCAGCCCAGCCGGGACAGCGCCGCGGGTGGCTCATCCGATCGCCAGACGCAGACCGGCGGCGGCGCGCCGGCGTCGGGCGTGGATTCCGGCGGCGGGCAGGCCGCCAGCACCCCGGCTGCGAACGCACCCAGGCACGCGGCCCCGCTCGCGTCGATCCTGATCATCATCTCGCATTTTAGCGCGGCCGGTGTCGGACGTCATTGCGCTCGAGGTGCGCGCCGCCGATCGCTACCGGCGATCGTGGATGCAGGTGGCGGTGACCCAGGTCGGATCGTGGCTGTCGACGCCGGGGCCCGAGCCCAGCGTGGCGTTGTGCTGGGCCTCGACCGCGTCAGCCACGACCTCGCCGCTGCCCTCGTTCGCGTGCCACAGCACGACGGTGTCGGCGTCGGCGACGAACAGCGCGGTCGGCGGCGTAAAACTCCCCGTGTAGCGCGCGGTTCTAGAGATGCGCACCTCGTCGAGCAGGCCGGCGTAGAAGTAGGAGCGGTCGGCGGCGCCGGTGCCGGCGGTCAAGGGTCCGGTAAAATCGGACGGGCCGTTGTTGCAGGAGGCCTCATCCTGAAGCACGCCGTCGACGAAGACGCGCACCGTCGAGCCGTCGTAGGTGCCGGCGACGTGATGCCAGACGTTGGGCACGAAGGGGTAAGTGGCAAACGGCGCCTCGGCCGAGAGGTAGGTCCCGCCGTGGCCGACGAAGAAAGACGCTCCGCCGTAGTAGATAGCCAGCGCGTATCCGTCGTAGGTGCTGGCCGAGTGGTGCGAGATGATGCGCATGCGCGTGTTGGCGCCGATCGCGACCGGCGTGTTGACCCAGGCCTCGACGGTCAGCGCGCCCAGGCCATCGAACGCCGGATCGTCTCCGACCTCGAAGTAATCATCGTCTCCGTCGAAGGAGAGGGCGGGTTTGGCGCACGGGCCGCTGTCCGGGGCGCCGCGGTCCGCCGCACCGTCGTTCGCGCCGACGTCGCGCGTGAGATCCGCAATCGCGCTGTCGGCCGCGGCATCGAGGTCCGCCGCATCCGTCTGCCGGTCGCCGGGTGCGCCATCCGCCGGCGACTGGTCGGTCCGCGCCTGGTCGGTCCGCGCCTGGTCGGGATGCAGGTGGTCGCTCGCGATCCGGTCGGGCGAGTCGCGGTCCGGGTTGCCGCCGTCGCTCGCCGCGGCCGCGTCGCTCGCCGGCTCGTCCGGCCAGCAGATGCCGTCGCGGCAGACCTCGGTGCGCTTGCACTGCTGGTTGGAGGTGCAGACCGTGCGGCAGCGCTCCAGCACGCAGAGCTCGTCTTCGCGGCAGTCGCTGTTGGACTGGCACGGCGCGTTGGGATCGCGGCACGCGAGGGCGGCCAGCACCACCGCGGCGAGCGCCAGCGCCTGTCTCTGGAGAGCCGACGTCACTGGCATGCCGTCTCCCACGCGCCGAGGGAGACCGTCGGTTCGGGCACGACCAGCTTGCGCAACTTGACGTTGTCGAACATGGCAGCGCTTTGAAACGTTACCAGGCCCGCCTGGGTGTCGCCGACCGCGAGGTTGCTGCCGTCGATCGTCAAGCCGTCGTCGAGAGTGGCGCTGACGTCGCTGCCGGTGAACCAAGCTGCAAGATGGTACCAACGCTGAAAGTGGACTGTGGTTTGAGTCGAGGCAACGACTCCTGCCGGATTGCCGTTGACGATGTGGCCGATCCGAAAAAGGTCTTCTTCTGACCACAGCGCCACGTTGTAGTAGGTGGCGCCGTAATCGGGCAGGCCGCTGGCTCGGATAAGCAATCCGGCCAGGGCGCTCTGTTCGCTAGCAGCCAGCAGCGCCACGTCTGCCTCCAGCATGCCGTCGGCGACCGCCGTGTCGGCGATCTGGCCGTAGCACGCATTGATATTTCCGGCGCGCAAGACGCGGCCGTGAGCTTCTGATTGGACGATCTGCCAGGCGCCTGATGGCCCGGTATCGAATTGCGGGTGGCCATTACTGTCTATGGCATGCCCTTCAAAATCATCGAAGAACCGGTAGACGTTGTGAAGATCGGTGGGCGCCGCGGTCGAACTGACCGAACCGACGTACAGGTAGTAATCGTCGCTGCCGCCCGGGTAGCTCTCTGATGGCTGCAGCCGGAACCTCAACGCGATCCGGTCCGAGCCGAGGGCGATCAGCTCGCGATCGATCTCGGTCGCATTGCCCTCCAGCCACACGATACGCAGGTCGTCACCGTTCGGCATCAACGACCGCAGGAATAGATCGCTGGCCGCGGCTTCACGCAGGTCGAGCTCGAGCGTGTATTCGGCGGGTGCCGCCGAGATGATCAGCGGTGCGCGATAGGCAAACGCCGTGTCCCACCACGCCGGGTCGGGCGGAGCACAGGTATCCGCGACCGCGCCGTCAGTCGAAGTGCGATCGACCGGATTCGCGTCGGGACGGGCTCTATCGATTGCACCGGCGTCGACCAGGGCCTGGCAGAACCCGCTGCGACACTCCTCGGTGCCGCGGCAATCGACGTTGGAATTGCAGGCGAGGCGGCAGCGCTGCTCGATGCAGATCTCGTCCGGCCGGCAGTCGTTGCTCGACAAACAGGTGCCGCCTGGCGGCGGCTGGCAGGCGGTCAGCAATCCCGCGGCCGCGAGCGCGCTGCAAAACACCGACCAGGCGGCACGGCGCATCGCTCTCATTGGCACCGCTCCTGCCACGCACCGAGCGCGACGGAGGGCTCGGGGTCCACCAGCATGCGCGCCATGACGTCGTCGACGGACACGTCGCTGAAAAAGCCGTTGATGCCGATCTCGCCGCACCCATTTTCTGCATGCAAATAGGTGGTCGAAGCCGTCCCGGAGACAGCGTTCAGCTTTGTGCCGACGGCGTGGCTGCGCAGCCGGTACCACTGCTGTAAATTGATTTCGAGAGAGGTCGTCTCCAAAAAGCCTTGCCAGGCGCCATTGACGGTATGGCCGATACCCAGCCGGTTGCTAGCGTGTTGCAGCGTTGTTGAGTAATACGTAGCGTTGCCCAACAGGTTGCAGCCGCGAATCGAAAAATTGACACCGGCGATCGAGTTGTATGCGCTGTTGAATTTGACCCACATCTCGAGCTGAACGTCGGTGAGCGTCAGTCCCGCCATCCTGATCGGGTTGCCGTCGTCGGCCGCGATGGTCAACACGTGGTTGCCGGAGCCCTCGACCTCCACCCGCCAGTGGGAGAGCGTCGCGGTGACAAACGCCGGGCTGCCGTCGCTGCCGACCGCCATTCCCTCGAAGTCCTCGAAAAAGAGGTAGACGTTTTTGCGGTTGTCCGCAGGCGAGTTGCCCGTGCTGGCGCCCGCTCCGACGTATAAAAAATAGCTTTCGCTGCCACCGGCATGGCCGCCGGGCTCCTGCAGGCGAAAATGAAGAGTCACCCGCGTGGCGCTGAACGCGAGCAGCGCGCGGTCGATCTCGCGGTTGGACGCGCCATCCCACCAGACGACGCGCAGATCGTCACCCGTGCCGAGCGAGCTCGGATCGAAGCGCGCCGCCTCGCTGTCGCTGGCGTCGAGCGCGAGCGTGTAGCTGGCGGGGGTGGCGCTGATCGCGATCTGCGCTCGCCACGGGTAGTTGTCGTTCCACCAGGGAGGCCCTGTCGGCGCGGCGCACGCATCGCCGCTGCCGGCATCGCTTTCACCGGCATCGCCATCGCCGGCATCGCCATCGCCGGCATCGCTTTCGCCCGAGTCGGATCCGGCATCGGCCGGACGGTCGGGCGTCATTCGATCGCCGGCGGCGGTGTCGGCGGGCTCGCCATCGCGCTGCAGCCAGTCCATCGCGGCCGCGTCAAGGCGCGGGGCATCGACCGGCTCCGCGTCGGGCCGGGCGCCGTCGATCGCACCGGCGTCGACTCGGGCCTGGCAGTAGCCGTCCAGGCAGATCTCGCCGACGCGGCACTGCTGGACCGAGTTGCAGGCGGTGCGGCAGAGCCCGGCGACGCAGATCTCGCCCTCGCGGCAGTCGCTCGACGTGGTGCAGACCGCGCTCGGCGGCCTCGGGCAGGAGGTCAGCGCAAAAAAAACGGCAAGCGCGGTACCGCCTGGGAGCAACCTCGACATGGCAATCCCCGTGGCCGGGATCGTAGCACAAGCCGGACCTGAGTGGTGCGGGTAGCCGGGCTCCCGTCCCCCCAGGGTCGTGGCGGTTCAGGGCTCTGCAAACGGATCGGTCGTCAGCTTCTTGCGCACCGAGCCCGCGCAGATACCGCCGCGCGTCCGGCCGCCGCAGAAGGGCTGGTCCAGCCAGGCGTCCTCGCCGGCGAAACCCAAGGCCGCGAGATCCTCCACCAGCGGCGCAGCGGGCTCGCCGGCGTTGACCACCGGCGGGAGCAGCTCAAAGGCCGAGGGGTCGGCCACGCCGTCCGGTGAGCAATCCTCATCGAAGCACGGAATGTCCGAGAATTCGCAGTCGGCGACGGAGACGTAGCTGGCGTGCTTGTCCTCGGAGGCGTAGACCAGCCAGCGCGGGCCGCTCTCGCCATCGACAAACTCCATCTCCTGCAGTTCGTCGCCCGCCAAGAGCCGGTTGTGATCGAGCGGCGCTCCGTCGTGCGCCGCCGTGAAGGCAGCGCTGACCACGACGTCGCCGGGCGCCGTCAGCGCGACCAGACGCAGGGCGACGCGCTCCGTGTCGCCGTTGTGGGCCGAGATGCCAAGGCAGCTTCCGTAGTCGCGCGAGTAGCCGATCACGATCAGGGCGCGGACCTCGAGCGGCGCCAACGACGTCGGATAGATGTGCCCGATAGCGGCCACGACCGCCGCGGGATCGCCGAGCAGATCCTCGCCCTCGTCGAGGCGGAGCCGGGGACGCAGCAGCTCGAGAGCCATTTCCTCCCAGGCGTCGACGAGATCGTCGCCATCCGCGTCGGCGCAGACCTCACCCAGCGATTCGGGGCAACCGTCCGTGCGCGCGGGGACGTTGCTGCTCAACGCCAGGCGGCCGTCCGCCGCCAGCGACGTGGCAGCGGTCGGCGCGAACGGCGGGCCGGCTTCTGGACCCGCATCCGCGCCGGAGTCCGTACCCGAATCGACACCGGTATCCGCGGCTGCGTCGCGACCTGCATCCCGGTCTCCGCTCTGGCCGGCATCCCGGTCTCCGCTCTGGCCTGCATCCCGATCTCCGCTCTGGCCTGCATCCCGGTCTCCGCTCTGGCCTGCGTCGTGGGCTGCGTCCGGATCGCCGGGCGGAGTCGCGGCGGTCTGCCCCGGGCAGCCGCCGATTCCCAGCAGCCAGAGCAGCCCCCACGCTGGCCAGGTGCGGTGCACGGTCGTCACTCCCGGGGCAGGATGCGCAGCACCTCGCTCGGCACGGTCAGCCCCTCGGACAGCAGAAACTGCGAGTAGCGCGCCAGCGAGACGAACGAGCCGTCCTGAGCAGCCTGCCTGAGCTGGGAGGCGTTGGCCTCCTGCGCGATCGCGTCGCGCACCGCGGCCGACACCACCAGCAGCTCGAACACGCCGACGCGCCCCTTGAACCCCTCGCCGTTGCAGGCCTTGCAGCCGGCGCCCTTGTACAGCCTGGCCGCCGGGTCGAGCGGCACTCCGGCGTGATCGAGATTCTGCCGGATCACGTCGCTGTACTGGGTCTCGACGCGGCAGCTCGGGCAGATGCGGCGCACCAGCCGCTGGTTGATCACTCCCAGCAGCGAGCCCGCCAGCACGAACGGCTCGATCTGCATCTCGCGCAGCCGCATCACCGCGGCCACGGAGTCGTTGGTGTGAAACGAGGTCAGCACCAGGTGTCCGGTCAGCGCGGCCGAGCAGGCCAGCTTGGCGGTGGCCGCGTCGCGCGTCTCGCCGACCAGGATGATGTCCGGATCCTGGCGCAGGAAGGTGCGCATGACGTCGGTGAAACCGAGCCCGATGGCCTCGTTGACCTGCACCTGGGTGATGCCCGGCACGTCGTACTCGATCGGATCTTCGATGGTGCAGATCGCCAGCTCGGGGTTGAACCGCTCCTTGATCGCGGCGTACAGCGTGGTGGTCTTGCCCGATCCGGTCGGGCCGGTCACCAGCACCAGGCCGTTGGGGCGGTAGAAGAGCTTGCGCACCACCTGGCTCACCTTTTCGGCGAGCACCAGGCTCTGCAGGTTTTGCTCGAGCGCGCTGCTGTCCAGGATGCGCAGCGTCACCTTCTCGCCGAACTTGGCGTTGACCGTGGCCACGCGCAGGTCAAAGCTCTTTTGCCCGAGGTCGAGCGAGATGCGGCCGTCCTGCGGCAGCCGGCGCTCGGCGATGTTGAGCGAGGCCAGCACCTTGATGCGCGACAGCAGCGGCGCGTGCAGCGCGAACGGGATGGTGCCGTCGCGAAAGGCCAGGCGGCCGTCCACCCGGTAGCGCACCACCACCCGGTTGCGATCGGGCTCGATGTGGATGTCCGAGGCACCGCGCTCGATGGCCTCGATCAGGATGGCGTTGAACAGCTCGACCACGTCCTGGCCGGCAGCGCCCTGCTTCAGCCGGGCCTCGTCCTCGCCGCCGCCGACGCCGTGAAAGACGATCTGCCGCGACAGCGCCGCCAGGTTGAGGCGTTGGGTCTGGGTCGGCGCCGGCCGCTCGGCCGCCTGCGTCAGGTGCTTGGCGATGAACTGGTCGTAGTCTGTCTCGCTGACCGCCAGCAGCTTGATCTCGATGCCGCGCAGCACGCGGCGCAGGTCGTCGACGCCCAGCCGGTTGGACGGATCCGGGGTAGCCACGGTGGCGATGTTGCCGGCCATAGTGATCGGGACCATGCGGTGGCGCTTGATCAGGGCCGGCGGCACCAGCTCGAGCAGCGCCGGATCGAAGGCGATCTCGCGCAGGCTGCCGAACTCGATGCCCTGGGTCTGGTTGTGGTCCTCGAGCCGTCTGGCCAGCACCTGGGAGATGGTCAGCGCGACCTGCGGCGCGGCGTTGACCAGCTTGTAGAAGACGTCGCGCGACAGCACCAGGAGCTGGGTCTCCTCCAGCGCGCGCACGCTGGCCGACCTCTTTTCGCCGGTGACCAGCGCCATCTCGCCAAAGGCCTGGCCGCGGCCCAGCTTGGCCAGCTCGTAGGTCAGGCCGAGCGCCTTGTCGGCGGTGAAGACCGACACCATGCCGCCGACGATGAGGTACATGGCATCGCCGACGTCGCCCGCCTGAAAAAGCAGCTCGCCCGGCTTGAGCGCGCGCCTGGTGAGCTGCGCCTCGAGCTGTTTCTTGAGCTGGGGCGCGAGCGGCTGGAAGATCGCGATGCTGTCCAGGATGCTAGAACTCTCGAGGGCGCCGGTGACCACCGGCTGGGGGATGCGGACCGTGGGGACATTGCTCATGGCGACCTCGGTGGGCGCCGTGGATCGATCAGGCGCCAAACAGCGCAAGAAATAGCGCAAATGCCGGCGTAACGAACCGGTTTTCTGCGGATCCCGGATCGGCGTCGGTCACCTGACCGAGGAGCGAGCAACTAATCGCCGTGAACGCCGATATATTGTCATGGTATAAGAGGGGCGCGCAGAGAGCCTCATCGGTGTCCTTCACGCGCTGGGGGACACAAAAGGAGTCGCGATGATTAGCAGCAGCGGGATTGACGGGCGCGGCGGTCTCCAGATCACCCAGATGCTCACCTCCCTAGGCCTGCCCACAAACCTGGGCGACCTGATGGGGACGCGCGTCGGTTCAGCCCAGACCCAGTTGCAGATCTACATGCGGACCATGGGCAACGTGGCCAACTTCACGCCCCAGCAGCTCGACTCGTTCTTCGGGCGCAACCTGGCAGCGTCGCAGTCGGTACCCGCGCCCTACGATGTGCTTGCCCAGAATCGCCAGCTCTACGGGTCGACCTACTACTCGTCGTGGAGCTTTGCCAACGCCACATCTCAGGGCACGATGTTCGCCAGCAGCCTTCAGTACGCGATCAACTCGGATCCGCGCATGCAGCAGCGGCTCAACGCGGTGGCCGGCGGCACGGTGCTGGCCGATGGCCGAGCCGACGGCTTTGTCACGGTGCAGCGCTACACGCCCTACACCAACGTGGCTCCCTACACCCCCGCGATCGCCTCCAACTCTACGTCCTCTGGCATCTACGGCTCGCTGGCCCAGCTCGAGAACAACATCCTCAACTTGGCCGGCAGCATGGTCAATGGTGGAGCCAATTCTCCCAACTGGACTCTCAGCAACCCCAGTACCCAGCAGCTCGCGGCCGGCATGGGCATGACCCCGCCGTTCGCATTCGAGGATCTGCTCTACCTGATGATGATGCAGTACGGGCAGAACAAGGAAAAAGACATCATCGGCAAGATGAACGAGCTTTCGCAAAACGCTGGCCAGGGCACCCAGCCGACGTCGGGATATTATCCGAACTACGCCGGCACCGGGCAGGTCGGCAACGCCCCCTACGGTGGACTGGTCGGCGGGCCGGTCGGCGGCACCTACGCTGTCTCGCCGCAGGCTTTGACCCAGTACATGGGCGCTCAGTCCGCTGCCTCGAGCGGCGCCACCGGCGCCACCGGCAGCACGAGCGGCGCCTTCGGCGATACCAGCACTTCGTCGGATACCCTCAAGCAGATGCAGCTTCAGAAGCTGATGGAAGATCTCAAGAAGATGTACGAGATGCTGTCCAACGTGATGAAGTCGATGCACGACATGCAGATGACGGCCATCCGCAACCTGAAGTAGCGCGCCCGTCGATCCAGGACTGCAAGACGCCGCTCGCGAGAGCGGCGTCTTTGTTATGTGCGCACGTTGGATTGCCGCAGCCGCTCGGCCAGGGTCTTGGCGAACAGCCGGTAGATGCACAGCGCCGCGGTCTCGTGTCCGTACAGGTACTGGTCAAAGCGCTCGTGCGAGATGAACAGCGCGCGCACCGGCGTGGCGGCGACCACGCGCGCCGAGGTGGCGGCGTCGTCGACCAGCGACATCTCGCCGACGTAGGCGCCGGCGTGTAGCGTGGCCAGCGGGGTGGCGGCGCTGCCCTCGACCCGCAGCACCTGCACGTCGCCGGCCAGGATCACGGTCAGCCCGTCGCCGCGCACGCCCTGCTCGATGATGGTGGCGTTGCTGGTAAAGGTGACCTCCTGGCACATGCGATAGAGGTCCTTCATGTCGACCAGCGTCAGCTCGCCGAAGATCGGGATCGCCTTGAGCTGGGCGTAGGGATCGATGGCAGGCGCCTGCCCGCTCGCCCGCTCGGCAAAGGGATCGATCAGCGACGAGAAGGGATCGCTGCTGGGCGTGGCTGCCGGCGGGATCTGGAAGGCCGCGGCGGCGGCCTGGATCGGCGCGGCCGCGGGCGCCGGCGCAGCTACCGCGTGGATGGCCGGCATCGCGGCGAAGGTGATCGGCCGGGGCGCGCTGGCCGGTGGCAGCACGGTACCGGTGATCACGGCGCCGGCAGGTGCGGCGGCGAGCGGTGCACCCTCGACGGCCGGCGGTGAGGCCTGCGCCGGCAGCACCCGCTGGTCGCCGACGCTGCGGCCGCCGAGCTGCTCCTGGATGCGCGCGCGCACCAGGTTGGCCTGATCGTAGCGGCCCAGCCCCTCGAGCAGGCGCGCCAGCCGCTGGTACAGGCCGGTGTGGTTGCGCGCGGCCGGGCACTGGCGCACCGTGTCGATCACGATCTGCGCGGCCTGATCCATGTGGCCGTAGCGCTCGAGCAGATCGGCCAGCCGCTCGACCGCAGGCACGCGCTGCGCGTCGTCGATCGGCACCAGCCGCAGCATCTCGACCTCGCCGCGCATGTTGGCCGTCTGCTGGTAGACCTGGGCCGCCTGCCAGAACCGCTGCTGGCGCGCCAGGCACTCGGCCAGCGCATCCGATGGGCCCGACTGCTGGTGCAGCTCGAGCGCGGCGCCGAGCTGGCCCGCGCGTTCGAGCGCGGCCGCAGCGCGCACCAGGTCGCCGCTGCGCTGGTGGCAGCGGGCGGCCGAGGCGAAGTCCGAAGCCTGCTCGAAGCTGCGCGCCGCCTGGGCAAAGTCCTTGGCCAGCTCGAAGACGTGACCGGCCGAGGCAAAGTCGCGGGCCTGGGCGAACATGGCCGCCAGATGTTTCTGCGTCGACGACGAGGCGCTCTTGGCCTCGGCCAGCAGCTCCTTGGCGACCGTGGCGCCGGTCTCCTCGTACAGCCGCGCCGCGGCCTCGACCTCGCCGCGCGCGATGTGGCCGCGCAGGAACTGAACCACCTTGCTGGTGGCGACGAAGGCGCCGCTGTCGTCGGCGCCGTCGACGAACTCGAACTCCATCTCTCCCGCCCAGCGGGCCATGGCCGACCTCCGTCCAAGCCTCGAACGAGCGCGCATTATCCCCGGTCGCCCGGGCCGTGCCAAGCGCAGCCGCAGCGCGCTGACCGGTCGACGCCGTCGGCCCGCCCGGAGTATCATGACCGTAGGGCAATCCGACAAGGCGGCTCGACGGAGGCCAGCGATGATCAAGAAGAGTGTCCCGGTGGCAGCGGCGCTGTTGGGCCTTGCCGTCCTGATTCGCTTCTCGGCCTGCAACTGCTCGCCCGGCGCCGCGGCCGGCTCCCCCTGCGAGACGGCTGCGGACTGCGCCGGCGACCTGGTGTGCGACCCGGCCACCCACACCTGCGCCGACCTGAGGTGCACCGGCCACGCCGACTGCGGACGCGGCGCCTACTGCAGCGGCGACCACTGCGTCGACAACCGGGTCGGCGGCCCGTGCCAGGTCGATCTCAACTGCGTGGCCGGCGAAACCTGCATCAACGGCACCTGCGGTCCGATCGCCGGCCCGGGCGGGAGCTGCGACAGCGCCGAGGATTGCACGGCGCCGCTGATCTGCAACCCGCAGACGGACACCTGCGTCGACAGCCTCGCCTGCACCACCCACGCGGACTGCGGTCCGGCCGCCCACTGCACGGCCGACGGCGTGTGCGAACGCAGCGTCACCGAGAGCCCGTGCGACGACGACACGCAGTGCCTGGCCAGCGATCAGTGCATCGGCGTGGTGTGCGTGCCGGACGAGTGCGAGGGGCAGGCTTTTTCGGCCGATCGGGTGCCTGCCAACGTGATGATCGTGCTCGACCGGTCGAGCAGCATGACCCAGAACATCGGCTCCGACGGCAGCAAGTGGAACGTCGCGAAGGCCGCCATCGCGCAGATGCTGGCGGCGCACGGCTCCGAGATCCGGTTTGGCCTCAACCTGTTCCCGGGCACCAACCAGTCGTGCGAGGGCGCCCCCACCTGCCAGCCGAGCCCAAACAACAATCCCGCCGACTATGGCTTTGTCCCCGTCGACATCGGCGACAACACGGCGAGCACGATCGATAACTATCTCGCCAACACCGGCACCTGCAACGCGCGCACCCCGGCGGCCGAGGATCTGCAGTTGCTGCGCAGCTACGACGGGCTCAAGGACACGACGCGAGGCAACTACATCCTGCTGGTGACCGACGGCCAGGCCAACTGCAACGATCCGGTGCCCCAGGTCGAAGCGCTGTACGCTCAGGTTCCGTCGGTGCACACCTTCGTGGTCGGTTTCGGCAGCGGGGTCGATCGGAGCCAGTTGACGGCCATGGCCATCGCCGGCGGAACGGCGCGGCCCCAGACCCCCAACTACTACCAGGCCGACGACGCCGCATCGCTCAACGACGCCTTTGCCGCCATCGCCGGCGCCGTGCTCGGCTGCGAGTACTCGCTGGTCGGCGTGGCCACGGATCCAGATCAACTGACCATCTACTTCAACGGCGTGCGCGTGCCCCGCGATCCCTCCGGCGTGACGGGCTGGGAATACTACCCGGCGACGGGGCGACTGACCTTCTCCGGCAATGCCTGCATCGCGCTGCAGCACGGCGTGGTCACCGATCTCACCATCGTCTACGGTTGCCCGCTCGAGCAACCGGCCAAGCCGGACGGCGGCACGCCGCGCGATGCGGGCCCGGGGACCGATGCCAGCGGCAGCCGCTGCAATGACCGCTGCATTCACCCGTGCGGCAACTGGGCGTGCCTGCTGCCGGAAGGCGTGTGCGGCCCGTGCGAGGGCGACGGCGACTGCTGCCCCAACTCGGTCTGCCTGATCGACGAGGGTATCTGCCTGGTGGTCGGCGGCTGAGCCGGGGCCTCGCTGCGACCCGATCGGCGCCGCTGATACCGCTTGAACCCTTTGCCGGTAGAGCGGCTCTCACCCGGCGCGGACCGGTCACCGGAGCAGCCATGGCATCCTGGCTCAAATCTTTGTTTTCACCAAAGAAAGTCGTGCAACCGGTCTCGCTGACCGACCAGAACTTTGCCCAGGAGGTGCTGCAATCGAAGCTGCCGGTGCTGGTCGATGTCTGGTCGGACGGCTGCGCGCCCTGCATGCAGCTCGAACCCATCGTCATGGATCTGGCCGCGCGCTACGAGGGCCGCCTCAAGGTGGCCGAGCTGCACGCGAGCCGCGCCCCGCGCACGCTGGCGCGGCTGGGCGTGCGCGGCACGCCGACCGTGCTCTATTTCAAGGCCGGGCGCGAGGTGGAGCGCGTCGTCGGCTTTCGCGGCAGCCTGTACCACCGGGACTTCATCGAGAACGAGCTGCTGGAGGCCGGGGCTGCGGTCTGAGTCGAGATCCGACGGGGCGCGCGGCGGAATGTGGCGTCGGCCGGGATGACCCGTTGACTTGCAGTCCAAGCCGCGGCTAGCGTCGGGGACAGCCGCGGTGGGCGCCGCGGCCGGGAGCCCGCGACGTGAGCCGTGCCGTGCAATGCCCGAGCTGCGGTGCGCAGCACGAGGTCCAGAACCCGGGCATCACCGCGCTCGGCTGCCGCTACTGCCACACGCTGATCTACTGGGACGAGCAGGCGGTGCACGACTCGGGCCGCAAGGCTCTGCTCGACCCGCCGTCGTCTGCGCTGCGCGTGGGCGAGCCGTGCACGCTCAACCGGCAGCACCACCAGGTGCTGGGCCGCGTCCGCTACACCTACGGCGCCGGAGTCTGGGACGAGTGGTTCCTCGAGTCGCCCCGGGGCGAGATCGTCTGGCTGACCGAGGACGAGAAGGAATTCGCAGTCGAGAAACCGGTGTCGGCCGACCCCCGGCTGCCGCCGTTCGAGCAGCTTCGCGTCGGCGCCACCGTCACCGTCCACCAGCGCCCGTTTCTGGTCGAGGAGCTGGGCCGGGCCACCTGCCAGGGCGTCGAGGGGCAGGTGCCGTGGCTGGTGCTGCCCGACGAGGTCTACCCCTTCGCCGACCTGGCCAGCCCGGACGGCAAGATCTCGCTCGGCGTCGAGTACGATCAGCAGGGCGCGCCGTCGCTGTTCCTGGGCGAGTTCGTGGAGCGCGGCGCGCTGCTGGTTCAGGGCGGACCGCCGTTTCCGGAGCAGGTGGCCACCGGCGTCGGCGTGCGCTGCGCCGGGTGCGGCGCTCCGATCGAGCACCGGTTCCCGCCCGAGACCAGCATGCTGGTGTGCCCGCAGTGCGGGGCCGGCCTGCAGTTGAGCGCGACCCAGACCAAGGTCATCACCCGCAACAGCGAGCAGGTCAGCTTCACGCTCGCTATCGGCGACGTCTGCACCTTCGACAAGCTCAAGTACGAGGTGGTCGGCCGCCTGCGCTACGTCGAGGAAGGCGTCTACGTCAGCGACGAGTACCTGCTGTGGGCCGACCAGCAGGGCTACCTGTGGCTGGAGGAGTCCAACCGGCACTGGGTGCTCAACCGGCGCAGCCACCAGGCGCCAGGCGTCGACATCTTCTCTATGCTCAAGCCCAAGGACAGGATCAAGATCGGCGCCACCAGCTTCCAGTTTGTCGAGAGCGGCACCGAGGAGCTACGCTACGTCGACGGCGCGCTGCCCTGGCTGGCGCAGGTGGGCGAGCGCTTTCAGTACGCCGATCTGGTGGCGCCGCCCAGGTCCTACTGCGCCGAGCGATCGGTCAACGGCGACAGCCAGGAGATCGAGTTCTTCGCGGGGCGCTATGTCCCGGTCGAGGAGATGGAGCGGGCCTGCGGCAAGAAGCTGAGCCGCTCGCTCGGGGTGGCAGCGGCGCAGCCCTTCATCCGGACGCGCGTCCAGACGGCGTTGATGTGGATCGGCATTCTGTTCACGCTGCTCAACGGTGCGCTGTGCGGCATGGCCTCGACCCGCGGCGGCCGGGTGGTGCTGCGCGAGCAGTTCAGCGCCGAGCAGTACCGGGCCGAGGCGTTGAGCCAGCCGTTCCAGATCCGCTTCAGGCCGTCGGTGGTCGCCATCAGGAGCCGCGCGCCGGTCGACAACGCCTGGGTGTCGACCCAGCTTGGCATCGTCAACGCCAACGACGAGGTGCTGTTCGACACCGAGGACGACGTCAGCTACTACCACGGCGTCGAGGGCGGCGAGTCGTGGAGCGAGGGCTCGCAGTCGTCGACCCGCTACATCCGCATCGACCAGCCGGGCTGGTACCGGCTGCTGGTCTACGGCCAGGCCGGCACCGGCGAGGCGCCGGCCGCTTCCGGCGGGCCGACCCTCGCCATCGAGGTCAGCGAGGGCGTCATGCCCGGCCGCTATTTCTGGTGGATGATCGTGCTCAGCGCGCTCTATCCGCTGAAGGAGATCCTGCGCAAGTACAGCCACGAGAAGCGGCGCATTCCGTCGGACGACGACGATGACGACGATTGAGCGTGAGCTCGAGCAGCGGGGAAGGTGATGTGGCGATTCGGAATGGTGCTGTTGCTGGCGGTGGGCACGGTCGGCGCCTGGCTGGGCAGCGCCTACGGCTGGGGGCTGCCGGGCCCGGAGGACAAGCCGGTCAGCATCCGCCAGGGCTCGGCCCAGGGCCCGCGCATGCTCTACTTCATCGGCACCGGTCGGCACCACGCGGGCGGCGGCTATCGAGGCGGCAAGTAGGGTAAGGAGGGAGATCCATGGACGAGATGATGAAAGACCTGGTGCACGTTCCGGCGACCATTATCTACTCGCTGATCGGCATGCTGGTGATGGGCATCGCCTTCTGGATCATCACCAAGATCACGCCGTTCTCGATCCGCAAGGAGATCGAGGAGGACCAGAACACCTCGCTCGCCATCCTCATCGGCTCGGTGATCGTCGCGCTCGCGATCATTATCGCCGCCGCCATTGTCTGACGGCGGTGGCGCCCCGCAGATGGTCGACGACGCCCGCATCCGTCGCCGCCACGGTCTGCTGCTCGGCTCGGTCTTCGCGGTCGCCATCTGCGGCCTCTGCTACGAGCTGATCGCGGGCGCGCTCTCGAGCTACCTGGTCGGCAGCTCGGTCACCCAGTTCTCGATCGTCATCGGCCTGTTCATGTTCGCCATGGGCGTCGGCTCGTTCTTGGCGCGCTACGTGCGCCGCGATCCGCTGACTGTCTTCGTGGCGGTCGAGATCGCGGTCGGCGCGGTGGGCGGCGGCGCCGCGCTCGGCCTGTTCTACGCCTTCACCTTTCTCGCCAGCTACCTGCCCTACCTGGTGCTGTCGACGCTGGCGGTCGGCACCCTGGTCGGCCTCGAGATCCCGCTGGTGGTGCGCGTGCTGCGCGACCGCGACGCCTTCGGCGAGGCGGTCTCGAGCGTGCTGGCGCTCGACTACGTGGGCGCGCTGCTCGCCAGCATCCTGTTCCCGCTGCTGCTGGCGCCGTACCTCGGCCTGGTGCGCTCGGGCTTCTTGTGCGGGTTGCTCAACGTGGGGGTGGCCGGCCTGGCGCTGTGGCTGCTGCGCGCCGAGATCGCCTGGCGCCGGCCGCTCGATCTGGCCGCGCTGCTGGCCGCGGTGGCGCTGCTGGCCGGCCTGGTGACCGCGGGCGGGCTGACCCGGTTCGCCGAGGACCGCCTCTATCAGGACGAGATCGTGCTGGCGCGCGAGACCCCCTACCAGCGCATCGTGGTCACCCGCTGGCGCGACGACGTCCGGCTCTATCTTAACGGGCAACTGCAGTTCTCGACCGTGGACGAGGCGCGCTACCACGAGCCGCTGGTGCACGTGGCGCTGGCCGCGGTGCCGGGCGCGCGGCGGGTGTTGATCCTGGGCGGCGGCGACGGCATGGCCGCGCGCGAGGTGCTCAAGCACCAGAGCGTCGAGCGCATCGATCTGGTGGACCTGGACCCGGAGATGACGTCGCTGTTTGGCCGGCACCCGCTGCTGAGCGAGCTCAACGGCGGCAGCCTGCGCGACCCGCGGCTGACCGTGCACAACGCCGACGCCGGCAAGTTTCTCGAGCGATCGGGCGCGACCTGGGACGCGGCCATCGTCGCCCTGCCCGATCCGTCGAGCGCGGCGCTGGCGCGGCTCTACTCGACCAGCTTCTACCGGCTGCTGCTGCGCCACCTGGCCGCGGACGGCGCCCTGGTCACCCAGGCCACCAGCCCGTTCTACGCGCCCGACGCCTTCTGGTGCGTGGTCGAGACCATCGAGCAGACCGGCCGCCAGGACGCGCCCGGCCTGACGGTGCTGCCCTTTCACGCCAACGTGCCGAGCTTCGGCGAATGGGGCTGGGTGCTGGCGACGCGGCGGACGCTCGACGTCGGCCACCTGCGGCTCGACGTGCCGACGCGGTTCCTCACCGCCGCCACGCTGCCCGCGCTGTTCGCATTTCCGGCCGACCTGCAGCGCCGCAGCGTCGACGTCAACCGCCTGGACCAGCCGGTGATCACGCGCTACTACGAGCGCGGCTGGCGCACGTACAACAACTGATTGCGCTGCTCACTTTGCTTGAGCCTATTTTTGGCGGGTCCCCGCTGATCGGCGGAAGTCTTTTTGTCGTCGCTGCGCGGCGAAAA
>JAFGSX010000267.1 GCA_016934455.1 Deltaproteobacteria bacterium
AGCAGCGCTTGCAGCCGGCGCCGGCGAGCAACCCGCCGACGAGCGCACAGCCGCCGATAAGCAGCCACCGCCGGCCGCGCGTCGCCCGTCGCCACTGCGTCATCATGCCGACTCGACCCCCTCGTCTCTCACCGCGTCTAGCACACGCTCCCCGGAGCGGCAACGGCGCGGCGTGCGATCGCCTCCACGCCGCCGTCCTGATCGGCGAACTGCATCTGGTACAGGCGCGCGTAGGCGCCGCCGGCGGCCAGCAACTGCTCGTGGCGACCGCGCTCGACGATGACGCCGTCCTGCAGCACCGCGATCTCCTCGGCCCGGCGCACGGTCGAGAGCCGGTGCGCGATCACGAAGGCGGTGCGACCAGCCATCAGGTTGTCGAGCGCAGCCTGCACCGCGCGTTCGCTCTCGGTGTCGAGCGCGCTGGTCGCCTCGTCGAGGATCAGGATCGGCGCGTCGGCCAGGATCGCGCGCGCGATCGCCAGCCGCTGTCGCTGCCCCCCCGACAGCAGGCTTCCCAGCTCGCCGATCTGCGCGTCGAGCCGCCCCGGCAGCGCCTCGACAAAGTCGAGGGCGTGCGCCGCCTGGAGCGCCTCCCGCACCTGTTCCTCGCCGGCCTGGGGCCTGGCAAAACGCACGTTGTCGCGCACCGTGGCGTCGAACAGGAACACGTCCTGGCTCACCAGCGCGATCTGCGATCGCAGAGAGGCCAGGGTCACGTCTCGCAGGTCGACGCCGTCGATGCAGATGCGGCCCGAGGTGACATCGTAAAAGCGCGGCAGCAGGTTGACCAGGGTGGTCTTGCCGGCGCCCGAGCTGCCGACGATGGCGACCACCTGGCCCCGCCTGGCCTCGAGGTCGACCCCGCGCAGGACTTCTTCGCCGGGGGAATAGCCGAACCGCACACCCTCGAAGCGGACGCACTCGACAAATGACTTGAGCACGCTGGCGCCGGGTCGATCGGTTATCTCCTCGGGCGCGTCGACCACCTCGTAGATGCGCTCGGCGGCGGCCACGCCATGCACGATCTGGTTGGACAGCTTGCCGACCGCCTTGATCGGGCCGTAGAGCAGGAACATCGTGGTCAAAAAAGAGACAAAGTGCGCCGGGCTCAGCTCACCGCTGACGATGCGCCCGGTGGCGTACCAGAGCAACCCGGCGACGGCCACCACACCCAGGATCTCCATCGTCGGCGAATAGGCGCCGCGGGCGATGATCGACCGCCTCATGATGCCCAGATAGCGTTGCCCCTCGTCGTGGAAGCGCCGGGCCACCCGCTGCTCGGCCGAGAACACCTGGATGATGCGCATGCCGTGCAGCGCCTCGTGCACCAGGGAAGAGAGGCGACCGAGGGAGACCTGGCTCTCCTTGGCCACCCGCTTGATGAACAGCGAGAAGCGCGAGATCGGATAGTAGGCGGCGGGCACCACCACGAACGACAGCAGAGCCAGCTTGAAATCGAGAAAGAAACTCTGGATCACCAGGCCCAGGAGCTGCAGCGCGTTGCGCGCGAGGTCGGCCGAGGCATCGGTGACCGAGGCCTCGACCACGGCCACGTCGTGCATAAAGCGGCTCAGCAGATCCCCCTTGCGCGCCTCGGAGTGGTAGCGCGGCGACAGGCGCAGCGCCTTGTCGAACAGGTCGTTGCGAAGATCGATGACCACCGACTGACCGATGGTGCGCACCAGATAGAACTCTCCGGCGTAGGCGATGCCTTTGATCAGCGCCACGGCCAGCAGCAGGATCGGCAGCACCCTGAGCACGCCGTAGCGGTCGCCCTCGACCAGCGGCCGCAGCGACGGGACGTAGGCGAGCACCGACTGCAACACCGAGGCGTCGCCGGTGACCAGACCGGTGATCAGCGGCCCCGACAAAAACGCATAGAGCATGGTGGTAAGCGAGCAGATGCACATGCAGAAGACGGCGACACCGAGCCCGGCGGCGTAGGGCCTGACATAGCGCAGCAGGCGCAGGTAGCTGGCGATCACGTTTGCCCTCTATCACGTCCGGCGGTACTGGATCGAGTCGAGGAAACCGATCGCGCCCGGATCGAGCTCGGCCGCGTTGGCCTCGTCGGTGTCGACGTGCATCTCGAGCCTGTAATCGGGGCTGACCCGGATCAGCACGTCGCCGAAGACGATCGAGCGCTCGCCAGCCGTCTTCACCCGTACCAGGTCTTTGTCGCGCACGGCGAAGCGCAGAGCATCCTCGGGGCTCATGTGAATGTGTCGCAGCGCACAGATCACACCCTGCTGCAACCTGACCTCGCCCGCCTGGCCGAGCAGCGTGATCCCGGGCGAGCCATCGAGGTCACCCGAGGCGCGGATCGGCGCATCGATGCCGAGCCGGAACTCCTCGGTGCGCGAGATCTCGACCTGGCTCCGCTGCCGGGTCGGCCCCAGCACCCGCACCCGTTCGACGGCGCCGCGCGGGCCGACCAGCGTCACCGTTTCCTCGCAGGCGAACTGACCGGGCTGCAGCAGATCGGCGCGTCGGGTGAGGGTGTGGCCGGATCCGAACAGCGTCTCGACGTCCGGCTGCGACAGGTGCACATGGTGGGCCGAGGTGTTGATCGGGATCGGCAGATCCTCGACCCGGCGCGCCACCTCGCTCGCCTCGCGCAGGCCGAGCGCGGTCACGGTCTCGCGCGCGATCATCGCCTCCTCGTCGGTGGGCACCACCGACACCGCCACCGGCGCCGATGGATCCGAGATCCGGCGGATCCCGCTCCCGTCCGAGGCCGGCGTGCGGTTGGCCATCTCGTCGAGGGCGATCCCCATGCCTGCCAGCCCCTGGCAGACGCGAGCCCGCACCCAGGCGCTGCCCTGGCCGATGCCACCGGTGAAAACCAGCGCATCGAGACCACCCAGCACCGCCACGTAGGATCCGATGTACTTCTTTACGCGGTAGCAGAAGACGGCGATGGCGAGCCGCGCCCCGACGTGACCGCCGGCCGCCGCCTGCTCCAGCTCGCGCATGTCCTGAGATAGCCCGGAGATGCCGAGCAGCCCGCTCTCGCGGTTGAGCAGGTGGTCGACCTGGTCGGGTGTCATTCCGAGCGAGGTGCAGAGAAAGAGAACCAGCCCCGGGTCGACATCGCCGGAGCGCGTGCCCATGCACAGCCCCTCGAGCGGCGTCAACCCCATGCTGGTGTCGACCGAACGGCCGTGATCGATGGCGCAAAGCGAGGCGCCGTTACCGAGGTGGCAGGTGATCAGGCGCAGCTCGCGCGACGAGCGCTGCAAAAAGGCGGCCGCGCTCTTGGCGACGTAGCGGTGCGAGGTACCGTGAAAACCATAGCGCTGCAGACCGTGGCGTTCGGCCAGCGCCCGTGGCAGGGCGTAGCTCCAGGCGTGGTCGGGCATGGTGGTGTGAAAGGCGGTGTCGAAGACCGCCACCTGTGGCACCCCGGGCAGGCGCGCCCGGGTGGCCTTGATCCCGGCCACCGCCACCGGGTTGTGCAGCGGCGCCAACCGGCACAACTGTTCGATCTCCTGGAGCACCTGGTCGTCGATGACCGTGGCTTCGCTGTACCGGGAGCCGCCGTGAACCACGCGATGACCGACTGCGGTGAGCTGAGCCAGATCGCCGAGCACACCGTGTTCGGGGTCGGTCAGCCGGCGCAACGCGACGTCGAGCGCGGCCGCGTGGTCGACGATGCTCAGCGATTCGGTTCGCTCGCCGCCGCCCATGCGATAGACGTGACGGGCGCCCGCCGCGCCGATGCGCTCGATCAGACCGCGTGCCCGCACCTCGGGTTTCGCCGCGTCGAAAAAGTCGTACTTGAGCGACGAGCTGCCGAGATTGAGGACCAGCACCCGCGGCACCACACCGGGCGCGGCCGTCGGCCGGTAGCGGCGCGCCTGGCGCTCGTGGCGACGGGCATTCTCGACCGCGATTTCCGCGCGCTCGTCCTGGGCGCGCTTGCGCAGGCGGTCCGAGATCAGGCGGCCCAGGAACTGGATGCCCGTTGGGTTCTGAGCCAGCTCGAGGCTCAGCTTCGCGTGCGGAATCAGCAGAAGCTGCGCTCCGATGTCGGCCACCACGTCGGCGGTGGCCGGCTCACCGGTGAGCAGGCTCATCTCGCCAAACATCTCGTGCACGCCGAGCGTGGCGATCCGACGCTTGGCGAAATCTCCGTCGTCGGCGTCGGAGACCAGCACCGCGCAGGTACCCTTGAGGACGAGACCGAGCTCCTGCACCGGCTGGCCTTCGCCGATGACCCTGGTGCTCTCCGGATACTCCCTGAGCGTCGAGCAGGCCGCCAGCCGCTCGCGCGCCGCCGGGGCAAAGGTCTCGAAAAAGGGATGCCGCGCCAGAACGTCCGACTCGAAAGCCATTGTCACTGACCCCGGTGGCGCTCGACCGAACCCCCGCGCGCGACGATCCGTGCTCCGCGGCCGCCGGCTCGCCTGCGGGCGCTGCCCGGGCAAGTCACTCGACGATCGGAAACCGCCGTACCGCCTCCCTGGGCGAAGCGCAGTCGAAGTGCCACCACTCGTGCGCGACCGGCGTGAAGCCCGCGCGCACCATCACCTCGCGCAGCAGCAGCCTGTTGCCGACCTGCGCGCCTGTCAACTTGCCCGCCCTGAGCAGCTCGATCTCGTGGCGCGGCTGCGCCTCGCGGCTGAACGAATCGAAAGGTGTTCCCATATCGAGCGGGCTGCCGTCGCCGCTGGCCAGAGTCAGATCGATGGCGCAGCCGCGGTTGTGCAGCGAGGCCACCCTGGTCTCGGGATTGGCGACAAAGCCCTGCTGCGGTGTGCCCTTGACCAGATCCCACATGATCCGCTGCACGCGGCGAGGCCGCAGGCAATCGTAGGCCAGCAGCTTTAGCTCGGGGTGGCCCTGTTTGAGCAGCGCGGCGGCCGCGGCGAGCATGGCTGCGCTGTCGCGGTGCAGATAGCAGGTCCTGAGCTCGCCGTAGACGTTGCGCCGCATGAAGTTATCGGCGCTGGCGTACTTGAGATCGACCAGCAGACCGGGCACCGCCTGCGCGGCGTCGACGATGTTCGGCTGCCTCGCGATCGCGGCCGGGTCGATCGCCCGCGGCGCCGACGACGGCACCGACGACGGCGCGGTCGCCCCCAGGCTGGCGAACAGGACCGCCGCCAACCACCCGCGCCGGAAACCACCGCATGCCGCCTCAGCCATGCGACCCGAACCTCAGCTTCCAGACCATGCCCAGCGCCTCGACGAAGATCTTGCGGCTCATCTTGGAGGCACCGACCTTGCGGTCCGGGAAGACGATCGGCGTCTCCTTGATCCGGAAACCCTGGCGCGCGCAGCGGTAGGTCATCTCGATCTGAAAACCGTAGCCCGCCGCCTGGATGCTGTCGAGGTCGATCGCCTGCAGCACCTCGCGCCGGAAGCACTTGAAGCCGCCGGTCAGATCCTTGATCCCCAGGCCGAGAATGGTGCGCGCGTACAGGCTGCCGCCGCGGCTGATGAGCTTGCGCGTCAGGCTCCAGTTCTCGACGCCGCCGCCAGCGACCCAGCGCGAGCCCAGGACCACGTCGGCGCTCTCGATCTCGCGCAAAAAGTCGGGCAGAAAGCGCGGCTGGTGCGAGAAATCGGCGTCCATCTCGAAGATGTACCTGTAGTCGCGCTCGAGCGCCCATCTGAATCCGTCGATGTAAGCGCGGCCGAGCCCCTGCTTGCCGGGGCGGTGCAGCACCTGCACCCGCGGCTCCTTGGCCGCAATGCCGTCGGCCAGCTCGCCGGTGCCGTCGGGCGAGTTGTCGTCGATTATCAGCATGTCGACCGGCACCGTGTGCAGCACCTCGTCGACGATCGCCGGCAGATTTTCGCGCTCGTTGTAGGTCGGCATCAACACCACGGCGTGATTGGCCATCGCGTGTTCTCCAGTGTCATCGGTCGGGCCCTGCTTCCGGCAACGCCGGTGTCGAGACCGCTGGCGCCAACGCCGGCGACAGCGCCTCCTCGATCAAGACCGCGGCCACCCGCGCCGCCGTCTTGTGGTGGCCGAGCTGACCGCGGATGTCGGTGTAGGCCTCAAGCACGGTCGCGCGATCGGCGCCCGCCAGCAGCCGCTTG
>JAFGSX010000002.1 GCA_016934455.1 Deltaproteobacteria bacterium
CGGCCGACGTCTGCGGATCGGCGTCCGCGGGCATCGTCTCGAGCAGACGTTTGGCCTCGCCGAAATCGTGAGCCCGATAGCGCAGATCGGCCAACGCAGCGAGCGCCTCACCATCCTCTTCGCGGTCGGCGAGCACATCGCACAGCAACTGGGCGGCGCGTTGCTCGTCGAACAGGTGATCGCGAACCACGAAAGCCAGCTCTCGCAGGCGCTCCGTACGTTGCTGTTGCGTCTCCGCAGCCTCGACGTGCTGCTGCAGCACCTCGGCGAAACGCGCCATCCGACCCCGGCGCAGGCAGAGCTCCCGGTAGTTCGCCACGGCGGCGGGATCTTCGGCTGACAGCTTGAGCGCGGCGCTCAGAACCTCGTATGCCCGATCGTCATCGCCGGCGGCCAGCGCCAGCTCGGCCTCGATGGCGCCGAGCTGCGCACGCTGCCTGGCGTCCTTGAGCCGCCGCCGCCCGCGTTTTGCGACGGGCGCGAACTCGGCACGCCGCGCGCTGTCGCGGATCACCTCCCACAGCTTGAAATAGGCCGTCGCCTCGGCTGGAGCCTGCTCGATGGCCTGCTGCAGGACGGCGATCGCGGCGTCGCTATCGCCAGCGCGTCGGTTGGCCTCGGCGATGGCCAGTCGCCACCGCGTCGCATCCGCGTCATCCCCGTATACGTCGAGCAGTCGCCGGGCGACCTCTCCGGCCGCAGCCGGTTCGCCGCACCGCTCGCAGACCTTGAACAGCGCGCGCGTCGCCTCGGCGGGCTCGGATTCGGCTCCAGCCGCCTCGCTCAGCGCATCGATCGCGCGCTGATCGTCGCCCAGCACCTCGGCGTACGTGCGGCCGAGGTCGAGCAGCACCAGCGCGCGATCGGCGGACGACAGATCGAGCTCGAGCCGACGCCGCAGCAGCTCGACCAGCCGCTCGCTGTCTCCCCGCTCGCGCGCTGCCGCCTCGAGGACGGTCAGCGCCGTCAGCGACCCCGGATCCCGTTGGAGCACGCGCTCGGCAAGGCGAGTCGCGCGTTCGAACCCACCGGCCACGGCGTAGAGCTGCATCGCGCGCTGCTCGATCTCGTGCATCGCCCTTGGCTCGGCATCCCGGATGGGGACAGCTAGCACCCGCTCGTAGGCGGCGAGAGCTTGCTGGGGGCGGCGCCAGGACTCGAGCAGCCTTCCGGCGGCCAGCGCGGTCTCGACGTCGTCGGGCGCCTCCATGTAGAGCCCGTCGAGGACCAGGTTGGCCTCGCGCGGCCGCTGCAGCGCAAACAGCAGACCGGCGCGCTCGACCAGCAGATCACCGCGCACACGCGGGTTCTGGGTCGCCACCGCGCGTCGGCCGAGAACGCGCTCGAGGGTCTCGGAATCTCCGAGCGCCCGCGCGATCCGCTCGGCGGCGGCCAGGGCGAGCGTGTCGCCAAGGTCGGCGGCCTCGCGATAGGCATGCAGGGCCAGCCGCAGGTCGCGCAGCTCCGCCTCGGCCAGCCGCGCGGCGCGCAGCCAGTGGCGAACCGCCTCAGCTCCGGCGCTGGTGTGCGCCGCGGCCATGAAGCTCTCGATGGCGTCGGCAACGCAGCCGCGCTGTTCGGCGATGCGCCCGAGCGCGGCGTTGAGGGCCGCGTCGCGAGGAGTCTCGACCAGCGCTCGCTGCAGGAATCCCGCTGCGCGCTCCGGATCAACGGTCTCCAGGGCGCACCCGGCCTCGCCGCGAAGCGCCGCCGCCTCGGCGGCGCCGCAGGTCTGCGCCATGGACTCGAGCGCGTTGGCAAGTAGCTCGGGTGACCCGTGCTGCCGCTCGAGGTCGACGCGGGCGCGCAGGATCACCGCCTCTCGCGGCGCGATCCTGGCGGCCTGTTCGAGATGGGCGCGCGCAGCATCGTAGCGCTGCAGCCGATCGCGATAGAGCTCCGCCAGATTGAAATGCAGCGACGATCTGACGGCCGGATCGTCGGTCAGCGCGATCTCGGAGGCATAGGCGTCCGCGAGGCGCACAAAACAGCCGGCCCTGAAATACGCATGTTCGAGCTGTCGTCGCGAACCGGTGGTCGGGGCATGGGCATGGGCCAGCTCGAAACAGGCGATCGCCGCCCGATGTTCTCCGCGCTCAACCAGGTGATGAGCCAGCCGGGCGCTTCCGGCCGCGCGCTCGGCTTCGCTCGACGAATACATGCGCACATAGGCCGGTTGCGCATCGGGGGCGCACCCCTCCAGCACGGATGCCGCCGCGGCGGAGAACGGCTGCAGGGCCACCAGAGCGTGGTCGAGACGCGCCGCAACCGCCGGGGACGCGGCGCGCTGGCGCAGCAACTGCAAAAGAGGCCCGGCCTGAACCCGCCCCTCCGCGTCTGGCCAACGTCCGATCAGATCCAGCGCGCGAGCGGCCGAGGCGGCGGCCGCCGCGCCCTGTCCCAGCTCCAGATGGCCGCGCACGGCGTCGAGCGCGAGCTCGAGGTCGCCGGGGACCAACCCGACGAGCTGTAGACGGTAACCCAGCGCCGACTCGGGATCGGCCAGCGGGCCGTCGCACAGGGCGACGAGCTTACGCAGGACGCCGATCCGGGCCTCGGCGGTCGTCGCCAACGCGAGCTGCCGCGCCAGAAAGTGGGCCTGCGATCGCACATCGCCTCGCTCGGCGGCGAGCGCTCGCTCCAGATCGGGTTCCAGCCTGAGCGTTGCATCGGTGGCGGCCTGCGCCTCCGCGATCAGCGCACAGCAGGCCGCCGTGTCGGCGGTCGTCTCCAGACAGATCCGCGCCCGCCACAGATTGGCCTCGGCCAGCGAGCGACCGCTGGCGCGCTGCGCCCACAAACGCAGCAGTCGATCGCGGTCTGCAAATCGCCCCTGGGCTCGCAGCATCAGCGCATAGCGCCGGCCGGTCTCCGGATCGGCTGCCGCGACGGCAGCCATGCGTGCGAGCGCGGGCACGAACCGGCCCTCGGCATCTAGGCGCGCCGCCTCGGAGCGCACGTCGTCGAGGGTGGCAGAGCCTGTCGGTGCCTGACCGCGGAACGCCAACGCGCGACCTGTGTCTCGCGCCCGTCCGGCGTTCTGGGTCATCCGCGCCAGGCCGTGGGCGAGCCTGAGAAAAGCTGGATCGCCGGTCAGGCCAAAGGCATCGAGGCTGCAGCGCAGCCGCTGTGGCGCGCTCAGGTAGGTGGCGATGGCGAGCCGCGGTGCGAGCCGACGGGCCAGGTCCCGGTCGCGGTGTTCCCAGGCCAGGCGCCACAGTATTTCTGCGGCACGCGCGGCCGCCGGGGCCGATGCTCCGAGCAGCGGCATCAGTCGCGAGACCGCATGGCCGTGATCGCCGATCAGGAGCGCTGTCTCGGCTGCCAGGAAGATGTACTTGGGGCGAAGCGCCGGCGGTTCGTATCGGACGCGAAGATCGAACAGAGAGGTCAGCGTCCGGCCATCGCCCGCGGCAGCGGCCAGATCGCGCGCGCGCGCAAACCTCCATTCATCGAGAGGCGCCACACTCTCTTTTCCAGCTCGCTGCGAAGTCGCCAACGCCTCGAACAGATCAGAACGCGCTGCCGACAACTGGCCGAGCCGGTATCGCAACGCCGCCCGCTCGAGCAGCCAGCGCGGCCTTCGCGCGGCCGGCACCGTGTCGACGAGCGCAGAGACGACTTCGAGCGCGCGGTCGGGACGGTCGAGCGGCCCGGCCCAGAGATCGAATACCCGTGCCAGGCGCGCGACGCGATCGCCTTGCGGCCCGTGCTGGAGACGGGCTGCCAGCTCCTCGTAGCGACCCGCGGCGGCGCGCGCGCACTCGGCGCTTGCCTCGGCAACGGGCGTCGCGATCTTGTCGGCAAACGCGAAAGGAAAGCCGCACGCCGGCGCTGACCACGACCAGTGCGCCGCGACCAGCAATATCTGATCGAGCAGCGCCGCAGGCAGAGCACCGCCGACCTCGCGCCGCGCCAGACGATCTATGAGGTCCAAGGTGTGTTCGCGGTCTCCGTTGGCGATGGAGACGACGGCGTTGGCGGCGAGCAGCTTGTCGTCGAGAAAAAAGGCGAGCGTCTCGCTGATCGCGCTTGCCAGCTCGCCGGCGGCACCCGGCCTGCGCGCGGCGACGGCGCTGGCGCAGTATCGCGACCAGGCGCGGGCATAGCCGGCACGCCGCACCGAGCTCGCCTGCAGCAGGTCGGCCGCCTCGGCGCCTCGCCGCGCCAGCACCAACCGTGTCGCCACCTGGTCGACCAGTGCCGCGTCATCCAGAGACCGCCGCGCCGCCCGCAGCCGGAGATCCAGCGACCGTTGTTCGTCGGCGCCAGCATCGGCAATGTCGGCTGCCTCCAACAGCAGCTTCGCCGCCGCCTGCCCCTCGGTCTGCGCTGCGACCTGCTCCAGAGCGGCGATCAGAACAGCGGTGCCGGACGCCACCGTGCGCAGAAGCGCCAGCGCCTCGCGATCGGCGGGCCGGGCAATGGCGATCTCGGCCAGGCGATGGGCGACCAGATCGACGTCGACCGGAACCAGCGCGCCGAGCCGCGCCAGCTCGAATATCCGTTCGCGTTGCTCGAGCGCGTCGCCGGCCACCGCATCCTGGCTGAGCTGGCGAGCCAGCTCGTGCCAGTCGCCCACCTCGCGCAGCAACCGCGCCCGCCAGTCCCGCAGGTGGTCTCCCGGCGGTGGTTGCGGCTGGCCCTCGCCCGCCGTCTCGGCCCGAAGCAGTTCGAGTGCGGCCAGCGCCTGGCGTGGATCGCGCACGTCTTCGTCGTAGACGGTCGCCGCCAGCCGTAAAAACTCGCGCCGCTCGAGCCCCGCCGTGCTGGCCGCTGCCGCCAGCAGCGCGTCACCGAGCTCGCGCATCCTGTCGCACGCCCGCAGCAGCTCGAGCGTGGCGCCGCGAATCGCTCGGTCGCCGGGACGCCGTCGCTGCAACTCGATAAACAGCTCGAGCGCGCGCGCGTCGTCCTCGACGCCGTCGCGCCACAGCTCGGCTGCGCGCAGAAGATCGCTCTCACCCTGCTCCGCTGACGTCGCCTCCCGGCCCAGTTGTTCGAATATCGGCGCCGCGTCGACGAATCTCTCGGCTGCGACCAGCGCTTCGGCGAACAGGCGCCGCAGCGGCTGGTCGGTGGCCGACCCCGCCACCGCACGGGCCAGCGTCGCACAGGCGACCTCGATGTCGCCCGCGTGCCACGCCGCTTCTCCCAGCGCCCGGTCGACCTGCAGGCGCCGCCCCGCGGCGAGCGGTTCGTCGGCGAGCTGCTTCAGCAGCGCGACGCAGTCCTCCCAGCGACCGGCCGCGCTGGCCTGGTTGGCCAGCTCCCAGCGCGGCTCGAAGGCGTGTGGGGCGATGGCAGCCCAGCGCCCGAGCGCGGCTGGCCCATCGCCGCTCGCGCGATCGAGGTCGAGCGACCACCAGGCCTGTAGCAACTGCTCGATCCGCTCCGGCGAGCTGGCCTGCTCCGCGAACTCGAGCAGCGCCGCGGCGGCATCGCCGGTGCGCCCGTCGGCCAGCAGCAGCTTGAGGTAGCGATCTTCATGCGCCGGCGCGTGGCCGCCAACGTCGATAGCCGCCTTGATGTCCGCCGCAGCCGCCTGGCGGTCGGTGCTGATCTCGGCGCGCCTCAACAGCGTTCCCGAGCGCACCTCCTCGGCGATGGGGGCGTCGAGAATGCGCTCGATCACCTGGCGCTCGAGAGAGACGTCGGCTGCCGACTCGGCCGCCGCGCGCAGGCGTTGCAGCAGGGGCAGATCGATCGCGCGGGCAAGCGCCCGGCCGATGAACCGCGCCGTCAGATCCTGGTCGCCAGCGGCAGCAGCCCTCTCGGCGAGCCGGGTCAGGCGCTCGCTGCGATCGCCGATCTCGAGCTCGCGCTGTTCGAGCCTGTGATCGATCTCGTGCTGCAGTGCCGCATCGCCCGCGTCGGCGGCGTGCTGCAGCGCCAGCTCCCAGGTCTCTTCGTTGGCGGGCTCGAGCAGCGCCGAACGCAGATAGGCCCGCGCCGCGCCCGCCGGATCGCCGCCGCGTTGGTAGTGCTCAGCCGCTCGCAGCAGGGCGTAAATGCGATCGCCGTGCTCGCTCAACAGATCGGCCGTGTGATCGAGGTGAGCCGCCGCCGCCGCGTGGTCGCCGTTGCGAGCTCGTAGCTGAGCCAACCTGAAGTTGGGGGTCCGCGCCGCCGGGTCCTCCTCGCAGATCGCCGCGTAGAGAGCGATCGCGCGCGCCAGATCCCCGGTCGACTCGGCGCAAACGGCGCGCGCCTCGGCGGCGCGTCGCCACAGCGCGGGCGCCTGCCGACGATCGATCCCGGCCAGCGCGAAGTCGAGCTGCTCGCTCGCCGCCTCGAGATCGCCCTCGGCGATCTGCAGCTCGCCCAGTCGCGTTCGCGCCGCGTCATCGCCTGGCAGGCGCTCGACCAACTGGGACAGCGCGCGGATCGCCAGTGTCCGGTTCTGCAACCGGTCGTCACCGATCTGGGCGATCTCGCGCCAGAGGGTGACCTGCTGTGTGCGGTCTAGCGTCGCCTGCTCTAGTAGCTGCTCGCCGAGTTGAGCGACCAGCGTCCAGTCGAGCAGCGCGCGCGCGACTTCGAGTGCCTGTTGCAGCGTCTGCGCGTCTCGCACCCCGCGCGCGAGCGCGGTCGCCAACCGCTGCCGTGCCCCTTCGGGGTCGCGGTCGACGATGCGCCGGGTCGCCGCCACCAGCAGCGACGTCGAACGCGGATCGCCGGTGCGCACCCGCCGATCGACGTAGGAGAGATGGCGGGCGAGATCGGCGTCGCTGGCGCTCAGATCGATCAAGGCCTCGAGCGCCCGCGTGTGGTCGGGGTCGTCCGCCAGCACCGCCTGGTAGATCTCGCGCGCGGCGTCTGTCTGGTCGATGCGCTCGCGCAGCAGATCCGCTCTGGCGAGATCGAGCTCGATCCTGGCGGTGCGCTCGAGCGCCTCGATCCGCTGCAGACGCGCGATCGCGTTCAGCGCCACCTCCGGTTGGATGCCGACCCGCAATACTTCGATCAGCGCACGCACGGCGCTGGTCCGCGCCGGTTGGCGCTCGATCGAGCGCAGCAGCACCGGCACGGCGAGCCGCGGTCGATCCAGCAGCCCGGCCAGGATCGCACCCGCCTCTTCGTAAAGCTGGGCCCCCGCCTCGCCCTCGCGCAGGCGCGCCGCGTGCATGTAACCGCGCACCAGCGAGACCAGCGAACCGCTCTTCCGCGACAGCCGTGTCAAACGCTCGATCGCGGCTGGCGATTCGGGCGCTGCGTCGATGGCGGCGTGAAACAGCGCCACTGCCTGCCGGGAATCGACCTCGGCGACAGCGTCGCCGGCCGCGATCAAGAAGGCGGCGCGCTGCGCCCCCGACGTCGCTCGCTGCGCGCGCTGACGGTGCAGCTCGACCAGCGCGGGCACATCCCCGACAAACTCGTAGAGCTTGGAGAGCGATCGGGCAGCATCGTCGTCATCGGGATTCGCGCGCAGTACGCGTTCCCACGCCTGGATGGCCCGCTCGGGTCGCGCCAGCCGATTCTCCTCGACCAGCGCCGTGCGACGGAACAGCGCTGTGGCGGCCGTCTCATCCCGGCAGACCAGCACCGCCCGCGCCAGGGTCCGCGCGACATCCTCGAATCGGCCAAGCCGCTCGTACACGTCGGCCAGCGCCGAGCAGAACCGCGCCAGCTCGGGGGCCGTCGACTCGTCATCGGCGGCCGCCTCGATCAACCTCTCGTAAAGGCGCGCCGCCTGCAGATCAAGCCCCGCCCGCGCAGCCAGCTCCGCAGCGACGCGATGGGCGCTCAGGCCCGCCGCGCTGATCACCGCGTCGCCGGCTATCAGATCCGACAGCTCACCGGCGAGCGCGGCCGCACGCTCGATCTCCCCGTCCTCGACCAGGTAGTCGCGTTGAGCGGCCAGC
>JAFGSX010000268.1 GCA_016934455.1 Deltaproteobacteria bacterium
CTTGGGACAATGCACCGGAGCCGTCGGCCCGCTCGAGCACGAGCACCATGCGCAGCCCGCGCGCGGGCTTGCCGAGCGCGGTGTCGAGGACGTGCGAGGTGATCGGGCTCATGCCAGCTTCTCCAGCCGCAGCTTCGTGATCTTGGCTTGCTCCTCGGCTGCGACGCGCAGCTCGGTCTCGCGGTCGTTCGGCAGGCGCGCGCGCAGCAGCGCCAGCATCTCGGCTGCGCTCTTGCCGGTCGCACAGACGATGAAGATGAAGCCGAAGTGTGCGGCGTAGGCCAGGTTGTCCTCGCGCAGCGCCTCGAGCGTCTCCCGGTCGGCCTGGCTCGCTCCGGCTTGCTCCTGGCTCGCCCAGCGCGCGGTGTCGCCGAACCTGCGCTCGAGCTCGCCGAGCTCGGCCCCGATCTGGGGATGGTGCGCGAACGCCTCGAGGTGGTCGTCGCTGGTGAGGTCGTCCCAGATCTCGTCCGAGCGCGCCAGCAGCTCACGGCTGCTGGCGTAGGGCCGCGCCGCGAGCATGCGCTCGATCCAGCGGCGACTGCCGCAGCAGCGGCCGAGCGACTCGCGCGCGGCGGCGTCGCTCGCCGCATTCAGCACGGCGTGCGGCTCAGTCTGCACGAGAGCCCCAGACCCGCAGCCTGCTGCAGCCACCGTCCGGGAAGATGTTCAGCCGGAGGTGGGTCGCCGTGGGCTGCGCGCTCGGCGTCAAGAAGTGGCGCGTGTGGGCCTGCAGCTTCGTCTCCGGGATGACGGTCTGCCAGTCGCCGCTGGCGATCAGATCGGTGATCCGCGCGTCCTTTGCGTCGCACAGGTCGATCGAGCAGCGGTCCGGGTAGTTCCCCTTGAAGTGGTTGGTGTCCACTTCCACGACCTGCGCGCGGCCGCGCGCGCCCAGCTGCACGATGATCCAATCGTGGCCGGGCCCGCGGTTGCGCCGGGTCTCCCAGCCGGCGCCCATATCGATCCCCCGCCCGGGCAGCAGAAGGTTATTCATCGGGCCGAAGTGCGCGTCGGAGCAGGCGCGGGCGAGCCCACCGTTCGTGACTGCGGCCAGGTCGACGAGGCCGGCGGCGACGTGGGCGCGGGTCTCGTCATCGAGCACCGGCGGCGCCCAGTCGGCCGCGACGCGGCCGTACGCCCGGAAGCGCGCCACCCCGCCGTCCGGGAAGATGTTGAGGCGCAGGTGCGTGACCGCGCCGATGTCGTTCGTCGCGAACAGGTTCTGTGCGGTCGGCCGGAGCGGCACCTGGCCGAGCAACTCGCTCCAGCGCAGGCTCGTCAGGGCCTCGAACGGCGTGTCCTTCGGTGCGATCAGCCCGTCGACCGATGCGAAGTGCGGATGGTTGCCGCAGAAGTGGTTGGTGTCGATGTCGAGGCCGAGCACGCGCCCCGCCACGCCGAGCTGCAGGATGCAGAAGTCGTGGCCGGCGCTCCGCTTGCGCCGGCTCTCCCAGCCGTCCATCCACTTGCCCTGCTCGGTGAACTTGTCGGCGATGAACACGCCGCGACCCGGCAGGATCAGGTTGTCGACCCCGGCGAAGAACTGGTCGCTCGCCCCGAGGGCGCGACCTCCGAGCGCGGCGGCGGCGAGGTCGATCAACCCGGTGAAGCTGGCAGCTGCGGCTTCTTTCATGGGACTCTCCGTGCGACACGGAGCATGCGCGGCGCCTCGGCGCGCCAGTCCTGTACAGCGTGCATCGCTGGGCGCCGCGCGCGGAAGTTAAAACTTGAACTGGCCGAACGAGCCGAGATCCTTGCAGGCCTGAACCACCCGGGCCGCGAGGCCCTTCTCGCCGAGGTGGAGCCAGCCGCGTGGGTCGATGTACTTCTTGTTGGGCTTGTCCGCCCCCTCGGGGTTGCCGAGCTGGGAGCGCAGGTACGCGCTCTTGTCGTCCATGTACTGGCGGATCGGCTGCAGGAACGCCCACTGGGTGTCGGTGTCGATGTTCATCTTCACCACGCCGTAGGAGACCGCTTCTTTGATCTCCTCGGGGGTGGAGCCGGAGCCGCCGTGGAACACGAAGTCGACCGGCTTCGCGGCGGTCTTGCGCTCCGCCTCGATGAAGGCCTGGCTGTTCTTCAGGATGACAGGGGTCAGCTTGACGTTGCCCGGCGCATACACGCCGTGGGTGTTGCCGAACGAGGCCGCGACCGTGAACGACCCGACGCTCGACAGCGCGTCGTAGGCTGCCAGCACGTCTTCGGGCTGCGTGTAGAGCTTCGAGTTGTCGATCCCGGCGTTGTCCACGCCGTCTTCCTCGCCGCCGGTGACACCGAGCTCGATCTCGAGCGTCATGTCGATCCGGGCCATCCGCGTCAGGTACTTCCGGCAGATCTCCAGGTTCTCTGCGAGCGACTCCTCCGACAGGTCGAGCATGTGCGAGCTGAACAGCGGCTGCTTGTACGCCGCGTAGTACTGCTCGCCGGCATCCAGCATGCCGTCCACCCAGGGCAGGAGCTTCTTTGCGCAGTGGTCACTGTGCAGTACCACCGGCACGCCATACGCCTCGGCCAGCAGCCGGACGTGGTGCGCGCCTGCGACCGAGCCGGCGATCGAGGCCTGGTTGCTGGCGTTGTCTAGGAACTTGCCGGCGTTGAACTGGCCGCCGCCGTGCGAGTACTGAATGATCACAGGCGAGTTGGCCTGCTTGGCCGCAGCCATGACCGCGTTCGCCGAGTGGCTGCCGATCACGTTCACGGCGGGCAGGGCGCACTCGGCGCTCTTGCAGTAGTCGAAGAGGTCGGTGAGTGCCTGGCCGGTGATCACACCGGGCTTGAGCTCGAGTTTGGCCATGGTGCTTTCCAAGGTTGGCGCGCTTCAGCGAGCCCAGCCTGTTATCCGATCCCGCTGCGGAAGACGAGCCCCGAGGCACCCTGCACGGTGCCGCGGAGCGCGATGTTGCGACGCTGCCCAGGGCCGGTGCCTACCAGGCTGCCGGGCCGAAACCACCTTGTAACACCGGTAGGGCGCCCGTCAGCCGCGACGCATCATGCCGAGCGCCCAGTCCTTGGGCCAGACCAGCACCGCGCCCAGGGCCATCATCGCGACGAACGAC
>JAFGSX010000269.1 GCA_016934455.1 Deltaproteobacteria bacterium
CGCGACCGCAAGGTGCGGGTCTGGGACGTGGCCAGCGGCAAGCTCGACTACGTCGTCGACGACGCCAAGGGCGTCACCAGCGAGCAGACCAGCCGCCTGCTGACCTTCACCGCATCGACCAGCGAGCCGCGGGTCATATTCCACGTTCGCGACCTCGAGCGGGAGCCGCTGATCGGCGAGTGGACCTCCACCTGGGACGGCGGGCCGCTGGCTGTCGCGCACCGCGCCACGGAGATCGCGCTGGCGCGCGACGACGGAACGCTGGCACTGCTCGACCTGGTCACCGGCCAGCAGCGCGGCCGGGTGACTTTCCGCGGCGTCGTCCAGAGGCTGGCCTTCGACCACGACGACACCACGCTCTTCGCGATCGATCGGGCGGGGGGCGTCCACGCCTGGCAGTACCCGTCCCTGGCGCCGCGCGGCGAACTCGGCCTGCCCGCCGTCAGCGACGCTGGCCTCTGGTCGAGCCCGGATCACCGCTACCTGGTCACCGGCAACTTCGACAGCGAGCTGGTCGCCTGGGATCTGAGCCGGCTGCAGCCCGGACCAACCGATCATGGACACACCGGCAAGGTGATCGGGCTGGCCACGAGCGCGGACGGCCAGCGCCTGCTCACCGGCAGCAGCGATCGCACGGCGCGCATCTGGGACACCGCGACCGGGCGCCCGACGGCCTCGTTTCGGCACGACGCGGTCGTCTACTTCGGGGTCGCCTTCAGCCCGGACGGCCGGCTCGCCGCAACCTCGGACTGGGACGGCGTGATCCAGATCTGGGAGACCGACACGGCCCGGATCCAGCGAACCCTGCGCGGTCACGTCTCGGCGATCACGACGCTCGCCTTCAGCCCGGATGGCAAGCTGCTCGCCTCCCTGGCGTGGGGCTCGATCCGGCCGCTGATCGGCTGGGACCTGGCGAGCGGCCAGCCGCGCTACGTCCGGGAGTACCACCCGCGTTCGATGATCGATCTCGCCTTTAGCCCGGACGGCCGGACCCTGGCCGTCGGAGACGTCGGCGACCGGCCGCTGCTCATCGCCAGCGCGACCGGACGCGAGATCGGTAACCGCGCGGCCAGCAGCACCGAAGGCCGCATGGTCGCCTTCGGGCCGGACAGCCGGACCCTGGTGACCGGCGGCAACAGCGGGTTGATCGAGCGCTGGGATCTCGCCCGGGCAGAAGTGCGGCCGCTCGGCCAGCACCGCTTCGCCATCAACGGCGTGACGGTTTCGGCCGACGGCCGCTGGGTCGGCAGCGCCAGCCAGGACGGCAGCGCCCGGGTCTGGGACCTTGCCACCGGCGAGCCGGCGATGACGGTCGAGCACCACGGCTTCGACGCCAACGCGATCTGCTTCCTGCCCGACAACCGCCACTTTGCCACCGCTGGCGACGACAACACGGTCCGGCTCTGGGACCTGCAGACCAGGCAGCCGGTCTGGCGCGCGCGCGCACTGCTGCCCCGGTCCGGCGCGCCGGCCGAGCTGTTCACCCACCGCGGCTGGGAGACGCTGACCGAACCGCCGACGCCGCTGTCGCCCGAGCCGGCCGCCTGGCGCACCGCCATCGAGCGGGCGAGATCGACCGCCGCCGCGACGGGCGACGGTTTTCTCTGTCTCCAGCTCGAGGACGAGACGCTCGTCATGCTGGACCGGAGGACGGATCGCGTGGTGACCAGGGAGCCGATCGCCGGTGTGCGCGCGTTCATCGCCCTGCCCAACGCCTGCGCCTTCGTCGATGAGAAAGGCGCTGGCCTCGTCGACAGCAGCGGCGCCGTGACCTCTCTGTGCCCGCAGGCGAGCGCGCTCGGCGGTCGCGGATCGACGCTGCTGGTGGCCTGCGGCGACCGACTGCGCTGGTTCGATGCCGCCGGCAACGAGCAGCTCCAGAGGGCACGGCCGATCGGCGACGACGTCACCGCGCTCGCCACCGACGAGGCGTGGCTGCTGATCGGCCACCGGAGAGGCGAGATCGAGATTGTCCCGCTCGCGCCCGGGCTGTCGGCGTCGAGCCAGGCGCTCGACCAGGCCCGCCCCAGCGCGGTGACGCGGCTGATCGTCGGCCCCATGCACACGGTCATCGCCGGCCAGCTCGACGGCAGCGTGAGCCTGTGGGATCTGCTCAGCGGCGCCTTGCTCGAGCGCGTGGCCCTGCACGGCGCGGTCGAGCACCTGCTGCTCGACGACAAAAAGCTGTACGCGGCGAGCGAGCTGGGCGACTCCGAGACCTGGGATCTGAGCGTGCTCTATCTCAACAGGTGCGAGTTGCTGCAACAGGTCTGGAGCAAGGTGCCCAGCGTCTGGGAGAACGGCCGCTCGGTGCTGAGGGCGCCGGTGGCACGGCGCGGGTGTGCCCCGGCGTCGGCCACCGAGAGCGCATCGAGACACTGATCTGAGATGCCGTGCGCGCGCCCGATCCAGCGCCCCGCGCCTGGCCGATGGCTGGCGCGACAGCGGCTCGTCAAAGGCGATCGCGAGCCGATCGCCCTACTCTCTCTCGATGCCCAAGGCCGCGATCTTGCGCGCCAGCGTGCGCAGCGGCAGGCCGAGCCTGGTCGCGGCCCGGCTGCGGTCCCAGTCGCAGGCGCGGAGCATCCGCGCGATCAATTCGCGCTCAAGGCGGTCGAGCTCGGCGCGCAGATTGATATCGGCGGCATCGACCGGCCCCCCGTCGCCAGCGGCAACCCCATCACCAGCGGCACCGCCGTCGCCGCGCCCGACCGCGACCGCGGCAGGCGCCGCCCCGATGGCGAGCCCGCGCAGCGCCTCGGGCAGATCGTCGACGGTGATGGTGTCGCCGCTGGCGATGACCACGGCGCGCTCGATCGCGTTGCGCAGCTCGCGCGCGTTGCCGGGCCAGGGATAGGCCTCGAGCAGCGTCAGCACCCGACCGTCGATCTTGTCCACGCGGCGCTGGCTCTCGCGGCTGGCCAGCCGCAAAAAGTGCCGCGCCAGCGGCGCGATGTCGTCCACCCGCTCCCGCAGCGGCGGGATCCGCAGGCTGGCCGCGTTGAGCCGGTACAGCAGATCCTGGCGAAAGCGGCCGGCCCGACACATCGCCTCGAGGTCGCGGTGGGTTGCGGCCAGCACCCGCACATCGACCTCGATCTCGCGGTGAGCGCCGACCCGGCAGAAGCGCTTGATCTCCAGCACCCGCAGCAGCGCCGCCTGCGCCGCCTCGGGCAGCTCGCCCACCTCGTCGAGCAGCAGGCTGCCGCGGTGGGCCGCCTCGAACAGGCCGCTCGCCTGCTGCGCGGCGCCGGTGAAGGCGCCCCGCTCGTGACCGAACAGCGTGCTCTCGACGAGCTGCGCCGGGATGGCGCCGCAGTTGACGTAGATCAGCGGCCGGTCCCGGCGCGGCCCGCCCTGGTGGATGGCGCGCGCCACCACCTCCTTGCCGGTGCCGGTCTCGCCCAGGATCAACACCGGGATGACCGCGCCCGCGTAGCGCGCGGCGGTCTCGAGGACCTCCTGCATCTGGCGGCTGCGCGCCACCGGCTGGTCCCCGGGCGCGGCCGCGGTCGACAGCGCGCCACGCTCGGTCAGGCGGCCGGCCGACTGCACCGGCTGGCCCGCGCCGGCGCGCTGCAGCGCCTGGCGCGCCTCGTCGCAGATCGCGCCGGTCGAGCGCGCGTGCTCCGGCAGGCTGGCCAGGCCGATGCGCAGCGCGGGTGCGGCCTGCTGGATCGAGCGCGCCACCGCGCTGGCCGCGTCGGCGGCCAGCTCGGGCAGCAGCACCTCGAGCGTGTCGCCGCTGTAGATGCCCATCCGGTCGAAGGGCCGTAGCTGCTGCCGGGCGACGGCGAGCCAGTGGCTCAGGTGGCGATCGCCGCGCAGCATCAGCAGCGTCAGGGCGCGCTCGCAAGCGACGGCGCGCGCCACCTCGATCTCCAACTGCCGCATGAAGGCGTCGTGGCAATCGAGCCCCTGCGCGGCCAGCTCGGCGGCGCCCGCGGCGTGCACCGACGCCACCACCGCGCCGAAGGCCAGCTCGTCCCCCGGCTCGACCCTGCTGCGCTGGACGCGCGCACCGTTGACCCAGGTACCGTTGGTGGACTGCAGATCCTCGACCCAGAGCGCGCCCGCGCGCAGCTCGAGCGCGGCGTGCTGTCGCGACAGGCTGGCGTCGGCCACGGTGACGTCGGCCGGCGCGAAGCGGCCGATGATCCGCGCCGGCCCGTCGAACAGCGGAACGGCCTGCACCCCGTCGCGCAGGTAGAGCAACAGCGTCAGGCCCGGCCGCGGGGCGTCGCTCCGGCGCCGGGCGTGAAACTGCGCCAGCTCGCCGGCCGAGATGTGCTGGGTCTCGACGTCGCCTGGCCGATCGCGCTCGGTCACCGCTCTCACCCCTGGCTCGCGCCGCTGCCGCCCGGGAGCATGCACCGCCGCCGCCGCGAGCGCCACTCCCAACAGGAGATGGCGCCCGTCGGCGCGGCGCTTTGAGCGGCGCGCCGCGTGGTCTATCATCCTCTTCACATCTCTTCGGCTGGAGCCTCCGATGGTTCATCTGTGTCCGATGACGATGCTCTCCCTCGCGCTCGTCGCGGGCTCGCCCGGCAGCGCCGCTGCCGAGCCCGAGGTGCCGCTCACCCCGCGCCAGGCGGTGCAGCTCGCGCTGGAGAAGAACCTCGGTCTGCAGTTCGACCGCCTGGATCCCGCGCTCACCGACGCCGCGGAGCGCATGGCCGCCGCCGCCTTCGAGCCCACGATCTTCTCCGGTGTCGACCTGGCCAGCTCGCCCGCGGGGGCGTCCCAGCAGACCGGCTCCGGCGTCGACCACGGGGTCAACGCGAGCGGCGACCTGGGCGTGCGCAAGGTCCTCGGCATCGGCACCACCCTCGAGGGCAACGTCAGCTCCGGCGGCCTGCTCGGCAGCGGCAGCCGCGGCGGGCTGCGGCCGACCTACCAGAGCGGGCTCAACCTGTCGGCGCGCCAGCCGCTGCTGCAGGGCGCCAGCAGCGAGGCCAACCTGGCGGCCATCACGACGGCGCGGCTCGAGCGCCGGGCGGCCGAGGCGATGCTCCGGCGCCGGGCCGAGCTGGTGGCGGCCGACACGCTGCGCGCCTACTGGGACCTGCGCGGAGCGCGGGCCAAGGTGGCGATCCAGCGCGTGGCGCTGCAGCAGAGCGAGAAGACCCTGGCCGAGACCGAGGCGCTGATCGCGGCCGGCAAGCTGGCGTCGTCGGAGCGCGCCTCGGCAGCCTACGGCGTGGAGCAGCAACGGCGCGCCCTGCTGCGGGCCGAGCAGGAGCTGGCCGACGTCCGCGACCGCATGGCCCGGCTACTGGGCCTGGTGGCGCCGCAGTCGCTGGCCACCCCGCCGCTGGTCCCGGTCTCCAACCCACGGCGGCGGCCTCCGCGCTGGACGCTCGAAGAGCTGCAGCGCACGGCGCTGGCCCAGCGCGGCGACTTCCAGGTATTGCTGATCGAGAACGAGCTGGTGCGGCTGCAGGAGCGTACGGCGCGGCATCGGTTGCTGCCCCGGCTCGACCTGGTGGCCGGCGTGCAGTTCGCCGGGTTGAGCGAGCAGGATCCGGCCGGCAGCCCGTGGAGCCTGCCCTTCGACCGCAGCTACTGGTCGAGCTGGGCGCTCGGCGGCACCGGCTGGTCGGCGGGGCTGGTTTTTGACATGCCGCTGGGCAACGGCGAGGCGCGCGCGCGGCGGGACCTGGCGGCGCTGCAGACGCAGCGGGCCGAGC
>JAFGSX010000270.1 GCA_016934455.1 Deltaproteobacteria bacterium
GACGGCTTCATCTCGGCCAACCACTGCGCGCTGGCGTTCGCCGACGGACGCGTGCTGCTGCGCGATCTCGGCAGTTCCAACGGGACCTACGTGCGCATCCGCGGCGAGCGCGAGCTCCGCGACGACGACTTTGTTCTGATCGGCAACCAGATGCTGCGGGTGGAGCTGCGATAAGCGCGGCGACCGGATAAAACCTGCCCGCGCCCTTGACCGGCTCGCGACGATCTAGCTATGCTGGATGTTTGTGTACAAAATCACTCGCGGCCCTCCGTCGAGGCGGCGTCGCGTCAGGTGGGACGGTGAACAAGAGGGATCTCAAGCGCTTCAAGGATCTGCTGTCGCAGCAACGCGTCGAGGTGCTGCGCAATGCCCGCAAGACCCGTGACGAGGAGGCGACGTTCGACACCGACGACTTGCCCGACGAGTTCGATCTCGCCAGCTCCGAGTATGCGCAATCGCTGACCTTTCGCCTGCGCGATCGGGAGAAATTCCTGCTCTCCAAGATCGACAAGGCGCTCAAGAAAATCGAGGCCGGCGAATTCGGGGTATGCGAGGAGTGCGGCGAGGAGATCTCGCTCAAGCGTCTCGAGGCACGGCCGGTGACGACCCTCTGCATCCGCTGCAAGGAGGAGCAGGAGAAGGTCGAAAAATCGTACAACTGATCCTCCCCCGGCAGTCCCCCACCACCCCCGCGCCAGAGAGGAGCCTCCGATGGCCATGCGAGGCGCGATCGCGTTTGGCGCGCTGCTGGCATGCGGTGTCGCGTCGGCCCAGACATCGGCGCCGGCGGCAGCGGAAGATCTGGCACAGGCCGAGCTGCTGTACCAGCGCGGCGACCTGGCGAGCATGAGGAGCGCGCTCGCGCTCTACGACCAGGCCGCGAGCGCGCGGCCAGGCGACTACGAGGCGCAGTGGAAGGCGGCGCGCTGCCACCGCGAGTACGCCAACAAGGCCAAGGAGCTGCAGATCAAGGGCTGGAAAAAGCTGTGCGCCGAGCACGGCAAGGTCGCCATGGCCTACGGCGCGAAGGCGATCGCGATCGAGCCCGACCGCGCGCCCGGCCATCTCTGGTATGGATCGGCGGTCGGCACCTACGCGGATGGCGTCAGCCTGCTGACCGCTCTGGCCGAGGGCCTCAAGGACAAGACGCAGCGCGCCTTCGAGCGCGCCTATCAGATCGACAAGCACTACAACGAGGCCGGGCCGATGCTGGCGCTCGGCCGCTTCTGGTCAGTATTGCCGTGGCCGATGAAGGACAACCGGAGAGCGCTCCAGTTCCTGCGCGAGTACCAGCGCCACTTCCCGGCCAAGCCCGAGGGGCAGCTCTACCTGGTCGAGGTGCTGCTCGACGAGGGTGGCAAGGCCAATCAGGCCGAGGCGCGGACCCTGCTCGACCAGCTCGAGCGCTGCGGCGTTCCGTTCTACCAGCAGCGCGCGGTGGAGCTGCGCGGCAAGTTATAGCTGTTGCGGGCCGGCGGCGGGAGCCGTGGCCTCTTCGTCCTCGAGCGAGGTGTAATCATCGTAACGGCCCGGCACGTCGGCGTGCTGATACAGGCCAAAGGCGACAACACCCGCCACCAGCGCCAGCAGACCCGAGCCGCCGGCAGCCAGCACTTCGAGCCGCCGGCGACCGTCCAGCTCGCGGTACCTGGCCACCGCCGGGTCGAGCTCGTCGACCACGGTGACCTTGCCGTCGACGCTGGCGAACGCCTGCGGGTTGGTGCGCGCCAGCTCGGCCACGTCTCCGTTCGACCGCAGCGACTGCACGGCCAGCAGCACGCCGGCGGCAGCGCCGACCACGCCGACCGCGATCGCCGTCGCCAGCCCGCCGGCCAGCAGGCTGTTCTTGGCGGTGTAAGCGCGACGTCCCGCCGCGTCGGGCAGCACGGTCAGCCACCAGTCCACGGGCTCGGCGGCGATCGCCGGAGCATAGCGCTGGCGGTCGCGCCACGAGGTCGCGAAGACCCGGTCGCGGCACAGCGGCTGCTCCAGCGCGCCGGAGACACCCGCCGCCGACCAGAGCGCATCGAGACCGATGCACTCCCCTGCCGCCTCCATGTCGACGCTATCGCGCCAGGCCGGGAACAGCCGCACGCTGCGCAGCGCGACCACCTCGCCGCTCTCGCCATCGACCACCTTGAGCTGCACCAAAAAGCCCTCGCCCACCTTCTGCACCGCACCGCTCAACGTGCGCGCCGCACCGACGCGCCCGGCCGCCTCGCCCAGGCAACGGGTCGAGATCCGCGCCGGACAGCGCGCCACCAGGTCGCCCGGTGTGACGGCGATCAGATCGGCGTCGAGCAGAGCGGCGGTCCCGCCGTCGCGCTCGGCGGCACGCGCCAGGCCGCGTGTGAACGACTCGACCGCCGGTCGAATCGCGCGCTCGCAGTGCGGGGAGAGCACCAGCGTCGCTCCGCGCTCGCCGGGAGCGCTCGCCGCCTCCGACTCGGTCGCCTGGGCGAACAATGGCCAGCCGATCGCCAACACCGGGACGAGGTGCAACAGACGCACGGCACACCTCCTTGGACGCGAAGTTACCACTGGCGGGCGGGGGGGCAACAGGGATTAGAGGTAGGTACCCTCGCCGATCTTGCCGTCGAGCATCACCAGCTTTCGCGGCATGCGCGCGGCCAGCCGTGTGTTGTGAGTGACCACCACCGCCGCCACGCCGCGTTCGCGGTTGATGCGAAACAGCAACTCGTGGATCTCCTCGCTGGTCTTTTCGTCGAGGTTGCCGGTCGGCTCGTCGGCCAGCAGCAGACCCGGCCCCAGCACCAGCGCGCGCGCCAGCGCCACCCGCTGCTGCTCTCCGCCCGACAGCTCACCCGGCTTGTGGCGGGTGCGGTTCGACAGCCCGACCAGGTCCAGCACCTCCCGCGCCATCGCCGCTGCGCGCTGCCGGGGGGTACGCTGCGCCAGCGCCGGCAGCATCACGTTCTCGAGCGCGGTGAATTCGGACAGCAGGTGATGAAACTGAAAGACGAAGCCGATGCGCCGATTTCGAAAATCGGCGGTCTGCCAGGCGGGCTGGGCAAAGACATCGAGCCCGTCGTAGCGGATGGTGCCGCGGGTCGGTTGATCGAGCGTGCCCAGCACGTGCAGGAAGGTGCTCTTGCCGACGCCGGAAGGGCCGGTCAGAGAGACCAGCTCGGCGCCGCCGATGCGCAGGTCAAAGCCCTTGAGCACCGGGATCGGAACCCCGTCGAGCTCATAGCTCTTGGTCAGACCCTGGATCTCGATCTCCATCAGTCGTACCTGAGCCCGTCGACCGGGTTTAGCCGCGCCGCCTGCAGCGACGGGAAGATCGTCGCCAGGTAGCTGACCAC
>JAFGSX010000271.1 GCA_016934455.1 Deltaproteobacteria bacterium
CGGACACGGCCGCGCCCGACGCCGCGGTCCCGGACACGGCCACCGCGCCCGATGCCGCGGTCGCCGACACGGCCACCGCGCCTGACGCCGCGGTCCCGGACACGGCCACCGCGCCCGACACCGCGGTCCCGGACACGGCCACCGCGCCCGATGCCGCTGTCCCGGACACGGCCACCGATCCCGACAGCGCGGAGTAGGACGTCTAGCTCCCCCGTCATACCGCACCGAGTCCACGAGGCGGGCGCCGTTACCCGGCGTCCGCCTTTTTTTTACGCGCCGGGAGACTTCGACGCCGATCCGCCGAAAATGTACAATGGAGATCGAGGAGCAAACCCATGAACAAGTTCGTGACTGGCGTGGCGGCGATGGTCCTGCTCGGCGCGGGAAACTGCGGAGGCAACAACAACTTCACCCGGCCCGATAGCGGTGGCGTACCCAGCGGCATTACCTGGCAGGACATCGGCACGGCCTGCACCTATGATCCTCTCAGCGGCAACAACCCGACCAACACCTGCGGCCGCACCGGCCTGGTCTGCGTGATCGCCACCTCGGACGGGGCGATCGGCGGCTACGGCACCTTCATGTACGAGGCGATCCCTCTCTACACGCGCTTCCTGGCCACCGAGGACGAGGGTATCTGCACCCTGGTCTCTGCGCCCGGCATGCCGCCGCCCGCCTGTCCCGCCGGGACCTACGCCGTGATGCTCTCGAGCGGCCACCACATCTGCATGCGCGGCTGCGACACCAGCGAGGACTGCGGCCGCGACGGCTATGTCTGCGACTATCGATTGATGAACGGCAGCACCTACAATTCCAGCACCGGCGCGGTGCAGCCGCTGGCGGTCAGGATGTGCGTGCCGGCCTGCCTCTCCGACGTGCCCTACTGCCTGCGCACCTTCATCGACCCCGACTACGTCGGACAGGATGGCTCGCGCCTGCTCTACGTCTACGACGGGGACCTGTTCGGCGCGCGCGAATGCGATCCCGTGACCGGTCTGTGTTACGACGTGACGACGCGCGGGGCCAAGTACGTGGGAGACCGCTGCACGCACACCTCCGAATGCGCCGCCCCCAACATCTGCATCAGCGGCCTGCTCTACGGCGCGCCCGAGGAGCACGGCTTCTGCGCCCGCTACTGCGATCCGAGCGGGCAGAGCCAGCAGCTCACCTGCGAATACGGCCAGGGCTGCGAGTACTTCCTCGGCGTCGGGTACTGCTTTCCCAACTGCAACAACAACCTCTGCGCGGGCGAAGGCCAGCAATGCCAGTACGCGGACCCGAACAAGGCCGGGATCGGGCCAGGCCAGGAGTGGCGGGACAAGCACTGCATCCAGTGCGAGCTGTCCAACCTGATCTGCTCCAGCCCCGACGCCGGTGTCGGCGCCGACGCCGCGCGCGACGGCGGCAGCAGCGGTTGATCAGCGTGTCTTGCCGGGGCGCGCCAGCGGGTCGACCGCGGGCGCCGATGCCGGCTGCGACGCCGCCTGCGTCGACGGCTGGCTCGCCGGCCGAGACTCCGGCCGGGCGCCAGGCGGCCGCATGCCTGAGCCCAGCGGTGCCATGGGCCGGGCCGTGGCCAGTCGCAGCCGATCCTGGAACCTGAAGGCACGCGTCTTGGAGGGATCGAGCGTCCGCCGGTGAGCCGGATCGATCTTCTGCGGGCCGTGCAGGCCGCCCGGATAGGGTGCGATCTGCTCTTCGGGGGGCGACTGCTCCGACGACAGGCACTTGCACCCAAACGGCAACAACGCGGCCAGCGCCAGCGCCAGACCCAGCCTCTTTTCCATCTCCGCCTTCCCTCGATCGACGCCGCGCAGCGGCGGGCCGATAGTATCGGCGAGCGATCGCGTTGGTTCAAGCGGCAACCGTATGGCGCCGGCAACCGCTGCTGCGCCGGGCGGCCGCCTCGACGAGCGCATCCTGACGAGCGCATCCTGACGAGCGCATCCTTGACAGCCCCCGACGCCGCCTGTTAGATACGGACCCTCTCGCACGGCGAGAACTGTGGGGCTGTAGCTCAGCTGGGAGAGCGCCAGAATCGCACTCTGGAGGCCGTGAGTTCGATCCTCATCAGCTCCACCACTCAAGCCCGCAGTCGTGCGGGCTTTTTTTTCGCCAGAGGGGAACCATGAGAAAAACTCTGTTGGCAGCGCTGCTCCTGGCCGGTTGCACCACCACCACGCCCCCGCCCCGGACCGTCACCGCGGCCAAACCGACGCCGACCTCGGCACCAGCCGTGGTCGCGACCTCGCAATCCGCGCCGGCCGAGGATCCCTACCTCTGGCTCGAGGAGGTGACCGGTGAAAAGGCGCTGGCCTGGGCCAGACAGCAGAACGAGAGGTCGACCGGCGAGCTGACCGCGGATCCGCGCTTCGAGCCTCTGCGCAAGCGGTTGCTCGGCATCTACGATTCGAAGGACAAGATCCCCTTCGTCAACAAGCAGGCCAAGTACTTCTACAATTTCTGGCGCGATGACAAGCACGTGCGCGGCATCTGGCGCCGGGTCTCCTCGCTCGCCGAGTACCAGAAAAAGGAGCCGGCCTGGGAGACCGTGCTCGACGTCGACGCGCTGGCCACGGCCGAGAACGAGAACTGGGTCTTTCACGGCGCCCAGTGCCTGTATCCCAAATACCAGCGCTGCCTGATCTCGCTCTCGCGCGGCGGCGCCGACGCAGCGGTCGTGCGCGAATTCGACACCGTGAAAAAGACCTTCGTCGAGGGCGGCTTTACGCTGCCCGAGGCCAAGTCGAGCGTCGCCTGGAAAGACCTGGATACCATCTACGTCGGCACCGATTTCGGCCCGGGCTCGCTCACCGACTCGGGCTACCCGCGCATCGCCAAGGAGTGGAAGCGCGGCACGCCGCTGGCCGACGCCAAGACTCTGTTCGAGGGCAAGGCCGCCGACGTGGCGTCGGGCGCCGCTCGTTCCTGGGATCACGGCCACGTCTACGATTTTGTCTACCGCAGCATCACCTTCTACGAGACCGAGGTCTTCCTGCTCGAGGGCGGCAAGCTGCAGCGCATAGAGGTGCCGCTCTCGGCAAATATCGGCACCTGGAACGGCCAGCTTCTGGTCACGCTGCGCGACGACTGGACCATCGGCGACAAGACCTGGCCCAAGGGCTCGCTGCTGGCCGCCCCGATCAAGGATTTCCGCGCCGGCAAGCGGGACTTCGTCTCGATCTTCACGCCCGCCGCCAACAAGTCTCTCGACGCGACCGCGAATCTCAAGAGCGCGCTGATCGTCAACGAGCTGGAGGACGTGCACAACAAGCTCTACATCTGGAAGCGCGGCAAGGGAGGCAAGTGGACGTCGCAGCCTCTCGCCACCCAGGGGATCGGATCGTTCGACGCCAGCGCGGTGGAGGACAACGACTCGGACGACTACTGGTTCACGGCCACCGACTTCACGCTCCCGACCACGCTGTCGTACGCCAAGCTCGGCCGCAAGCCGCAGCAGCTCAAGCAATCCCCGGCGTTCTTCGACGCCAGCGGTCTCGTCGTCGAGCAGCACTTTGCCACCTCCCGGGACGGCACCAGGGTTCCCTACTTCCAGGTGTCGCGGCAGGGGCTCAAGCTCGACGGCAACAACCCGACGTTGCTCACCGGATACGGTGGATTCGAGATCTCGCTCGAGCCGTATTACAGCGCGTCGATGGGCGCTGGCTGGCTGGAGCGCGGCGGCGTCTTCGCGCAGGCCAACATCCGCGGCGGCGGCGAGTACGGCCCGTCCTGGCACCAGGCCGCGCTCAAGACCAAGCGCCAGAACGCCTACGACGACTTCGCCGCGGTGGCCGAGGACCTGATCGCGCGCCAGGTGACCAGCCCCCGGCGGCTCGGCATCGAGGGCGGCTCCAACGGCGGCCTGCTGATGGGAGTCATGCTGACCCAGCGGCCCGAGCTGTTCGGCGCCATCGTCTGCATGGTGCCGCTGCTCGACATGAAGCGCTTCTCGATCCTGCACGCCGGCGCATCGTGGATGGCCGAGTACGGCGACCCCGGCAATCCCGAGGAGTGGGCTGCCATCTCCAGGTACTCGCCGTACCAGAACGTCAAGCCGACGGTAAAATACCCGCGTACTCTGTTCGTCACGTCGACGCGCGACGACCGCGTTCACCCGGGTCACGCCCGCAAGATGATGGCGCGCATGGCCGCATGGAGCCACGACGTGATCTACTACGAGAACATCGAGGGCGGCCACGGTGCCGCCGCCAACAACGAGCAGCGCGCCTTCATGTGGGCGCTCGCGTTCACCTTTCTGGCCAAACAGCTCCAAATCTAGTTGAATCGCCAGATGCTAAAGAAGCACCACCAGTTCTACGCCTCGCTGCTCTGGCTGTTCGACATGGCCGTGGTGCTGACCACCTTTGCCATCGCCTACCAGACGCGATTCTTCTGGCAGTCGCTGATCCCGGTCCGGCTCGGCGTCAGCCCGGCCGAGGAAACCCTGGCGACGGTGGTGTCGATCGCCGTCATCTGGACGCTGGTCTTCCGCTGGAGCGGCCTCTACGATCGGCGCCGCACCGCGCGCCACCTGGAAGAGCTGTTCCTGCTGCTCAAGGCGACGCTGATCGGCGTCGTCTGTCTGGTGGCCGTCTTCTACTTCTTTCGCGAGCTGCGTTACTCGCGCCTGACCATCGGCCTGTTCGGCCTGTTCAGCTTTGTCGGGCTGGCGCTGACCCGCGGTCTCGCCTGGCGCCTGATCTTCACCCGGCGGCGGCGGCTGCACGCGCCGCGGCGCGCGATCGTGGTCGGCACCGGCCAGACCGCGGTCGCGCTGGTCGAGCGCTTCGACCAGAATCCCTATCTGCGGGTCAAGATCGTGGGGCTGCTGGACCAGGATCAGCCCGCGCCCGAGGCGGTGGTCGCCGGCCATGCCGTGATCGGTCGCTACGACGAACTCGGCCGGCTGGTGCGCGACCTCGAGATCGACGAGGTCTACCTGGCGCTGCCTCTCGAACAGCAGCACCGCATCACCGATGCGCTGGCCGCGCTGGGCGAGGAGATGGTCGACATCAAGGTGGTGCCCGACCTGGTCCCCTACTACACGCTGCGCGGCGGGGTCGAGGATTTCTACGGCTTGCCGCTGGTCCATCTGCAACACGGGCCCGCGGTCGGCTGGGACGCGGTCGCCAAACGCACCTTCGACCTGGCCCTCGGATCGCTGGCGCTGCTGCTCGTCTCGCCGGTGATGGCGATCGCCGCGGCTCTGGTCAAGGCGACGAGCAAGGGCCCGGTCTTCTATGGCCAGGAGCGCATGGGGCTCGACGGCCGCGTCTTCAAGATGCTCAAGTTTCGATCGATGCGCGTCGACGCCGAGATCAAGACCGGCGCCGTCTGGGCCAAGTCCGACGACGACCGGACCACCGTCGTCGGCAAGTGGATGCGCAAGCTCTCGGTCGACGAGCTGCCGCAGTTGCTCAACGTGATCAGGGGAGACATGAGCCTGGTCGGGCCGCGCCCCGAGCGGCCGGTCTTCATCGACCAGTTCAAAAAGGAGATCAAGCACTACAACCTGCGGCACAAGGTCAAGTCCGGCATCACCGGCCTGGCTCAGGTCGAAGGCTGGCGCGGCGACACCAGCCTGCACAAGCGCATCGAGCGGGATCTCTACTACATCGAGCACTGGTCGCTCTGGCTCGACCTCAAGATCCTGGCGCGCACCGCGCTGGGAGGTTTTATCTCGCGCAATGCCTATTGATCTGCAGCAGGCGATCGCGCTCCTGCGGACCGGCCACGTCGTGGCCTACCCGACCGAGACCTTCTTCGGGCTGGGCGCCGATGCGCTCGACGAGGCGGCGGTCGAGACGCTGCGCGCCATCAAGGGGCGCGGCCGCAAACCGATCTCGGTCGTCATCGCCGACACCGACATGCTGACGCAGGTCGCCCATCCGCTGCGCGGGGTCGGCCTGGCCCTGGCCAACGCATTCTGGCCCGGGCCGCTGACCCTGGTGGTACCGGTCAAGCCCGAGGTACCACTCAACCTGCGCGCCGGTGGCTCGACCATCGGCGTCCGCGTCAGCTCGCATCCGGTGGCGCGGGCGCTCGCGGCCGGCCTGGGCCGACCGTTGACGTCGACAAGCTGCAACCGTGCCGGCAACCGCGAGCCGACGCGCCCCGGGCAGATCGATGCCGAGGTGCGCGCCGCGATCGCCGGCTACCTCGAGGGCGCCACCCCCGGCGGACAGCCGTCCACCATCGTCGACCTGAGCGGGCCCCGGCCGCTGCTGCTGCGCCAGGGCGCCATCGGAATCGACCGACTGCGCCGGGTGGCGCCCGATCTCGACGTCGAGACCGCCACCGGTGCGGATTGAGTTCTTCAGGACGACCAGCCCGGCCAGGAGACCGGTCGATCGTGGCGGCCGAGAAAAGGCTGGTACACGACCTCGGATCCGGCGCCGCGCACCAGCACCGTGTCGACGGCGCCAAAACCGACATCGTCGCGCTCCGGGCAATCGACGTTGAAGTGTAGGCCGCGGCTCTCGCGCCGGCAGAGCGCGCTGGCCACGACCAGGCGCGCCACGTTGGCGATGTTGCGCAGCTCCAGCAGGTCGCGGTCGACCTGTACCCGCCAGTAATACTCGCGGATCTCCTCGTCCAGCAGGTCGATGCGGCGCTGCGCCCGGTACAGGCGGCGATCGGTGCGCACGATGCCGACGTAGTTCCACATGAAGCGCCGCAGCTCGTCCCAGTTCTGCGCCACCACCACGCGCTCGTCCTGCTCCACCGCCTGCCCCGGATCCCAGGGCCGGATCCGACCGAGATCGACCCCCGGCAGGTCGGCGGCCACGGTGGCCGCGCGCTGGGCCGCCACCGCCGCCTCGAGCAGGCTGTTGGAGGCCAGGCGGTTGGCGCCGTGCAGACCGGTGCAGGCGCACTCGCCCAATGCGAACAGGCCGGGCAGCGCGCTGCGGCCGTCGACGTCCACCAGCACACCGCCGCACTGGTAGTGGGCTGCCGGCACCACCGGGATCGGCCGCCGGCGCATGTCGATGCCGTAGCGCAGACAGGTGGCGTGGATATTGGGAAAGTGCTGCTCCAGAAAATCCGGGGCCAGGTGCGTCATGTCGAGCACGACGCAGTCGTCGCCGCTGCGCTTGAGCTCGGCGTCGATCGCCCGGGCCACGATGTCGCGCGGCGCCAGCGATCCCTGCGCGTGGTAGCTCCCCATGAAGGGCGTGCCGTCGAGCCGCTTGAGCTCGCCGCCCTCCCCGCGCAGCGCTTCCGAGATCAGCACCGCCTTGGCCTGCGGATGGAACAGGCAGGTCGGGTGGAACTGCACGAACTCCATGTTGGCGATGGGCACCCGCGCCCGGAACGCCAGCGCCACGCCGTCGCCGGTCGCGGTGTCCGGATTGGAGGTGTAGAGGTAGGCCTTGCCGCTGCCTCCCGTCGCCAGAACCACCGCCCGGCGCGACCCAAAGGTCTTGACCTCGCCGGTCTGCTCGTCGAGCACGTAGGCGCCCAGCGCCCGATCGTCGGCCCGGTCCTGGCCCTGGCCCCGGGCGGTGATCACGTCGACCGCGATGTGGTGCTCGAGCACCTGGACATTGGGACGGCGCGCGCACCACGCCAGCATGGCGCGTTCGACCTCGGCGCCGGTCGCGTCGGCCGCGTGCACGATCCGCCGCCGGTGGTGGCCACCCTCCAGTCCGAGCGCCAGCTCGCTCTCGGTGCCCGACTCCGCGGTGGTGAAATTTACGCCGGCATCGCGCAGCACCTGGATCGCCGCCGGCCCGCTCTGGACGTAGCTGCGCACCACCTCCTCGCGGCAGAGCCCGGCGCCGGCGTCGACCGTGTCGCGAAAATGCTCGTCAAAGCTGTCGCTCTGGCCGATGGCGGCGGCCACGCCGCCCTGCGCCAGCGCGGTCGCAGTCTCGTCGCGCTGGCGCTTGGTCAGCACCAGGACCGACAGCTTGTCCGGCGCGCTGGCGGCGAAGGTCAGGCCAGCGAGGCCGGATCCGATGACGAGAAAATCGACGGTCTGCATGGCACGCACCTCGGTCAACCAACCATCTTGACACCGTTTGGAGAGGTATGAAACAAGTGCGAGATCGGAGGTGCACTCCGCGCTCTGGCGCACCTAGCTGGTGCAGTTGAGCGCATCCGAGGGCGCGCATGCCAAAACCCAAACTCGGCAACAAGTACGCCTGCATGAGCTGTGGCACCAAGTTCTACGACCTGGGCAAGGCCCACCCGAGCTGCCCCAAGTGCGGCTGGAACCCGCGCGAGGCCGGAGCCGAGGCCCGCGGCGGCGCTCGCCGCAGCGCCATCGACGACGGCGACGGAGTGCTCAACCTGCGCTCGGTGCTCGGCGACGACGACTACGAGGACGATCGCGACGACGAGGTGGCCATCGGCAGCGATCTCGGGCACCTCTCCGACGACGACGAGGTCGAGGACGAGCTGGACGGCTTCAGCGAGGAAGGCGACGAGATCTTCGCCGCGGACGACAGCGTGGGCGAGGACAGCTCCGACGAAAGGTGACCCCGCGGTCAGCCCTTCTTCACCTCGAACAGCTTCTCTGCGGACGGAGTCGAGCCCTTGGCGGCGATGGCCTTCTTGCGCTTGGCGCC
>JAFGSX010000272.1 GCA_016934455.1 Deltaproteobacteria bacterium
CAGCGCGTCGGGTGTGCTGCCGAGCACCAGGTTGTCCAGCAGGTCGACCGTGGCGTGGACTGCTATGTCCTCGCTGATGTTGAGCGTCGGCTGCAGCCGCAACCGCATGTTGGCGCTGGTCAGGGTGTCGGTGTTCTCGGCGTCGCGGCGATACAGCGTCGGCGGCGGCACGGCCGAGGTGGCGCGCACGCGGGTACCGGCGGTCGGATCGTCGGGGTCGATCGGCGCCTGGTCGTCGTAGGTACCGAGGTGCGCGCGCTGGAACAGGACCATGCGGGTGCGCAGGTAGCCGTCGAATTCGAGGTAATTGAGCTCGGGCTTGATCTCGTCGATCCACGACTCCTCTTTCCAGACGCTCTCGGCTTTTTTGCCGAGCGCCGCCTCCTGCGCCGCGCGCCGCACCTCGAGCCTCATCTCGTCGCGCAACTCGGCCTTGAGCTCGGCCTTGAGCTCTTCGCGTTCGGCCTCGGTCTCGGCCGCTGGCTGCGAGGCCGGGGCGATGCTCGGCGGCGGCGGGGCCGGCTGGCTCGCGGCGGCGGGCTCGGTCGCCGGGGCGGATCCACTCGCTGGCTGCGCCGCGGCGGCGGCCGGCAGCAGGCACAGCGCACAGCACAGGAGCATCCTCGTCATCGTTCACCTCAAATGGTCAGCGCGCCCAGGCGCTGAGGCGCTGCGCTACGCGCAGGCTAAACTGGGTGCGCAGCACGCGGCCCTTGGCCGCGTCGAAGGCCGAGACGGTCACCATGCCCTCGCCGTCGGCGCGGACCGTGACCAGAGCGCGCTCGACCGGGTCGTTGTCGACCAGCAGGTTGACCATGCCGATGGCTTCGTTGTCGTCGACAAACTCCTGCTCGCCCTGAAACACGACGAGCTGTCGGCTCTCCTGGCCACCGAACTCGATCTCGAAGCTGCCCTCGCACGGCAGCGTGGAGTTGCGCTTGATCAGGCTGATCATGCGGCCCTGGCTGTCGGCGATGCCCACCGAGGCGGGGAGCACGTCGAGCAGCCGCATCGCCCGCGAGGTGCCCAGGGTGGCGGCGAACTGAGCCGCGCCCAGCGCGACCGCCTCCTGCGGGTGAACCGCGTGCGACAGGATCTTGCCGAATTCTTCCTCGAGCCGCCGCCGCACCAGCGGCACCCGGGTCGAGCCGCCGACCAGCAGCAGGCGGTCGAGCTCCTGCTTGTGGATGCCGCTGTCTCGCAGCACGTTTTGGGCGATCTCGATGGCGCGGTCGACCAGACGCGAGATGCGCATCTCGAGGGCGGCGCGGGTGTAGGTCAGGCGCACGTCCTTGCCTTCGAGAAGCTGCGGCAGCGTCCGGTCGACGTGCGCGACGTCGGAGAGCTCGCGCTTGATCTGCTCTGTAGTCAGCAGCAGGCGGCGGTGCGCCACCGGCTGATCGCGCACGTTGAGGCCGGTCTGCACCAGGATCTGCGACTCCAGCTCCTCGCACAGCGCGTTGTCGAAGTCGAGGCCGCCCAGCAGCGGGTGCCCGCCCACGGCCAGGATCTCGTGCACGTCTTCGTCGATGCGCAGCACGGTGACGTCGAGCGTGCCGCCGCCCAGGTCGAAGATCAGCACCCGCTCGCCCGCCTTGGCGCGCGCGCCGTAGGCGACGCTGGCGGCGGTCGGCTCGGTCAACACGCGCAGCACGTCGATCTCGGCCCGGGTGGCGGCCGCGTGGATGCCGCGTCGCTCGGCGGCGCCGAAGTGCGCGGGCGCGGTGATGACCGCGGTGATCACCGAAGCGCCGGTGGCAGCCTTGGCGCGATCGCGCAGCTCCGAGAAGATGGCGGTCGCGATCTCGCCCGGCGGATGGCGGCGGTCGCCGACGCGCACCACGCAGTAGCGCTGGTCGTCCGGCTCGATGGCGTAAGGGATCGTCTTGGCGAAGTCCTGCACCACGCGGGTGTCGAAGGCGCGGCCGATCAGGCGCTTGATGCCGGTGATCGTGCGGTCGGGTTCGAGCACGCCGCGGCTGATCGCATGCTCGCCGACGACCCGGCTGCCGTCCTGGGCATAGTAGACGACCGAGGGCGTCACCCGGTCGCCGCCCGCGCCCTCGACCACCCGTGCCGCGCCGCCGCCCTCGCACACGGCGACCGTGCTGTAGGTGGTGCCGAAGTCGATGCCAAAGACCAGCTCACTCACGGTTCACCCCTCCGGCGCCTGCGACGTCCGACAGCCTCCGCAGCACGTCGCCGATCTCCGTCGATCGCTCGTACAGCGAGAGCGAGCGCTCGATCGATGGGATCAAACTCGGGATGTCGCTGTATTGCATTGCTGCCGGGTCGACGTCAGCCTTGGCGCAGGCGAACTTGATCACGGCGGTGCCGATGATACGGCCGACCGCCGGTTCCAGCACGTGCAGCATCTCCAGCGCCGGCAACGAGAGCGCTTCGAGAATGGGCTGGACCTGGCGGACCTGTCTGGCCATCGCAGCGTGTGGACCTCGCGCGAGCAAGCGTCAACCGGCGAGACGGCGACCGCATCGCCGGTCGGCATGTTGGCATACATGCCCGCGCCGCTACAGCGGAAAAAAAGCGTCAACGCGGCTCGGGCTGGCTCAGCTCGAGCAGCACCCCACCGCTGCCCTTGGGATGGACGAAGCCGACGCGGCAGCCGCCGGCGCCGGGGCGGCCGCGCTCGTCGATCAACCGCACCCCGGCCGCGGCCAGGCTGGTCAGATCGGCGTCGACGTCGTCGCTGCGCAGGCACAGGTGGTGCAGACCTGGCCCGCGCTTGGCCAGGGCGGCCGCGATCTCGGATTTGTCGCCCAGCGGGGCCAGCAGCTCGATCCGGGTGTCGCCGACCGGCAGCATGGCCACGCGCACGCCGCGCTCGGGCAGCTCCTCGATGTGGGCGCACCTGATGCCGAGCTGTCGGTCCCAGAACTCGAGCGCCTGTTCCAGGTCATTGACGGCGATGCCGATGTGGTCGATCTGACGTGTCACGCTGGTTGCCCCGTGGTCTCACTGGTCCGTGAACACGCAGTTGCCGCGGCCGGCCGGCGCCGGGGCGTCGCTGCGCTGGGTGGCGCTGACGTTGTTGCCGTAGCCGCTGACCTCGATGTCGGCCAGGTCCACGTAGTCGTCGCAGCGGGTGGCGCTGCGGGTGAGGTCGAGGATCGAGCTGCCGCGCCAGAAGACCTGGACGGTGTAGCTGATCGGCAGGGTGTCCTGGTGGAGGTCGTAAAGGTGGACTCCCACCACGTAGGTCTCGTTGGCGGGCTGGGCGAGTGTGATGTTCTCGGGCCCGCTGCCATCTATATCGTCGATGTCCATGAGCGGATCGCCGACCTCTCCGGCGGGAGGCCAGTCGAGCGTCGGGATGCCGGGCAGCAACGGGTTGGCCTTGCAGTTGCTGTAATAGCAGTCGTCGTTGGTGAACTCGGCGGCGTCGACCCGCAGCAGGTGCAGGTCGAAGTCCGAGCTGGCTCCGGCCCAGGTCAGGCGCACCTGGATCTCGGAGGACGGCGAGCTGCTGTCGCTGCGGTGGGTGTCGGCCGCAGGGCGATCTAACGGCGCCGCGTCTGGGCGTGCCCGGTCGCTGCCGCCGGCGTCCGCGACCACGCCGGCGTCGAGCGGGGCGTTGGGATCGATCAGGCCAAAGGTCGAGAAGTGCGTCACCTCGCCGCTGAGCTGCAGCGCCACGCTGGAATCCTGAGCGGCCAGCGGCTGCCAGTCATTGCCGACCGCCACGCCGACGAAGAGCGCCCCGCGATCGCTGACGTCGGCGACATCGGACTCCTGGAATTTGTAGGTGATCTTCACCGGCAGCAGGAAGGTCCGGCCCGCCGGCTCGACCAGGTAGGCCTCGCTCAGGTGGAGCGCCGGCGCGCCCCGGATGGCGTCGATGGTGACCGTGACGCGCTCGCCCTCGGCGATCGCCCCGGCCGGGATCGAGATCACCAGGTTGCCGCCGGCGATGATGCGGCCGCTGCTGTCGACGGTGGCGGTGGCCTTGCGCGCGCTGGTCGGTGGATCCTCGGGCGGCGGGACCGAGATGCAGCCGACGGCGATCAGGAGCCCCAACGGGACGCAACAACATTTGCGCATCGCGCTGCCCTCCACAAGGAGCGAGTCTAGCAAAGTCCGGGTCGGTCGTGCATCCGCAGCGCGCAGCGGCGTCATCAACGGTCATCGCGCCGGTCCAGCGGCTCCAGACGACCGCCGCGCACCACACCCGGTTGGCCGGCTGGCCAGTCGGTGGGCAGCCGGCCGAGCGAGTCCTCGGGCGGCGGCAGGATCACGGCGCCATTGGGAATGGCGCGGCCCGGCCGGATGGCGACGTCCGGGCCGACAAAAGTGCGGTGGCCAAAGCAGGAGCCGAGCAGGTGGCCGGGCAAAGCGACGGGCTGGCCGTCGTCGAGCACGCTGACCGGCGCTCCGTAGTTCATGTCCATCGGCCGCACGAACGAGGTCAGCGCCGCGCCGCGTCCGCACAGGGAGAACTGCATGCCGTCGACGCAGACGTCGGCGTCATCGTAGCTGGCGCACATGATCAGCACGCTGTTGCGCGAGACGAAGTTGTCCGGGCCGAGGGCCGAGTGACAGACGTCGCAACGCTCCTCGACGACCGTGTTGCTGCCGATCAGCGAGCCGCGCACCAGCGCGAAGGCGCCGACCTGGACGTTGTCGCCGAGCACCGAGTACTCGAGCCGAGCGGTCGGGTGGATGCGGCAGCCGCGGCCCAGGTAGCTGAAGCGGCCGCAGGCGCGCTGTGCGATCGCCGACCGGCTCAACCCGCCGCAGCCGAGCAGCCGCCACAGCGTGCGCAGCGGCGCCTCGGTGATGCGCTCGACCAGCCGCGTCTGTGGCATCAGGTTGTTGGCCCACAGGATGTGCACCCAGTGCCGGATGCGCAGGGCGATCGTCGTCGTCACCGGGTGCTCGTAGCCGTCCTGGCCGACGATGTGGCGCGGCACCGCCACCCGGACTCGCCGCTCCTTGAACTCGGGCTCGAGCGCGCCGGCCTGTCGCATCGCCGCCGCTGCGCTGCCCGCCGCGGCGATCGCCGCCGGATCGAGATACCAGGCGTCGAACAGCCAGCGGTCGGCCGCGTCGCGCTCGAGCCGCTGTAGGTGGTGGTAGCGCTGCAGCAGCAGGCTGTCGGGCAGGGCCAGCCGCTGCGCGCCGCCGCGCCGGCGCGCGCGCCGCAGGAAGCTGCGCAGCGCCCGCCGGGTGACCAACAGGTTGTCGTGCAGGATCAGCAGCGGCTCGCCGCCGGCCGGCACCTGGTCGACGCTGCGCACCCGGCTGCTGCTCAGGCCGAGCCGCCGCAGGTTGTCGGCGGTGAACTGAGCGAGCGACGAGCCGCCGACGCAGGCCTGCCGCGCCGGCTCGCCAAACGGCGCGATCGGGTCATCGATCTCGACGAGAAATGAGCGCACGCCCTAACTCTGTCCCGGGTCGAGCAGCGGCGCAAGCTCCCGCGTCAGCAGCTCGAAATCGACGGTGCCGGCGTGGCAGTGCGCCACCCGGCCGTCCGGCGCGACGACGATCGTGGTCGGGAAGCTGGTGATGCGAAAGGCGCCCTGGACCTCGGGGCGGGGCAGCACGATCGGGTAGCTGAGGCCGAAGCGCTGGACCACCTCGGCCACCTCGCGGCGCGAGCCCGACTCGAGGGCCAGCCCGACGAAGGCGACGCGATCGCCGTAGGTCCGGTGGGCGCGCTCGAACTCGGGCAGCTCGGCCAGACAGGGCGGGCACCAGGTGGCCCAGAAGTTGATCACCGCCGGCCGGCCGCCGAAGCCGGCGCTCGAGAAAGCGGTTCCATCCAGCAGCTCGCCGACGATCGCCGGCACCGCGGTGCCCGGAGGCAGACCGCCGCGGCTGTTGACGATGGTCACCACCAGCAGCGCGACGATCGCGGCCAGCGCCGACCATCTCAACCCCCGCCGCCAGACAGCTTTGGATTTCACAGGCGTCTCCCGCCATGCAATCTAGCGTCGCGCGCCGCGCTCGACAATGCCGGGCCGCCGGCATACACAGGGACGCACAGGAGGGAGCGGTGACGGCTGGGTGGCTGACGCCGATCGCGGTCGCGCTGGCGTATTTGATCGGCGCCATTCCGTTCGGGTTGCTGGTGACGCGGCTGCTCGCCGGCGCCGACGTGCGGACCGGGGGCTCGGGCAACATCGGCGCCACCAACGTGGTCCGCGTCGCCGGCAAGAAGCTGGGCGCTCTGACCCTGCTCCTCGACGCGCTCAAGGGGCTGCTGCCGGTGCTCGGCGCGCGCGCGCTCGGCATCGAAGGGCCGTGGCTGGGCGGCGTGGCGCTGGCCGCGGTGGCCGGCCACTGTTTTCCGATCTATCTCGGGTTCAAGGGCGGCAAGGGGGTGGCCACCGGGCTTGGCGTCTTCGCCGCGCTGGCCCCGCTGGCGGCGGCCATCGGCGCGGTCTGTTACGCCGCCATCTTCGCGCTGCTGCGCATCTCGTCGCTGGGCTCGATGACGCTGCTGGCTTCGACGCTGCTGGCGACCGCGCTGATCGATCCGGTCTGGTGGTTGCTGGCGACCGAGGCGGCCATCGCGGCGCTGATCGTGGCTCGCCACCGCGACAACCTGGGCCGGCTGGTCCGCGGCCAGGAGGCCAAGTTCAAGTGACCGCACGGGTGTCCGCAGGCCTTTTTGAAGCGGCCAGGGCGCCATGCTAACTCCTTGTGCTGTGAACGGTTTATTGATCGCTAAGGGCCGACACCCTATACTTTGATCGGGGACCGTCGGTCTTGCGGCGGTCGTGTGGCGGATGGGTGTACCCGCTGCAGTAGATGTGTGTGCCTTGTCGGCACGTTTCTACGGTTGGCGGCGAGCGAAGCGCGTGGGGCAGACAGGCCAGGGATGAACAAGCGCAGGCCCAGCCAGCAACCCGGACACCGCCCGACGCGGCAGCCTGCCCCGGGCAACGGCCGCGGCGTGCGGTCCGAGCTCAGGGCCGACCTCGAGGAGGACTCGGCGTGGGCGCATCACTCCCGCAGCTCGCGGCTCCCGCGTACGGTGGTGCCAGACGACGAAGGCAACGGCGACGACATCGATATCGCGCCGCACGGAGTCGAGCGCGCTGTGCGGTCGAGCCGGCATGCTAGTCCGTCGGCGGCGCCGCGGCGCAGCGCAGCGCCGGCCGCCGCCCGCCCCCGCAGCGCCGGCGCATCCGGTCTGGCCGTGGCGGTCGAGAATGACGGGCAGTCACCGGTCGGAGTGCTGACCTGTGTCTCGGGACCCGAGGAGGGGCTCGGGCTGACGCTGACCGAGGGCGTCTTCGGCATCGGCCGCGGCCGCGACAACCACTTCGTGCTCAAGGACATCGCGGCCAGCCGCCAGCACGTCGAGGTGCGCGTCCATCGCGGCGAGGTGGTCGTGGTGGACCTCGGCTCGGGCAACGGCACGCGCATCAACGGCAAGCGCATCCAGCAGGCCACGCTCAAGCCCGGCGATCGGATCGAGATCGGCAACTCGGCGCTCACCTTCACCCCGCTCGGCGGTGCGCGTCAGACCCGGCGCGAGGTCTCGGTGGTGCCGCCGCGGCCAGCGCCCAAGCCCAAGGATCTGTGGCCCGAGACCGAGACCCTGCTCTCCGAGCTCAAGGAGTTTGAGGCGCGCGCGCAGCCGCGCGGCCATCAGCCGCGCGGTATCGAGCTGCCGGCGTCGCAGCGCCACCCGGTACAGCCGGCGATGCGCGCCTACGGATCGTCGGCCCTCGACGAGAGTGCGGGGCTCGAAGACCTGGCGGGTCTGGGCCAGCCCCCGCGCTTTGGCTCAGCCGGCTGGCTGCTGGCCGGCGCCGGCCTGATCGTGGTGCTGCTCGGCCTGGCCGCGCTGATCTTCTACCTGACCCAGGTCAAGAACTCGCAGGCCGACCAGGCGCGGCAGTTCGCCTTGCAGGGCATGCAGGCGCTGCTGGAGGACGACGTCGATAACGCGCGCCGCGCCTTTCAGGAGGCGCTGACGCGCCAGCCCGACAATCCCGAGGCCAAGCAGGGGTTGGAG
>JAFGSX010000273.1 GCA_016934455.1 Deltaproteobacteria bacterium
CTGCGCAACAGCAGGCGGCCGCGGCCCGGCGGCGTGTGCGGCACCACCCCCGAAAACCGACCCTCGCCATAGCTGACCGCGTCGACGATGGTGTTCCAACGGTCGAGCAGCAGCACCTCGTCGCCGGCGCTGCTCAGTTCGACGGCGCCGCTCGCCCAGGACGGGACGGCGGCCAGATTGGGAACCGCCGGGTCGCTGCCCATCAGCTCGAAGTCCGGGCGCCGGCCGAAGGCCGAGCGGAAGCGGCTCGCCCGCCAGGCCACCACCGCGCGGTCGAGGGAGCGGATGGTGCTGATCGGAAAACGCGCCATTCCCTCGTCGCCGCCAACGGTCTCCTCGTCGCCGATCTGGTAGCCCTCGAGCAACAGCTCGAGCGGGCTCTGGTTGAAGACCGCGATCCACGGCCCGCCGCCGCCGGGGCTGCGATCGGTGACCAGCCGGTCGATCAGCAGGGGCGGGTAGACCTCGCCGTCGGCCCGATCGAAGAAGACGTCAAAGTGGTGGTCGATGCACTGATCGGCCACCTCGGTCCAGGTGTTGACCCGTGCCGCCGCCGGCCGACCGCCGTCGCTGACGACGTCGATCGCGTTGGAGACGTCGGGTCCGCCGAGGTCGACGGTGCGCTGATCGAGGTCGGCCCGCAGCGACGCCACGGTGAAGCGCAGCGGGTGCTGCGGTGGCGCGCCGAGATCGAGGCTCGACCACGGCACGAAGACCTCGATACCGTCTTCGCCGCGGCTGGCCAGGGCGGTGTCGTCGAACGAGAATCCGGTCGCGTGCCAGATCCGGGCGCTGCAGACCGCGTCCGGGCACTCCCCAAAGCGGGTCTGGAGCAGATGCTCCCAGCGCGCGTCCTCGGCGACGCGGGTGTCGGCCTCGGCCACCAGCCAGGCGCGGCCGGAGCCGAGTCCGCGGTCGAGGTCGATCGCGATCTGGAACTGCGCATCGGGGCCGGGTGCGGCGTGGGTCCGGATCAGGATCCCGAGACCGGGCTGGCCGAGCGCACGGCCGCCCGCCACCCGCACCTCGACCAGGTCGAGCTCGCCGTCGGGCCGGGCCAGGTCGGTCCGCTCGTCACCGACCCGATCGCGCCAGATGAACTCTCCTTCGCCCGCGGCGTCGCGCGCGATCAGGCCGAGGTTGTCGGCTGGCGGCCCGCGGTCGAGCCACTCGGTCGCGATGCCGTCGACCTCGAACCCGTGGCCGGCGGCGACGGCCGCGATCCCGCTCGCCGCCAGCGCCACCAGCAGCGAGCACCGCCGTCGCTGGCCGCGGATCGGCCAGCGCGTACCCACGGTCATGAGCTTTCGCATTCTCGGCACCCCGAGATCACAACGCGCGGTGGCCGGACGCTCATTCCGGAGCCAGCGACTCGACTTTTATCCTGAAGTGTGGTGTGGTCCCACTCAGCGTCGACGTTGATGAGCCGGCGCGATGGAGGAGGGTGGCGATGCGAGTGTTGTTCACTGCGGTGGTTGCGTTGGCGGCGGTCGGTCTCTTGGCTTGCTCCTCGACCGGCGTCAAGGTTCCGGGTGACGTGGCCAAGGCCGTCGACGAGACGCAGAAGGCGGCCGAGGACGCCGAGAAGGCCAAGGCCGAGGCCGAGGCCAAGGAGCTCGAGGCGCGCAAGACAGCGTTCGCCGCGAGCAAGGAGGTGGCCGAGACCAAGTTTCAGGAACTTCTCAAGCAGATCAACGATGCCGATGGCGAGTTCCAGGCCTGGTTCGACAAGGCCACTCCCAAGGCCAAGAAGGACAAGACCTTTGGCAACCTGACCAAGACCCGCGACGAGCTCAAGGCCCAGCTCGAACCGCTGACCAAGCAGCACGACGAGGTGGTGGCCTGGTTCGACACCGCCAAGGACAACCCGGCGCCCGAGGACGAGGGCAAGCTCGGCGATCAGTATGGCGAGCTGGCGACCAAGGAGGCCGAGCTGATCACCAAGTACGGCGAGCTCAAGGCGCAGACCGAGGCCATCAGCACCAAGTACAAGTTCTAGACGACCGCTCGCTTGAATTGAGTCAATTCTCGACGGGGCCCCGCTGATCGGCGGAAGTCTTTTTCTCGTTGCTGCACAACGAAAAAAGCCCTCCGCCGGCCCCCCGTCGGACGGTATCGACAGAAGTGAGTGGTGGGTCTAGCCCGCTCCGCGCTCAGGGTACGGTGACCGAAAAAACCAGCCAGTCGCTCGTCGTGCCCCAGCCGTCGGCGTCGGCGAACGTGAAGCGGAACCGGTAGCGCGTGCCGCTCGCCAGAGGCTCTGCAGAGTCGTCGGCCGCCGACCGCGGCGCGCCCGTGAAGAGCGACGCTCCCGAGTCGAAGTACCAGATGTTCTCCGAGTCGCCGGACACCGCGTACAGGCGCGAGCCGGTGTCGTAGTAGACCAGGCGATTGCCGCCAAAGGTGCCAACTGCCTCGGGCAGGGTGGCCAGCAACGTATGGTCGCCGCTGGCCGGTTGCCCGGCGGGGAAGGAATAGCGATAGACGTTTGAGGTGGCGCCACCGGTCAGGATGTACAACGAGGTTGCATTGGAGCGCTCGGCGATCAGCGCGCCGCCGAGGTTGACGTTGGCCCGAGCGTTGGGAAGCGCCGTCCAGGCGTTGTACAGATCTGCCGCCACCTCGATTCCCTCGAGGCTGGTCTCCTGGAAACCGCGCTGTCCACCGCCCTGCAGCGCGAACAGCGAAGTGCCCATGACCGCCAGGCTGGTGCCCGGGCCGCCGCCGAACGGCAGTCGTAGCACGCCGCAGTGCCAGGCGCTGCTGTAGAAGACCAGGAGCTCGTCGCCGCTGCCGCCATAGACGAAGTGCATCGGCGCGCCGCTGACATAGGCGGTCGCGATCGCCGCGTTGGCCCCGACCGTGCCGCAGCCAATCGGGTTTGAGGCACCCCAGTTGTTGGTGTTCGGATTGAAGATGACAACCTGGCTTCCGGAGGTGCCGGGGAGCAGTGCATAGATGCGGTTGTTGCCGGAATTGTACGCCAGGGCTGCGCCGCTGCTGGCAGGCGCCGGGGCGTTGTTGAGCGACGACCAGACATTCCGTCCGATATGGAGCGCGCGAAAGCGATATGAGTTGCTGCCCTCGAGCACGAAGATCCGGTCGAGCCCGTTGCCTCCGAGCGCGGCAAATCCGTCGCCGGCCGTAAATGGTAGTGGATTGACGATGTATGGCATGGCCTCGTCGGGGACTCGGCTGCCATTGGAGACGGGGGTCGCCAGGCTGTGGCTCGAGTACCGAACGGAGGTCGATGACCCGTCGTCGATCTCGACCTCGAGCCGGACCTGCACCGCATCGGTGGGCACGGCCTCGTCGTGATGGGTGGCCGAGAAAGTGGGCACCAGCGAGGTCACCGGACTGTCGCTGCTGGTGGCGCCCTGTGCGCCGGGCCCGCTCTTGACCACCAGGTCGGTGGGCTTGATCGGCTGCGGTCCCAACGTGTGCGCCGTCACCTGGGTGTACTGGGGCGACAGGACCGGCGGGTCGTCTCCGTTGAGCCCGTAGACGCGATAGCAGTAGGTATGGTCTGCCGACAGGGAGCTGTCCCGGTAGTGCGGGGGGGCGATGTCTTGCGGTGACGAAAAGACACTGCAGTCGTCCGAGCGATAGACGCGATAGCTCGCGGCCTCCTGGGTCGCGCTCCAATCGAGATCGACAGCGACCTGGCCAGCCAGCACGTTGACCGGGGCCGGCGGGTTGGGCGCGGTCCAGGCGCTGGCCGCGACCGAGAACGGCGACACCACGTTGTCCGGATTGCGGGCGGCCACGGCGGCGGCGCACTGCCTGTTTGGCAAAATCCCGATCGCCGAGACAGTCGCGCCCCAGTCCGCTGGCACGCGAAAGACCTGGGGCGAGGCCAGAGTGCCGTCGGGCTGCACGTGGAGCGGCCCGGTGCCACAGTCGACGCGGATCGCCACCGGCGTGGTCGCCGGATTCGGCGGTGTCGCGGGGTTGATGGTGATCAGCAGGGTGTCGCTGCGCACGAGCGATCCGACCACTCCCGGCGCCGCGGGAACGAGCGCGCCGGTGTAGCGAAGCGTCGAGCTGCCGATCTGATCCGGGTCGCCGGCGTTGTTGCGCGCGAACGCGGTGACCGCGTACTGGGTGTTGGGCTGCAGCCCGCTTGTCAAGATGTTGTGCCAGCTCGTTCGCGGAAGCCAGATCTCGGTGTCGCCCAGCGCGCCGGTCTGCGACAGCCACCTGTCGACGCCGGCGAGCTGCACCCGGATGGCGTACACGACCGAGGCGTCGTTTTCGTCGGTAGCGAGCGAGATCAGCAGCGCATCGGCGACCCCGCTGGCCGGGATGCCGACGACCGGTGCCGCTGGCCCGACCGGCCAGGTGGTGTCGGCGGCCGATGCGCTCAGGTCACTGGTCGCGCCGGTGACCTGGGCCTGGACGCGGTAGTGATAGGTGGCACCCGGGGTCAGCGGTGTGCTGCTGCCGTCGACCAGGTAGACATTGGTGGTCACCGTCAGCAAGGCATAGGCGGTGCCGTCGAACGACCGCTCGACCCGGTAGCTGGTGCCGACCGGATTGCCATTGGCGCTCCACGAGAGCTGGATCTGGTGCGGGTCGCTCGTCGCGGCGACGAGACCCACCGGCTGCGCTGGCCGCGTGTGTCCGTCGACGGCGATGCCCTCGATCAGCGAGCCATCGATCCCGAGCGCCATGGTCTTTGCGCTGTGCAGCGACGCCGGCGTGAACCCCGAGACGGTCACAGCGGTCAGCGCCGATTTGGCGACGAACGACTGGGGGTCGGGCGTGGTGCCACCCAGAACGCCGTCTGCTCCCACGTAGCGACCGTCCAGCACAAAGGCGAGCAGTGTGGTGGCCGGGTTCTCGTCCCGGAGGGCCGGCGCGAGCTGGAGCTGCGAGGAGTCAGCGGTCGCCGCGACGAGCGGCGGCGCCGGCGCCGCCGGCGGCGTGGTGGCCGACACCGGTCCGACCCAGGCCGAGTGCTGCGGCGAGGGATACTCCTGGCCGACGGCCCGCACCAGGTAGCTGAAGACAGCGTCCGGCGTGACACCGGTGTCCTCGGCCCAGAGCTCGCTGCGGAGCATGGAAACAAGCGGATTCTGGCGCTGGACCTCGAACCTGGTCCGGGACGGATTGGCCCCGCGAGCGTAGCTGATGTACACCGTCTTTGCGCCGTTCGCGACGGCTGCGAGCTGCAGCGGCGGAGCGGGCGCGGTCCAGGCCGTGGCGGCCGGCGATGGCTGGGTCGAGGTCAAGCCGGCCGCGTTCTGGACAAAGAGCGAGACTTCGGTGAGGGTATCGGGAGTCAGCCCGACCACGTTCACGCCGCCGGCGGTCGCCTGCCACTCCTGCACCGTCGCGAAGAAGGCCATGGTCTCGAGCTGGCCGAGCAGCGTGGCATAGCGGTCCGCCCCGATCGCGATCGCGTACCGGGTGCGGGGCGGATTGATGGTCGAATCGATGAGGACGTAGAGCCCGCCGCTGCCGTCGCTGCGAACCTGCGGCGCGGGTGGGACGCGCGCCAGGGTGACGATGGTGGAGCCGCGCGCTGCGGCGGTGCCGACGCCGTCGCCATTGCGCGCCGCCAGCTCGAACACATGGTCGCTGTCCGGGCTCAGACCGGACACCACCAGCGCCGAAGAGAAGTGCGGGCTGGGGCAGTGGTCGCCGATGGGCGCGAAGACCGCGCTCGCCACCTCGTGGCCATCGACGGCGACGCAGGCACCGGTCGAGATGTCGACGATGCTGTAGCTGGTGTCGCACTCGTCGCCGTTGAGGCCGGTGTCGAGGGCGAGCTCGAGCCGGTCCCAGCTCAGCGCCTGGCCGGTCGGCGCCGGCGGCACGACCGCCAGCGCGTGGCCAATGGCATATGGGCTGTAGTCGCCGATCGCTTCGCTGGTCCGTATGGCGCGCACCGCGATCTGGACCTTTTGACCGGGCGCCAGGCCGCGCACCTCGTAGGTCGGGTCGACACCCGGTGCGGTCTGCGGGATGGGCCCGACCGGACCGCTGTCCATGATCGTCAGCCCGTAGCCGACGACCGGATCTTCCTCTCCCGCCTCCACGCGCTGCCAGCGGAAGGTGACCGAGCTGCTGGTGCTGCTGGCGACCTCGATCCAGCCGGGAGCGGCCGGCTTGGGCAGGGTCAGCGCGCAGACGGTGGTCGGTGTGGCATCGCTGTCGCAGCCGAGAGCGGTCAGGACCAATGCGTAGCAGGTGTCGTCCGTCAGACCTTCGACCTGCATCGTGCCGATCGTCTGCGGCCCGAGCACCGTGCATCGATCCGGGTCGGCCACGCAGCCGCTCCCCGTGCCGCAGGCGATCACGTTGCAGTACGCGAGGCTCCGCTGGCTGCCGCTCGGATTGGCGTCGCCGTTGATCGTGATCTCGATCTGATTTTGCGCCCTTTTGCCCACCGTCAGCGACGGCACCGCTGGCCGGGTGCAGACCGGAAGCAGCTCGACGGCATCGGTGAACAGGCCGGCCGTGACCGCGCTCTCGGCGACCAGACGGTAGGCGTGCTGGGTGGCCGCGGCGAGCCCGGTGTGAACGAAGGGGGGTGCCTCGGCCGGCAGCGGGACCTCCACGTAGTCGCTCTCGAACGGTGTGGTCTGGTACGGCTGAAAAAAGAGGTGCAGTCGCGGCGGGGTCGCCGTGAAGGGCATGTCCCAGTCGAGAGAGATCGAGTCGGCGCTGCGGTTGTCGTTGAACAGCCTGAGGTTGGTTGGCGATTCGGTGAAATCGAGCACCAGCGGCAGCTCGAGCAGTCCGCTGTTGCAGTGCGTGTCCTGCGCCTCGATGCGTACCTGGTAGCTTCCGGGCGGCTCGTCTCCGGTGACCGTGTAGACATAGACGTAGCTGGCCCCCGGGATGCCGGGCTCGTGCACCACCGCCGAGGTGGCGGCGGTCGCGATGACCTGGCCGTTCAGCACCAGGTCGACGACGGGCAGCCGCCCGGGAGGGAGATCGTCGTCGAGCTTGAACGAGAGCGTCAGCCGCTCGCCGGTGGTGGCGTACGGCGGGGTGCGCGCCTGGCCCGTGAAGCTGAGCTCGACATTGTCGAAACCGGGCGGTGTGGAGTCCGAGCAAAAACCGATGCACCCCGGCCCGAGAACCACGGTCGTGGCATTGGGCGGGCTGGCGGCGTCAGCGACGTCGACCTCGATGGAGAAGGTGCCGGGGCACAGGAAGTCGCGCGGGACGGCGATGGTGGTGGCGCCGACGACGGTGGTCAGGCCCGGCGTCACGTCCCAGGCCTCGTCCTCGTCGATGAGGCCGTCGAGCCCGCGCTTGTGCAGCATCACGCTGCCCACCCCGGACTGGTCGTCGACCACCTGGATCGCGACCGAGATCCGGTCGCCCGGCCCATAGATGTCGTCGTCGAGACCGATGCCACCGGTGGCGGTCACCACCGGCGGCAGATCGTCGACCAGCGTCAGGCTGCGCTCGTCACTCCGCCCGACGTGGCTGCTCTGGCTGCTGGCCACGGCGGTCGCCCACACCCGTAGCTGCTGTCCATCGCGCAGGCCGGCCACGCTGAGCCGCTCTGCTTCGCCCGGGCACAGGTCGACCGCCGCCAGGTGGGTGGCCAGGCAAAATCGCGCGCGGTTGCTCTCGAACTGGGATGCGTCGCGCGACAGCGTGAGCCGCTCGCACGATCGGTCAGCCGCGCAATCGGCGACCGCGACGTGGAGAACGATGGTCGACACCTGGCCGGCCGTGGTCTCGGCGGCGACGACGACCTCGATGCTCGCCGACAGCGGTAGCTGTCCGCTGGCTGCGGGTTCGACCAGCGAGACCCGGACCTCGGCGTCCTCGACGACCAGAGGCGGGCCGCCGCAGCCGGCAGCAATCAGGGAGAGCGCGACCGCATACGCCTTGGGGGTGCTCATGATGCGATCTATTGTATCACCGACCCGTGCCAGGAGGTTGCGGCAATGGCAGTGCGCATCGCGGCAACGGTCGCGGTGTTACTCGCGATACCAGCGGTGCTGGGCGGTCGCTGCCCGGCGCCGCAACAGGCCGCTGGTGACGTCGAGGCGGCTTTGCCCGAACCTTTTGCGTTTGGCCCCGACTCGGGTCCGCTCCTGCTGTCGGTGCTCGACGAGAGCGGGCAGCCGCTCACGACCGACCGCGTGGCCGGTATCCCGCAACCGCTGCGATCGCGGGTGATGGTGGTCGATCTGGCCAAGACCCCCGAACAGCGGCAGGCCGACCGCTTTGTCTACTTTGCCGACCTGACGCGGCCCGACGATTGGGGCCGTTTTGTCGCCAGGCCGATGAGCCGTTACCGGCGACCGCCCGCCGGGACCACCGCTGCGCTCGCGGCGGCCGGCGCATCGGTCGTGCTCTACTCGGCGCCGTGGTGCGGTTTCTGCAAACAGGCTCGGGCCTACCTCAAGGGCCGTGGCGTCCCCTTTGTCGAGCGCGACGTCGAAGCCTCTGCGGCCGCCGGCCGCGAGCTCGACGCCAAGCTGCGGGCGGCCGGCGCGGCCGGGGCAGGGGTGCCGGTGATCGACGTCGGCGGCCAGCTCGTGCTGGGTTTCGATCGGCCGCGCATCGACGAGGCGCTGGCGCGGCTGCGCAAAACACCGCCGGCGGAGGATGCCGGGGCGTCAGGAAGCTAGGGGCACGATCACGATCTCGATGCGCCGGTTCTGGGCGCGCCCCTCGGGCGTGTCGTTGCTGGCGATCGGGCGATACTGGCCGCACGCCTCGGCCGACAGGCGGGCGGCGTCGATGCCCGCCTCCTGCAGATAGTTGACCACGGCCAGCGAGCGCGCCGACGACAGATCCCAGTTGCTGGCGTGCGGGCCGCCCTTGGCCACCGGCACGTTGTCGGTGTGTCCCTCGACGCGCAGCGCCTTGCCGGGCAAGGTCTTGAACACCTCGGCCAGCTTGGCGAGCGCCTGCCGGCCCTCGTCCCGAATGCGGGCGCTGCCGGATGCGAACAGCACCTTGTCGCTGAGCTTGACCGCCATGCGCCCGCGCAGGTTGGTCAGCTCGATGCGGCCGGCGTCGACCTCCTCCTTGAGCTTGGCCGCCAGCGCATCGTATTCCTGGGTCTTCTGCTCGAGCGCGCGCTTCTCGTCGAGCAACTTCTGCTGTCTGCCGCTGAGCGCCGCGCGCTCGCTCTCGAGCTGCTGTACCCTGGCGCCGAGCTCCGCGATCTCGCGGCCGCGGTTGGCGAGCGTGTCCTCGAGCCTGACCACCCGGCTCTCGGCCTTGGTCAGCGCCTGTTGCAGGTCGCCCTTCTCGCTCAGCGTGGCGTCGAGCACCACCTTCTGCTTGTCGAGCGCGCGGAGCTGGCCGCGCGCGCCCTCGAGGTCCTGGCGCAGTTGCTCGGCCTCGTTGACCTTTTTGACATAGCGATCCTCTGGAATGCCGCAACCGACGGCGATCAGCGAGCCGACCAGGGCGGCGCCAAGCAGCGCGTCTCGCTTTTTCATGCCAACCTCCCGCGGTGAAGACCGCCTCGCTTTATCTCACTTTGGACATCTCCGCCACAAACTGCTGCGCCGGCAGGAACGTCGTCACCCGCGGGTCGTCGAGAGCGGCGCCGCGGGAATCGATGAACACGATCTGGGGCAGGCCGCGGATGCCGTAGCGCTCCCACAGGGCGCTGACCTGCTCGTCGAGCTCGGTGCAATCGACGCGCACCAGGGCAAAGCGCTGCGCCGCGGCCGCGAATTCGGGCGCGGTGAAGGTCTTGTGCTCGAGCTCTTTGCAGGCGACGCACCACTCGGCGCCGAAGTCGATCATCACGGGTTGGCCGCCGGCCCTGGCCTCGGCCAGCGCCGCGTCGTGGTCGGTGCGCCAGGCGAGCTGGACCGCGGCGGCCGGAGCCGTGGCCAGCGTCTCGACCAGCATCAGCGCGCCGGCGCCGGCCAGGGCCATGCCGGCGATCTTGCGCACCAGGTGGCTGCGCACTCCGTCGTGAAACGACAGGTGCAGCGCGCCGAGCGCGATGCCGGCGGCGGTGGCGCCGAGCGCCCCGGCCAGCAGCAGCGGCCGGCTCGCCAGCGTCGCCAGCGGGTCGAGAAAGTCGAGGTGCGGCAGCGCCAGGTAGATCGACACCAGCAGCATGCCGTAGCCGAGCGCACCGCGCACCGCCTCCATCCAGGGGCCGCTCTTGGGCAGCCGGGCGATGAGCTGCGAGAAGGTCCCCAGCACCAGGAACAGCAGGCCGATGCCCAGCGCGTAGGCGACCATCAGCGCCACCCCGAGCAGGATCTGGCCCTGCTTGGCGATGAGCGCCAGGATGAAGATCAGCACCGGCCCGGCGCAGGGCGCCGCGATGATGCCTGCCACCAGCCCCATGCGAAAGGCGCCCCAGTAGCCGGCGCCGCCGATCGCCGACAGCCGCGTGATCCAGCTCGCCGGCAACACCAGCTCGAACACGCCGACCAGCGCCAGCGACATGACGAGGCCGAGGCCCGCGATCGTGAGCACCACCGCCGGGATCGCCATCAGCGAGCCCGAGGCCAGCCCGAGCAGCGAAAAGACCACCGCGGCCGTCGAATAGAAAAGCGCCATTCCAGCCACGTAGCAGAGGCTGAGCAGAAAGCCGCGGCGGTAGCTGGTCTGCTCGCGGCCGCCGAAGATGGCGATCGTGATCGGGATCAGGGGATAGACGCAGGGCGACAGGCTGACCACGACGCCGGCGGCGAAAGCGATCAGGATCGCCAGGAGCACCGAACCGCTCGAGATGGCGGTGTCGATGTGCTGTCCCAGCCGCACGTCGAGCGGCGTCTCGACGGTGGCCAGCAGCGCGCCCAGCGCGTCGATCGGCGATCGGATCATCTTCTCGCCGGCCGGGATTCGGAGGCTCCCCCGGCGGGAGACGACGCCGGCTTGCCGGCGCGCAGGCGCTGGAGCAGCGCCTGGAAACGCGGATCGACCCGGATCACCCTGAAGTCGGGATCGCTCTCGTAAGCGTCGATGCGGGCGTAGCCCTCGTTGACGGCCTGGTCCAGCAGAGCCAGCGCGGCCTCGAACTTTTTCGACCGCGCCTCGACCTTGGCCAGGTCGAAGCAGGCCACGCCGCGCACCCGCCGCTCGCTCTCGAGGTCGGCCTCGGCCAGCGCCTTCTGCAGGATCGGCCGCGCCAGATCGAGCTGCCCGCGTTGGAGGTAGACGTAGCCGAGCCGCAGATAGGCGATGGCGAGCTGCGGATTTGTCTCGAGCGCCCGGCGCAGCGAGGTCTCGGCCTCGGACCAGCGCGCGGCGTCGATCTGGCGCGAGGCGCGCTCGATCAGCAGCATCGGATCGTCGGGCACCTGGGCCAGCGCCTCGTCGGTGCGAGCGATGGCGCCGTCGAAGTCGCCCAGCCGCGCCAGCGTGTAGCCGAGCTGGGTCAGCGCGTACGGGTGCCCGGGGGCGACCGCCAGATAGTCGAGCCACACCTGTTTGGCCTCGGCATAGCGGCCCGCCTCGTTGAGCGCCTGACCGAGCACCCCCCGCGCATGCAGGTAGCCCGGCCGCTTGGCCACGGCCTCTCGGATGCCGTCGATCGCGGTCGCGAGCTGGCCGCTGCGAACGCGCACCCAGAACAGCGCCAGATCGGCGAGCCCGGGCCGCCGCGCATAACCCTGCGCCCTGCGCAGCGTGGCCAGCGCGCTGTCGGTATCGCCGCCGGCGGCCTGCAGGATGCCCAGGCCGGTCAGCGCATCGACCGAGCTCCGGTCGGCGACCAGCGCCCGCTCGCAGTGGCCTCGGGCTTGCTCGATCAGGCTGGCCGGCAGCGTCGACACCGCTCGCGGCGACAGGCTCTGCATCATGGCTGTCTCCTTGCAGAGCATGGCGGCGCGAAAGGCCAGCACATCCTTGACCTTGATCGGCGCCGCCGGCAGCGGCAGCCGGAGCAGCTCGAACACCTTGACCGCCAGCGCACCCTCGATCTCGCCCAAACGGTCCGTGAAACCCTGCGCGGTGTGGTCGAGCGCGCTCTTGCCGGTGGTGGTGTCGATGACCCGCAGCATCACCTTGAGGTCGGGCCAGCGCGCCAGGTAACTGGCGCTGACCACGAAGCGCGCGCCGAGCAGCTTGCCGATGCGGGTCAGCTCGATGTCACCGGCCCCCGCCACGGGCGGCAGATCGCGGTCGCGCAGCACCGCGCTCCACTGCTTGACGGTCAGGGTGTTGACCGTGGGCGACCGGGCGAGTCGAGCCTCCATGGCGTCTGCGAGCGCGAATCCGAGCCACCAGTACTCCTCGGTCGAAGAGGTGGTGAAGGGCGCCACCGCCACCGTCGTGCGAGCGGCGTCCTTGGCCGGCAGCGGCGTCGCCGCCAGCAGCGCGCTCAAGGCCACTGGCCAGGCCGTCGGGGACCTCCGCGCCATCACAATCCTCGCGTGCGGCATCGCAACCGCACGCTAGCGCAGTTTTCGCGGTCGTGCGAGCGCGGCCAGCGGACAGATCGAGCGACCTCGTGTGCCATGCGCACGATCGGTCCGGTCACAAGAATTGTCAGGCGTTCGAGCCGACTCGCTGTGGCTCCCCGCAGGCGGGGAGTCTATGGGGCTCTCGAGCCTCTAGCTCACTGACACTTGCCATACGCCTCGAGATTGGCAGCCTTGGCCTGGCACTCGGCCTTGGTCTTGGCCGTGCCGGCATTGACGCAGGCGTCGACGCAGGCGGTGAGCGCCTTCTCGGCAGCAGCCTTGGCGTCGGCGTCCTTCTTGGCCTTGGCCTCGACAGCGGTCTTCCGCTCATCGGCCATGCTCTTGTTTAGCTCGTCGATCTTGGGCTGCAACTCCTTGGACTTCTCGTCCTTCTTCTTGGTGATCTCGTCGTTGACCTTGGCCTTGTCCTTTTCGCTCTTGGCCTTGGCCAGCTTGGCTTCGAATTCCTTGTCGATGGCGGCCATGGCGTCGGCCTTGGCCTTTTCGGCCTCGGCGATCTGGGGCTGATATTTGTTGGTGACCGCCAACACCGGATCATCGCCCGGGGACTTTGGCTTGGCAGCGTTCTGCAACTCCGCCTGCTTCTTGCACGCCGCCTGGCACTCTTCTTTGGTGGCCTTCTGTACGCACGCGAAAACAAACACCAGCCCCACCGTCATCACTGCCACTGCCAACCGTTTCATCGCGAGTCTCCTTTGCACCGCTGCGCCGTTTGTGACGTGTTGCCTGGAAAACAGGCCGTCCTGGGCTGCCATGCGATGCCTGTGTCTCTCCCCGTGATACAGCCTCCGCTTCGCGATACCTGACCCGTCACTGCCAATGCGCTGATTCACATTTGCATGAACGACCGGGCGGCCGTCGCCACTGCCGAACGACAACATTATTTGTGACGCATCCGTCCCACGGGACCTACTAATAGTCAAGTGGTTTTATAGTGGTTTCGCCGCGGAGCGCGGCATCGCTAGCGGCTGTGTCTCCGTCGTCACGCTGGATCGCGAGCGGCGCGGGATCGGCGGCAAAAAGCGGCGGCGCGAGGCCCGCAGGCCGCGACAGCGATGGCCGCCGATCGTCGATCACGGGGGGCTCTGGAGATACCGGCCCCCGCCGTCAACAGGCTCGAGCGAAGCGAGCAGGGCAACGAGGGATCAGTAGCTCGGGTCGTCGTTGGTCACGTGGTAGCCGGAGCCCGAGGCATTGCGCAGCGGCGTCAGATCGCAGCCGGTGGTGGTGCCCGAACCGTCGACCTGCATCGTGACGTCGGCCACCCGCCACATCGATCCGTTGCCGGCCATTCCGCCCTGCTCGAAACCCTCGACCAGATCAGGCGCCGCGCCGTAGGTGCCCCTCAACTCGCCGCCGCAGTAGATGTTGACCAGCGGGTGGACGACCCGGTCGGCCAGCGTCCAGTGGTGCACCATTACCCGGAACTGATCGCCGTTGCCGGGATTGTCGAGGTTTATGTTCTCGGGCAGATAGCGCGCGACGATGTCGACGTTGTCCATGTCGAGCCGCGGATTGGGGCAACTCCCCGAAAAGCCGCCGAGCGAGCCAGGTCCGGTGCAGTTCGAGATGGCTGTGTTGGGGTAGTTCCAGATGCCGTTCTGCCCGGTGCAGGTCTGCCAATAGCAGTCGCTGGCGGTGAACCACTGGGTCGTGGTCCCGGTCTTGCCGAGGTGCAGATCGACGTCGATCGGGCCTGCGACGGGCGCGGTGGGACCGGTGACGTCCCAGCACAGC
>JAFGSX010000274.1 GCA_016934455.1 Deltaproteobacteria bacterium
ACTAATCCCTCTGCTCGCTTCAGTTGGTCCCGTCCGGCAGGGGGCCGGAGAAAGGCTTTTTTCGGCGCACAGCGACGACAAAAAGACTTTCTCCGAACAGCGGGCCCCTGCCGAAAGTTATCTCGATTCAAGTGAGCAGAGGGTATAGAACCAGGTGTCACGGGTGCGACTCATGTTTTCGACGCAACCGATACTGTGTGCAGCCCTGTTGCTGCTGGCGAGCTCACCGAGTTCGCAGCCGGCGGCGGCTTCGGTCCCCGCGGCGGCGACCGCTCCGACGACCGGGCCCGCCTCCGGATCCGCCTCCGAACCGGCATCCAGGCCGGCGATCGACGCGCGACCGGTGCCGCCGGTGCAGCGCTTCATCGAGGAGGCGCTGGTTCGCGCGCCGTCGGTCGCCGTGCTGCGCGCGCGGCTGGCCGCGGCCAACGCCCGCATCGAGCCGGCAGCCGCGCTGCCCGATCCCACGGCAGAGATCATGGTGCAGGAGATCGGAACGCCGACGCGCGATAGCTGGAGCGAGGGCAGGATGCTGGGTGCGATCGAGCTGCGCCAGCAGCTTGCCTTGCCCAACAAGCGCCGCGCTCGACGCCAGGCGGCGCTGGCGGTCAGCGGCGTGCAGGCGGCGGAGCTGATCGCGCTGCGGCGGGCGCTGGCCACCGAGGTGCGCCGCAACTTCGGCCGCCTCCACGCCATCGATCGCGAGCGCGAGCTGCTGGGCGCAGCGCGCGAGCTGATGGTGCTGCTGGAGGCGACCGCGGCCGATTGCCGACCCGCCGGCCAGGAGCGGCAGGAGGCGGTGGCCAAGGTGCAGATCGAGGCGCTGCGGCTGGCGGAACGGGACGACGACCTGGCGGCCGCCCGCCGGACCACCGTCGCGGTGCTCAATCGCCTGCTCGGCCGCTCGCCCGGGGCCTTTGTCGACGAGGTCGCGGCGCTGCCGGAGATCGCCCCCCCGCCGCTGCCGTGGCGGGAGGCGGCGCTGGCCCAGGCACCTGTGCTCGCTGTCCGACGGGCGGCGGTCGCCGCGGCCGAGAGCGAGGCGGCAGCGGTCGCGGTCGAGCGCTGGCCGAACCTGCTGGTCGGCGGCGCCCTCGGCATGCAGAGCCCGCTCTCGCCGCTGGTGCAGCTCCGCTTCGGAGTCGAGCTGCCGGCCTGGATCGGGGACAAGCAGGAACCGCTCGAGCGCGCGGCGCGGCTCGAGGTGCGGCAGGCCAGGGCCGAGCTGCGAGACGCCGAGACCGCGGTGCTGACCGAGCTGACGCGGCTGGCCGCGCGCTGGGAACGCGACACGGCGCAGATCGCGCGTCACCGCGACGACATGCTGCCGCAGACGGCGGCCGCGCTCGATGCGGCGCGGGCGTCGTATCTGGCCGGCCACGGCGACTTCTCGACCGTGGTCGAGGACTTCGAGCTATGGCTCGAGGCGCGGGCGCAGCTCGCGCGCTGCGAGGCCGATCGCTACGTCACCTGGGCCGAGATCGATGAGCTGACCGGGGAGCTGGAGAAGCCCAAGCTGGCCAGGTAGGAGCGCGCTCACTGCCAGCGAAACCAGCGCAGCGCCACGGCAAAGGTGAGCACCGCCCACGCCGCCAGCACGGTCAACTGCGGCAGCGTCGACGCCACGCCGGCGCCGTCGTTGACGATGGCGCGCAGCGCGTCGTTGGTGGCGGTCAGCGGCAGCAGCCGGATGAAGGGATGCGTCAGCTCGGGAAAGCGCGTGTAGGCGAAGAAGCTGCCCGACAGCACGTACATCGGCATCATGGCGAAGTTCATCCAGCCGCTGGCCGCCTCGATGCTCTGGGCGCGCGCCGCCACCAGCAGCGACAGCCCCGAGAAGGCAAAGGCCGCCAGCAGCGAGACCAGCGCGACGCCGGCGATCGAGCCGTGCAGGGTGACGCCGAACACCAGAAAGCCAAACCCGGCCAGCGCGACCACCTCGAGCACCATGAACAGCAGTCGCGACAGCAGGTACGACAGCAGGTAGTGCGAGCGCCGCATCGGCGTGGCGATGTAGCGCTTGAGCAGCCTGCGCTTGCGGTCCCAGACCACGGCGTAGCCGATGCCCCACATGCTGCTGCCCATCAGGTTGAGCCCGATCAGGCCCGGCATCAGGAAATCTATGTAGCGGGCCCCGGGCTCGGTCACCGCCTGCTCGCTGCTGCTGACGACGTCGCTGCGGCCGAGCCCTTTTTGCAGCGCCGTGTCGATGGCCAGCCGGGCGGCGCGGCTGGACTCGCGCGTCGGATCCAGGCGGTAGACGACCCTTGGAAGTCCCTGCAGAGGGACGACCCTTGGAAGTCCCAGGGGGACTGCCTTGGGATCGGCCCGCACCACCACGTCCACGGCGCCGATGCGAAGCTGGTCGGCCGCCTCGTCCGCCGTCAGCGAGCTGGCCAGCACGCTGTCGTCGGCGGCGATGGCGTGCGCGATCCAGGCGCTGGCTGGCTCGTCGACGATGGCCACCCTCGGCTTGTCGACCGGCTGGGCGCGGAAGGCGATGCCGAGCCCGATGGCGAGCAGCACCGGAAAGCCGAAGGTCCAGAACACCGCCCCCGGCTCGCGGTAGAACTCGCGCAGGCGCGCCAGCGTCAGCTCCCACAGCGGTGAACCAGGTCGCGCCATCTTCCGCTATCCGTCCCGCAGCGCCTTGCCGGTCAGGTGGAGAAACACATCGTCCAGCGTCGCCCGGTGCACGGTGAGGTTGTGGATCTCGACCGACCGCTGCTGCAGCGCCGCCAGCAGCCCCGGCAGCGCCGTCTGGACCTGCTCGACGTGCAGCACCTGGCGCTGCAGGTGCTGGCGAGCCGACCTGACTCCGGGCAGCGCGGCGATCCAATCACCGGTCAGGCCGGGGTCGATCTCGAACTCGATGATCTGAGCGACGCCGAGCCGATCGATCAGCGCGTTGGGGGAGCCCAGCGCGATCAGCTTGCCCAGATCCATGATGCCGACCCGGCTGCAGAGCTGGGCCGCCTCCTCCATGTAGTGCGTGGTCAGCATGACCGTGCCGCCGCGCTCGAGAAATCCCCCGACCACCTGCCACACGCGCTGCCGCGCCTGCGGGTCGAGGCCGGTGGTCGGCTCGTCGAGAAACAGGATGTCGGGGTCGCTGATCAGCGCGCAGGCCAGGGCCAGCCGCTGGCGCTGGCCGCCGGAGAGCTTTTGCACGGCGGCGCGGCGCTTGGGATCGAGCTCGACCAGCGCGATCACCTCGTCGACGTCGCGGCCGCGCCGGTAGAAGCTGCGAAACAGCCGGACCACCTCCTCGACCGTGAGCCGGTCGGCGAGCTGGGTCTCCTGGAGCTGGATGCCGATGCGCTCGCGCAGCTCCTGATCGCAGCCGGTGCCCCAGCCGTGTCCGAACAGCTCGACCGCTCCGGCGTCGGCGCGGTTGAGGCCTTCGAGGATCTCGATGGCAGTGGTCTTGCCGGCGCCGTTGGGGCCGAGCAGGCCGAAACACTCGCCGCGCCGAACCTCCAGGTCGAGGCCAGCGACGGCGATCACGTCCTCGTAGCGCTTGACCATGCCGCGGCAGCGCAGGGCGACCGCCGGGTCGCCGGGACCGGTGCTGGCTAACGCCTGTGCCGACTCGTCCATCCGGGACACCGATGTAGCTCGCGCCATCGGACAAGACAACCGACGCGCGCGGGCCAAGTGCTATCCTGCTCTCGTGAGGGAGATCGGGCGATGATGACGGCGCTGGTCGCGGTGCTCTCGCTGTCGGCCCTGGATGCGCCAGGGCAGTCGTCGCGACCCGCGCCGTGCGCCGAGGTGACGCGCCGGTTCGCCCTGGCGCTCGATCCCGGTCACGACCCGGAACGGCCGGGCGCGCTGTCGGCGCGCAACCGGCCCGAGGTCGAGTTCAACGACCGGCTGGTCGCCGCCATCGCCCGGCAGCTCGGCGGCGAGCGTCTGATCGACGTCCAACTGACCCGCCGTCCCGGAGAGAGCCTGGCGCTCGAGGCGCGCGCCGCGCGCATCGCCAGCCTGCGGCCAGATCTGGTGCTGTCGATTCACCACGACTCCGTGCAACCGCAGCTCCTGCGGCCGTGGACGACGGCCGGCCAGGCCGCGCGCCACTGCGACGACCACGTCGGGTACTCGCTGTTCGTGCCGCGCGCGGCGCCGGGAGCTGCCGACGCGCTGCACGCCGCGCAGGCGATCGGACGGGCGCTGCTGGCCACCGGCTACCGCTTCACCCGCTATCACGCGCTGCCGATCGCGGGCGAGGGCCGGGCCTGGGTCGACGCCGAGGCCGGCGTCTACGACGGCGACTACCTCTTTTTGCTGCGCACCAGCCGGGCTCCGATCGTGCTGCTCGAGGCGGGTTTCATCATCAATCGCGAGTCGGAGCAGCGGCTGGCCGATCCGGTCGTGGTCGAGGCGCTGGCGCGGGCGATCGCCGCCGGGGTGTGCCGCCACGCCGCGCAGCGCGAGGCCGGATCCGGTCGACCACC
>JAFGSX010000275.1 GCA_016934455.1 Deltaproteobacteria bacterium
ATAGCCGATGGCGCCCTGGGTATCGGCGCCGCAGGAATCCAGCGGCACCATGTGCAGCTCCTTGGACGCCAGCTCCGAGCGGCGCAGGATGAAGCCGACCTGCGGGCCGTTGCCGTGGGTGATCACCAGCCGGTGGCCCTGCTGCAGCAGCGGCGCCACGTGCCTGCAGGTCTCCATCGCCGACACGTACTGGTCGTGCACGGTCTGGTGCTTGTCGTCGAGAATCAGCGAGTTGCCGCCGACGGCGAGAACGATCAGCTTGCTTTCATCGGACATCGGACACCTCTTCCCCCGGAGCAACGAGGCGTGAGAAATAGCAGATCAGGCGCCGTCAAGCCAAGCGCGCGTTGAGCGGTGTAGTCAGCGCTCCAAGATCCAGCTCATGGCGCAGGCGAAGAGGTCGCTTTGGGTGCTGTGCGACTGGACTTCGAAGCGGGTACGCGCCTTGGAGATCTCGGCCGACAGCCGGTCGACCGCCAGTTGCGCGCGCGCCGTCTCGACGTCGCGCAAACGCGACTTCTCGACCCCGCCGCTGGCGTTGAACTCGAGGATCTTGTTGAGCTCGTCGGCGTCGAACCAGGTGCCGTGGTCGCGGCAGACATCGATGATCACGCCGCTGCGCCGGGCGTAGTTGGTCGGGTTCATCATGCGCTTGCAGACCGGGCACGGGATGTACGCCGTCCGCTGGGGCGGCAGCCGGTCGTTCGCGGCGCCGGGATCGGCCACCGGCAGCGCTTGCGGCGCCACCGACTCGAGCCGCTTGGGCGCGTCGCGGTAGATGTGCTCGAGGGTCTCGTGATCGAGCCACATGCCCAGGCACTGGCCGCAGACCTCGACCGGATACTCCGAGCAGGTCTGAAAAAAAAGCGGCATTTGGCAGCGCGGGCAGTCGTGCGTCGAGGCGCGCATGGTATCGGCCGTCAGCGGTCGCACGCTGGCGCCGCACTGATCGCAGAACCTGGCCTCCTCGCGCAGCGCGGCAAAGCACTTGGGGCAGTTTCTGCGGGTCAACTGCGTGTGGCAAAAACGGCAGCGCTGGGCCTTCGCCTCGATCGTGCCGCCGCAGGAGGGACAGCGGATCGCTCCCAGCTCGTGCTCGGGCACGGTCAACAGCGCGCTGCAGCGGCACTGCAGGGTGGTGCCGGCCGGATAGGATCGCACGTCGTATTGCAGGCCGCAGGCGGTGCAGGAGATGATCATCGCGCGACCTCGGGCTGCTGTTTGGCCTCATGCTATCGATGCCGGGCGCGACCCGTCAACGCGCAGCGCTTGGGCGCTTGGGGTCGCAGGCGGCTCGCGCTACAATCACCGGCTCCGGTTGGAGGCAAGCCCCGATGAGACTCTCCATCTCCATCGCGTCCCTCGTCGCCGCGGCAGCGCTGGTCGCGGCGTGCACCACCGCCAACGAGCAGGCGCTGACCAGGATGTCCGCGCAGCAGCGCAACTTTCTCGACGAAAAGATCGGCAGACTGCGTCCCGACATGAGCGAGCGCCACGTGACCGAGGTGCTCGGGCTGCCGATCCGCGGCGCCGGCGAGCCGCGGGTCTGCTATCAGGCGCCCGGCGACGACCGGCCGACCGAGGTCTGCATCCGCTTCGAGCTGTACAAGGCCCGCTACGTCGACTGGATCGCGATGGGCGAAAACGGCTTCGAGTACAGCGTGGATCTGCAGCAGCCGGCCAAGTGATACGAAATTCGGTTGATTCGGATTGCATTGGCCTGGGTCCCCGAAACAGCGGCAAGTCTTTTTCTCGTCGCTGACGTGCCGAAAAAAGCCCAAGCGCCGTCCCCCTCCGGGCATGGTCGAATCAACTGTTTTTTTTTGAGCGGGCAGCGGCGCGTTACTTGGGCGGCTGCAGCAAGCGCAGCTCGGTGCTCAGCTTGGACATGTTGCGGACCACCGCCGGCACCCGCCGGAACAGATGGATCGGGCTCTTGCGCTGCTCCTCGACGCCGACCGGGATCTCGAGCACCGTGCGGCCCATCTTCTGCGCCCGGATCACCAGCTCGGATGCGAACAGATCCTTGTCGAAGACGCAGGCCCCCAGCACCGGCGCCATGCGCTCGCGGTTGAACGCCTTGAGACCGTGGGTGTCGGTGCCGCGAAAGCCGGTGGCCAGCCGCAGCATGCCGTTGAAGACGCGCGTCGCGACCTTGCGCACCAGCGGCCGCCGATCGTCCGAGCCCGGCAGCGCCTTGCTGCCGATGACCAGATCGACCGATCCCTCGCGCAGCAGCGCCAGCGCGCGGGTGTAGAAGCCGACGTCGCACAGGTCGATCTCGTCGCACACGACGTAGTGGCCGCGGGCGATGACGGCGCCGCTCTTGAGCGCCTTGCCGTAGTTGGGTTCGGACGTCTCGATGATCACCAGCTCGGGGATGTCCGACTCGAGCAACCGGGCGACCATCACGGTGCGGTCGATGCAGCCGTTGGCGCTGAGGATCAGCTCGAAGTCGAGGCGGATATGCCGCAGCTTCTCGGCCAGCCCGCGCAGCGCCCACTCGACGGTGGCCTCCTCGTTGTAAACCGGGATCACGACCGAGACCTCGGGCATGTTGGCGCGTCGCTTCGGCTTTATCATGCGCTTCTCTCCGAATCTCCGGTGGCCACCATTACCATCGATGGCGGACAGCGGCTAGCTCTTGCGCGCCAGAAGCTCGGACATCATGGTCTGATACTCTTTGGCGGGGTAGAGCTCCATCGCCATCTCGAGCGCCTCGCGCACCAGCTTGAACTCGCCGCGCAGCGACGCCAGCTCGGCGTGGCGCGCCAGGATGCTGGAGGCCGACTTGTAATCGATCTGGCCGAGCGCGGCGCGCGCCTGCTTGCGGCCCTCGCGGTCGGCGATCATGTTGTGGGCCTTCTCGACGGCGTTCATGACCTTGTGCGCCAGCTCCGGCGCGTGCTTGACCAGCGGGCTCGACGGCCCGAAGCGATCGCGCCGCTTCTGCAACTTCTCGCGCAGCACGTTGGGGTGCTCGGACCAGTGCATGCCCAGCACATCGAACACGTTGGCCTCGAGCAGCCGTTCGCATTCGGCCTCGAACTGGACCCGCGGATCCTGATTGGAATTGTAACGGGCGTCGTCGAGGAATTCGATAAGCTGGTAGATGATAAAGATGTAGACCAGGCGCACGGTGGAGGGCCGCAGCATGCCGGCCACCCGCATCATCTCGGACAGATCGCGCGTGCCGTCGAGCACCACGTCGAGAAAGCGCGCCTCCTTGGGCTCGAGCTTGAGCCCGTACAGGGCGGGCGATTTCTGCGGCACCGGTACCGGGTAGCGGCTCCAGAGCGGCCCGAGGGAGACCTCGAGGTCCTGGGTGCGCGGCTCGCGCAGCGTTCGCCGCAGCAGCTCGTTGACGATGCCGCGCGGATCGCGCGGATGCTTGTCGGACTTGATGCGGTCGGGCAGCACCGGCGCCATCGAGATCGTTCCGCGCGGGATCAGGACGACGCGCAGCAGCGCTTCCTTGTCCTCGTCGCTGATCATCATGGCGCCCGAGCGAAACGGGATCTCGATCTTTTCCTGACCGCACTCGACCTTGAAGGTGCCGATCGCGCGCAGCTTTCCCAGGGTGTAGAGCACCTCGATCAGCGTCGACTTGGTGGCCGGCCGAGGGTCGGGCGGCGCGGCGAGGTTGAGCTGCAAGATCGCCGGCGGCGAGTCGGGATTTTGCATCGGCCGCGGCGGGAGCGTCACCCCGCTCGAAACGCCGGCCGGGCGCAGCGCGCCCGCTGTCGAAGCTGACCCCGCGACCCCGGTCGCGGTCGGCGGTTCGCGCATGCGCTTGAGCTGTTCGATCACCTGAAAGGGCTGGCTGAAGATCAGGGCGGCCCGGTTGCCCTGGGCAAAGACGACCTGGGCCGTCAGCTCCTCGCCCGGCGCGCCCCCGGAGAGCGCGATCCTCACGTTGAGACTGCCAAAGCCGGGCGCTCCGCCGACGGCATCGACCATGAAACCGCCGGTCTTCTGCAGCTCGTCCTGCACCGCGTCGATGGCGGCGACGTTGGCAAACGCGATGGTGTCGTTGACCAGCGTCGGTGTCGGCGCCGGTGGTTGAGCCGGCGCGGTTGGCTGAACCGGCGCCGGTGGTTGAGCAGGCGCGGGCGGCATCTCGGCCGGCGGCGTCACTGGCACCGCCGTGTCCTGCAACAGGATCGGCTCCGGCACCGGCGCGGCTCTCTCCGGCGCTGCGATAGCCGGTGATGGCGACGGGGCCGTCGCGGCCTTCAGGCGCGTCTCGAGGCTGTCGGCCAGAACTTGAAGCTGATCGCGCACGTGGTCTTCCGCGCTGACCACCGACAGCAGCGAAAGCTCGCCGCGCTGGCCGACCATCTGTACCTGTGCGATGACGCGGTCGTCGATGCCGGGGACCTCGATCTCCATCGCAAACGGCTGCAGCGGTGTCAGCGGCGCGATCGATCGCACGGCGATCGCGCCGCGGTTGAATGACCTGCGAAAGACGTCGAGAAATGCCTCGGCGCTGGCAAAGCGCAGCACACCGCCCTCGAGCACCGGATGCGGAGATGTGGAGCCGGTCGCGACCACGCGCTGACCCCGTTTCGTCGTCGGGGCAACCCACCCCTTTACGCGAGCATGGTAGCAGCTCGCCCTGGTGAGATAAACAGCGAGCCCCAACCCGGCCGGCCCAAAGCGGCGTCAGCGCGGCGCGGTTGCCTCCTCGAGCAACACCAGCCGCCCCGGCTCGAGTCGCGCCCGCACGCCCACCGGCAGCGCGCTGTTGGGTGCGCGGTGGCCGATCGCCAGCCCGCGCACCACCGGCACGCCGATCTCCATCAGCCCCCGCGCCAACGCGTCGCCGGCGACGATGCTGCCGTCCGGTTCGTCGCAGTCGACAAAGTCGCCGAGCGCGATCGCGGCCACGCCTGCGAGCACGCCGGCCAGCCGAAGCTGGGTCCACAGCCGGTCGATGCGGTACGGGCGCTCTCCGGTCTCCTCGACGCACAGGATGCAGCCGTCGAGGCGCGGGCAATAGGGCGTGCCCGCCAGATGGGCCAGCAGGGTGAGATTGCTGACGTAGAGCGGGCCTTCGACCGGCGCGCGCAGGCCGACGCTGTCGAGCGGATAGCCGAGGCCGTTCACCTCCGCGCTCAGCAGCCGCCACAGCAGCTCGCGGCTGGCTGCCGGCTCGTCGGCGAGAGAGGTGACCACCGGGCCGTGCAGCGCGACGCAGCGAAAGCGCTCGTACCAGATCGCGATCAGGGCGCTGATGTCCGAAAAACCGATCAGCAGCTTGGGTCCGCTCCTGACCGCGCTGGCGATGCGCGGCAGGATCCGGCTGGAGCCGTAGCCGCCGCGGGCGCACCAGATGGCGGCCACCGCCGGGTCGGCCAACGCCTCGGCCAGGTCCTGGGCGCGCGCCTCGTCGTCGCCGGCCAGATAGGCGCTGCTGGAGAAGGCGCCGGCGGGAACCTCGACCTGCAGCCCCCAGCCGGTGAGCACGTCCCTTCCGCGCTCGAACCTGGCGCGATCGAACGGGCTGGCGGGCGCGACGACGCGAACCCGGTCGCCCGGCCGCAGGCGCGGCGGGCGAGCGATGTCGGTGTGCGGCATGAGCGCTCCGGCGTGCGCGCGTCAGCGCGCGCCGGCCTCCGTCTTACCAAAGGCTCCGGCCCCGCGATATAGTCGAAAACGGCCGCGCCGCGCGGCCACCAGGGGGTACCATGTGGGCGTGGATCCTGAGCGCAGCGCTGCTGGCGCCGGCGCAACCGATCGACGCGCCGGTGGCCGATACGCAGCCGGCGCCGAGCACCTGGAGCGCATTCGAGGAGCGCTACCTGCTCGAATGCCGGGCGCCGGTCGGAATCAGCGTCGAGCCGGTCGTGCGCACCGTGCGCGGCGTCAAATACCGAATCGAGGGCAGCCGGGTGGTTCGCGAGGGCGCCGCGCCCAAGCGGATAGTGGTCGGCATTCTCTCTGCGCTCAAGGACGTGACGCCGGAGACCCGCGCCAACGTGCAGCGGGCGGTCGCCGCTTTCAAGCGCGCCCGGGTCGACATCGTGGTCGCCAACGGCGACGTCGCTCTCAACGAGTTCGATCTCGAGGAGGCGATGAAGCTGCTCGGCCAGACCGGCTTTCCCACCTTCGTGCTGATCGGCAACTCCGAGGGCCGCGGCGCTTTCAACCGCGCCTTTACGCTGGCCGAGAAGGAGTACCCCAACCTGTTCAACATCAACTGGGTGCGCCACGTCGACCTGGGTGTCGTCGATCTGGTCTCGCTCGCCGGCTACTACAACCGGCCGTTCATCCACCAGAAGTCGGGCTGCCACCTGGCGCCCGAGGACGTCGAGGAGACCGGCCGGCTGGTCGACCAGCTCAACGCCAAGGGGCGCACCGTGGTGGTGGTGTCGCACGCGCCGCCCAAGTCGCGCGGCGCCGACGCCATCGACCGCGCCGAACAGTTCGGCAACGTCGGCGATCCCGAGATCCTCAAGCTGATCGACGAGCGCAAGATCCGGTTCGGGCTGTTCGGCCACATCCTCGAGGCCGGCGGCCGCGCGTCGAGCGATGTCCGGCTGGGCAAGCCGGCCAAGCCCAAGAAGAAGCACCCGCAGCTCTACGTCAATGCCGGCGCAGCCTCGGCGATGCCGTGGCAACTGCTCGGCGGCAAGACCGCGCGCGGCATGGCCATGATCGTCACCATCGAGGCCAGCGGTGCGAGCTACGAGGTGCTGCGCCTGCGCAAGTGATTGCGCCGAGCAACGCGCTCAGGGCGCGTTGAGGCTGTCGACGACGCCGGCCAGATCGACCTCCGGCCGGTAGCACAGCTCGCGCCGCGCGCGCTGGTCGTCCACCAGGCAGCTATAGAGGATGTGCACCAGCTCGGGCGGCGGAAAGTCGACCAGCCGCAGCTTCCAGAGCGCGTTGAGCGCGCCCTGTGCGACCAGCTTGGGCACCGGGATGCTGCTGCGGCCGAGCTCGCGCAGCAGCGTCGACAGCGGCGCCACGCCGGGGCCGGCGAGGTTGTAGATGCCGCGCGCTCCGCGCTTGAGCGCGAGCCGCATGGCGGCGATGACGTCGTCGCTGTGAACAAGCTGGATCAGCGGATCGAACCCCAGCAGCGTCACCACCGGATCCTGTCGCAAGTAGCTGGTGGGGCCGTTGCGGATGCCAGGTCCGACGAGGTGCACCGGCCGCAGCACCACCACCTCGAGGGCCGGGTGCTTCCAGAAGAACGACTGCACCAGCAGGTCGACCGCGATCAGATCCTGGATCCCGGCGTACGCCTGCGACGCCATCAGCGGCGCGTCCTCGGTGTGGTAGCCGCCCGCCTCGGGTCGCGGCCCGTAGATGTTGGCCGAGGAGAGAAAGACGAACTTGCGCACGCCGTACTTGTGGCAGTACTCCAGCAGCTTGGTCGTGCCCCACAGGTTGAAGCTGTAGTGCAGGCTCATGTCGGCGCGCGGGTCGTGTATGAAATTGAGGTGGATCACCGCGTCGAGATCGCGGCGGCGAAAGAGGTTCTCGGCCGCCTTGCGCCGAATATCGACCTGGTGGAAGGCCACGTCCCGCGGCAGATCGGGCAGCGGCCGGCGGTCGATGCCGACGACGTCGAAGTCGCGGTGAAAGCTGCGCGTCAGCAGGCGGCCGAGGTTGCCGGCCATGCCGGTGATGAGAATGCGCTGGCGCGCGGCCATCGGCTGTCCTTTCCGGAGGGGTCGTCGGGCGCCCCCTCTCCCGACGGAGCGAGTCCGTCGGGGCCCCCACCCCGCCAGCACTAGCTGAAGATGCGGCCTGCGCGCTCGCGCAGCCCGAGCTCGATCAGCTTTTGCACCTGCACCACGACCTGCTGCACCTTGCGATCGATCGCCGCGTCGTCCTCGTCCTCGTCGCCGGAAAAGCGCAACGCCTTGCCGAAGTAGATGCGGTACTTGGTCGGCAGCGGCAGCGGCAGCAGCGTCGGCGTGATCGGGAGCGCCGGCATCCCCAGCAGGCGCGCCAGCGGCTTCAGGTCGAACAGCGCCAGCGCCTGTTCCTCGGCGCCGATCACCGCCGTCGGCACCACCGGCGCGCCGCTGCCCAGGGCCATCCGCATGAAGCCGCGGCTGAACTCCTTGAGCTGGTAGCGCTGCGACCACAGCTTGTTGATGCCGCGGGTGCCCTCGGGAAAAACCAGCACCGCCTCGTCGGCGGCGAGCAGCCGCCGGCACGAGTCGGGGTCGCCCACGATCTGTCCGACGCGCGAGAAGAAATAGGAGACAAACGGCAGCGTCGAGGCCCAGCGCTCGACCATGGCGCGCACCACGCGCGGCTGCGGCGCGCTCAAAAAGACCGCGCCGATGACCATGGCCGCGTCGAACGGAAGCTGACCGCCGTGGTTGGCCACCAGCAGCGCCCGGCCGGCGGGGATGTTCTCGCAGCCGTGGGTCTCGACCCTAAAATAGTACTTGTAGAAATACTGGCCGACCGCGAGCGCGTACCTGAAGAAGTCCGGCGAAAAGCCGAACGGATCATAGCCATACTCGTTGAGGTTGTCGCGCGGCAACTGCTCGAGCCGGCGCTTCGCGTCGGGGTCGAGCAGTCTATCGACCAGGGCATGGCTCAGGTCGCCGATCGACATCAGCATCGTCGCCACGTTAGACGCGGTTGGCTGTCCGATCAAGTTGCTTGACGGTTGCGAAGAGGAAAATCTGCGAGCGGGGTCAGACCTGGGTCTGCATCGTCTGCTTGACGCCGCTGGTGGCCTTTTCGACCACCTTGGACGTCAGCTCGAGCTCCTGCGAGTACTTGTAGACGCCAGCCTGGATCGCCAGCAGCTCCTGCTGGCCAAAGTGCCTGCCGCTGGTCGCCATCTTGATGATCTCGTCGAGCTTGTTCTGGCCATCGACGATGCCCGAGAGCATCTTTTTAAAGCCCTTGCCGGTGCCCTCCTTGCTGGCCTCGACCGACTTGACGCCGAGCGAGGTATCGGTGGCGTTGAGCTTGGCAGCCTGCAGCGTCTCGATCGCCTTGACCGGCGCCTCGACCTGGCGCACGCCCTCGACCTGCTGCGGCCCCTGCGCGCCCTGCACCTGCTGCGCCTGCATCACGTCGTTGAACTTGTTGGGCTGCAGTTGCTGCTGCTGCTGGATCTGCTGCTGCGCTTGCTTCTGGATCTCCTCGACCATCTTGGCCGAGGCCTGACCCAAGCCGCCAACTGGATTTGCCATGACCGCCTCCTCGGGGTGTCTCACCCAGGCACCCGGGAACCACATCTATTATCGGCCCGGCGCGCTGCAGGTTGCTGCTCGGTCCGAGAAACTCCGTAATATATCCGATAAGTTATGATCCGCGTGCCAACATGAGGCAATGCTTGGACTAATCGTTGTCGTGGATCAGCTCGCGCAGCAGCCGCGACAGCTTCTCGACCGCCTTGGCGTGCAGCCGCGAGGTCCAGCTCTTGGAGAGGCCGAGCGCGTCGCCGACCTCCTGCAGGCTCATCTCCTTGAAATAGTACATTTTGAGCAGCGTGCGCTCCTGCTCGGGCAGCCGCTCCAGCGCGTCGCGCACGTACTTCTTCATCTGCACGTCGCCGACCTTGATGTCGATCGGCTCGGCCTCGATGTCCGGAAGCTGCAGCCCCTCGATTCCCTCCAGGCTGGTGACGTAGATGGTGACCAGGTTCTGCACTGCCTCGGCCAGCTCGGTCACCTCGTCCTCGGCGCTCTTGCCCTCGTCTCCGACCGCGACCCGGTCGGCGACGTTGGTCAGGTAGGAGTTGGCGCGCTCCTCGAACCTGAAGCGCGCGTACTCGTTGCGCGATACCCACCCCATGTTGCGCAGCCCGTCGTAGATGGCGCCGCGGATCCGGTAGTACGAAAAGGTCATGAAGTTGGCGCCAAAGCGCGGGTCGAAGCGGTTGGCGGCCTCGAGCAAACCGACCATGCCGTACTCGACCAGGTCGTCGAACTCGATCTCCTTGGCCAGGCTCTTCTTGACCTTGCCCGCGATCGAGCGCACGTAGGGCAGGTACTGATCGATCAAGTTCTGCTGGTTGACCTTGCCATTGGAACCGATGGCCGCCGGCCTCTCCTTGACCGAAGGCTGCGATTTCGATGGCGGCACCGACGCCACCGGGGGTTGGGCAGCGGGTGGCGCTGCGGGCTTGACACTGCCCTTTTTTCGGCTCGGTGCCGGGGTCATCCGCTCCACCGCTTTGCGCTCACGACTTTGCCAGTCGCAGCAGTTGGCTGTGGATTTTTTGGGCCATCTCCTCGTCGCGCTCGATCAGGTCGGTGACCGACTCCTCCATGCGCTTGATGCCGTGGCCCTTGAGACCCTTGAACCGGTCGCGGATGACGGCCTTGACGAACCGCTTGGTGGTCTCGGACTTGTCCTGCTTGCCCTGGGCCAGCTCCTTGGCCACGCCCATCAGCTCGTCGAGCAAGGCCGAGCGCATATGCCGCACCAAGGCCTCGGTGGATTCGACCTCGCCCGCGCGCCCCACCATCTGCGCGAACTCGGTGCCGCGAACGCCCTTGGCGCCCCTGGCCTTGCCGGCGCCACCTGCCTTGGCGCCGCGCGTCGGACCCGAGGGGCGTCTGATCTGCATCGACAACTGGCTACCTCCCGTGCGCTCAGCGCAGTAGCTCTGGGAACCTGCGCCAGGTAGCGCTGCTGCCCTGGCTCGGCCTGATCATCGCTCCCCCCCGCCGGTCGATGCCAGCAGACGCGCGCGCGTGGCGCCGCGGTCAGGGCAACTTTTCAAAACAGCCGACCTGGTGCGCCTCGATCAAGCTACGGGCGAAGTCGGCGGCCAGGCTCTTGGGCTCCATCTCGACGGCCGCCTTGAGCTCGGTCAGCGCCTCGTCGAACTTCTTGAGAAAGATCAGCGCCTCGCCGACGTGCGCGCGCGCCAGCGCCGAACCGGGGTTGACCCTGAGCCCCTCGCGGTGCGACTTGAGGGCCTGCTGGAACTTGCCCTGCGAGAAGTACATGTTGCCGAGGGCGACGTGCGGGATCTCGCTGTGCGGGATCAGCGACGCCACACCCATGAAGACCTCGGCTGCCTCCTTGAACTTGTTGAGCTCCATGTACAGGTAGCCGGCCTCGAGGAGCAGCGCGACTTCGCTCTGCGGCACGTCGACGATGCCCTTGACGATGTACTCGCTCATTGCGGTCCCCGTCGCTGATACTGCGCTGGTCGCATTCTCCGGCAGAACCGTCATCGCAAACAAGGAAAAAAAGGGCAAAAAAAAGGCGGCGCCCGATGTGCGGGCGCCGCCCCGTTACCGCCAGAGACCGACTACCGGACGTTGTTGATGGTCGACTTCGCCGTGTCGTGCTTGGTCTTCATCACGTTCGAGATCGTCGTGAACTGACGATTCTCTCCCTGCATCTTCTCCTGCAGTTGCAGATACTGCAGCGAGAAGCTCATCTGCATCTCCTGCATCGCCTTGGTCTGGTCGAGCAACTGCTGCTGCGAGCCGGCCGAGCTGGTCGCGCCGGTCGAGGAGCCGGTGGGGTCGCTCATCGTGGGACCGGTGCCCGGGATGTACTGGGTGCCGTCCGCGTTGTAGCCGCCGCCGGTGATCGAGCTGGCCGCGCCGTTGACGGCCGCCGAGACCACGGCGCCGCCTGGAACAAAGGGAGCAGCCACACTGGTCGCGCCTGCGACAGCGCCCGCGCCAGTGGCCACGCCGTTGCGCACCATAGTGCCAAAATCGGTCCGTGGAGTCTGACGCACCGTGGTGGTGCTAGAATCCAGTTGGACCGACCCTCCGCGCCCTGTTCCGGTGGTAGAAATGACACCCATGGCTGGCTAACCTCCCTCCCGACTTCATTTGTCGGGACGTTATCCGTTGTCTACGTAACGATTATCGCTGTGCCGGATGAACTGTTGCCCCGATCTTTGACCGATGGCAGCGTTTTGGCGCACCCTGTCACTTGGGCGCTGGACCGGCCAGACCAGACTTGGTTTGCCAAAGAAATTCAAGGAGATCCTGCGTGCGCTCGTAGGCCGCGATGGCCTTGCGCACGGCCCCCTTGTCGCGCGCGTTGCCCGCCTCGGCCAGCGCCCGCAGCGCCTCCAGCCGCTGCTCTGGGCCGCTCCAGTCAAGCTTCTCCTGCTCGAGCAGCCGCTCGATGGTCGGAAAGCCGGCGCCGGTCGACTCGTCCCCGGCTGCGGGCTGGCCTTTCTTCTTCTTGCCGGCGGAGAGCGGAACCTTCTGGGCATCCGAGGCCTTGAACGTCTTGAGATCCTGCTTGGGCTTGGCCATCTTCTTGTGCTCCCTCTGGCTCTCTGGGCGCTCGCTGCCGGCTATGGATCGCTGGGATCGTAGGCGTCGGTCGGCGTCGGCTGCGTGCATTTTTCTTCGACGTTGCTGACCGCGTCGTCATCGACGTCGCAGGGCGAGGCGCCGGTCACAAAATCATCCACGGTCAGCGGCCCGACGCCGGTGTCCTCGCTGGTGTTGGGCATGTCACGGCACTGGTCCATTGCCACGAAGTCGCTGTCGGTGAAGGTGACCTCGATCACGTCGCTGGCCGGCTTGGACAGCGCCAGGGTTTTGGTCGCCTGGGCGAGCAGCAGCCGGTAGGGTTTGTCTACGCCCCAGCTTCCGTCTCCACCGTGCGCCGTCGTGTCCATGATAAAATAATCGAGCGTCGCCACGCGGTCGAGCCGCGCCGTGATGTTGGGGCAATCGCCGCTGACGCTGTTGTCGGCGGTATTGACCACCAGATCGCAGGAGCGATGAGCCATGCCGGAGACGAAGAGCTGGGCCCGGATGTCAGAGGGCGGTGCCGCGCAGACCACGCGCTCCGGAAGCTGCAGGGAGATGGTGACCGTGGCGTCCGGATCGGCCGCGGCGCAGCCGACGGCGACCGTCAGCGCCAGTCCGCCCGCAACGGCGCGCAGCGACATCGTCATGGTGCGTTCCCCAGAGGCGCCTGGACCGGCGGCGGCGCCGTCACTCTGAGAGTCACGGTCCCGGGCGCCTCGGGTTCTTGCGACAGGGCATAGATCACCACTCCGATCACCGCGCCGGCGACGACGACCGCTGCCACGCCGCTGGCCACGACCGCGATCACCAGCCCCGTGCCGTCGCCCTCGCCATCCTCGGTCTGCCCCGAGCCCGAGCCGATGTCCGGTAGTCCGCCGCTGGAGCCGGCATCGGTGCTGTCGCTGTTTATCGTTCCGGCGTCCGACCCGGTCACGCCGGCGTCGGAAGAGCTGGCCGCAGCAGCGGCGACGGCGATGCGCAGTGGCTTGGGCTGGCTGCCGACCAGGGCCGGCCCGTTGCCGTGGATGTCAAAGGCTTCGAGGAAGTACTCGATGTCACCGGTGACCGCGCCCGCCGGGATGCTGGCCACATACTCGTCGCCCGTGGTCTTGACCAGCGAGGCGCTCAGAAACTCGCCTCCGCCGGCCAGACGGTAGTGCAGCCGGGCCTCGAAGACGCCCGATTGGTCGGTGATGGTGGTCCGGATCTCGATGGGTTCACCTATGACCGCACGGGTGATCGGCTGGTGGGACATCCGGGGCGCCCTGCGATCGCGCATGGTCGCGGCAGCGGCCGGGCTCGCCATCGCGGCGAAGACGCAGACGCCTACAAGACCGGAGAGACTCCAATGTCGCACCGACACCATGGCAAGTGCATGTTACCTGCCGAGTCGCGGTCAGCGCAACAATCTCGTCACGCAATAGGTCGCGGGCGGCACCCGGCGCTGGCTCATCGCCGCGCGGTCAGTGCTGGTAGCGCAGGCGCACCGATCCGATCTGGATCTCGTCGCCGTGGCCGAGCACACGGTGGCCGCTGATTGGCTGGCCGTTGACCAGGGTGCCGGCCCGGCTGCCCAGATCCTCGATGAAGTAGCAGCCGTCGCGGTAGAAGAGCCGGGCATGCAGGCGCGACACGCTGCTGTCGTCGAGCGGCAGGTCGCTGTTGCTGAGGCGGCCGATCAGCACCTGGCGGTCGAACAGCGGGAATATCGCGCCCTGGCCCATTCCCTCGATGACGACCAATCGCGCGATCGTCAGGTTGTGGGTTTCGGACTGCATCGGTTACCCGCCATGGGTGTAGAAGACCATGATCTTGAGCGGGGTCTGGAACTGAGGATTGTTGAGCTCGATGTTGAAGCGCTTGCCCGGCCCGAAGCCTATCGGCGTCTTGTCCCGTTGCCCGCCGCCGACGCTCACCAGGGTCCACGGGGTGGAGTCGAGACGCATCCGGATCTCGTCGCCGACGATCGTGTAGTCGAGCCTGATCCTGACCTCGACGCTGCCGCCGTAGACGTTGATGCGGCCTTTTTCGGCATACAACTGAAAGGCCTGGCTGCCGCGTCCGCTCCGGTTGCTGTGGCTCACCGTCAGTTCGCGCCCCGGGTTCACGGTGACCGTGCCGAGCGCGCGCTTGACCGGCGGCGGCTGGGTCACCGGTTGCCTGCCGTTGGAGCGGTCCGGGCTGCTGGCGCCGGTGTCTGGCCGCGCTGCATCGCGTCGGCTGTTCTTGACGACCGGCGGCGCCACCGCTGCATCCAGCAGCCTGACCGCTATGCGCGTCGACGCGGTATCCGGCCGCGCGCGCGCGGCGTCGGGGATGATAGGCGCCGCGATCGCGGTGGCGGTGTCGACGGCGAGCGACGCCGCATCCAGCGAGGAGAGCGCGATCGCTGCCGCGTCGTCGCCTTGGCTCCACGCCACCGCGGCGGCATCGGTCGCTGCGGCGACAAATCCGGCGTCGACTTGGACCGCGCTCGATGCGAGCTGTCGCCAGAGCGCCAGCGCCAGGACGACGGCGGCGATCGCGATGCCGGTCCCGACCATCAGCGGAAGCAGGCGCGCCTTGGGTTGCGCCAGCGGCTGGCTCAGGTCGTAGGCGTCGAGCGGGCTGCCGGTCTTGGCGGCCGTGGCCTTGGCCGCCAGTGCGTCGTAGGCCCGGGTCTCCTCGCCGCTGACCGGCACGGCGTTGGTCGGCTTGGTCGTCTCGTCGCGCGGGGCGATCTCGTTGACCGGCTTGGTCGCCTCCTCGTGGTGGAGGGGCGGCGAGGCTCGCACCAGCTTGGCTGCTGCCGCGGCGTCCATCGGCACCGTGCGCAGCTCGGGGTCGAAATCCGACTCCTGTTCAGACGGGATCGGATGCTTGGCGCTGTCGGCGAAGACGTCGGAGATCGCTATGTCGACTTCGGCCACGTCGAGGCCGCGGGTGGGAGCGGCCTCGTCGACCAGGTCGATGACGTGCGCGGAGGGGTCGGAGCGCGCCAGCCGGGTCGGATCGTCGCCGCCGGTCCGTCGGCGGTCGGTGACCGGCTTGCGCACCAGGCTGCGGCCGATGCCGGAGCCGGTCTCGAGCAGCACCTGGCGGTCCTCGGCGATGCAGTCCGCGAACAGATCCTCGAGGTACTCGCTGAGGCTGCGCTTCTCGCGGCGGACGGCGCCGTCGAGCAGCAGCCGATCGAGATCCTCCCGCATGCCGGTGCAGTCGCTGTAGCGGCGGTTGCGGTCCTTGGCAAAACCCTTTTTCAGGATGGCGTCGAACGGCGCCGCGTCCTCGCGGTACTTGGCGACCGGCGACGGATCCTTGCGCTGGATCGCCTCCAGCGAGAGCACGATGTTGTCGCGGTGGAACGGGTTGAAGCCGGCCAGCATCTCGTACAGCACGATGGTGAGAGAGAAGATGTCCGAGCGCTTGTCGAGCGGCTCGGCGGCGCTCTGCTCGGGCGACATGTAGACGAACTTGCCCTTGATGGTTCCGGTCTCGGTCTTGTTGACCGACATCGTGCTCTTGGCGATGCCGAAGTCGATGATCTTGAGGTCGCCTGCGTAGGAGATCAGCAGGTTGTGCGGGTTGATGTCGCGGTGGATGATGTTGAGCGGCTCATGCGCGGCGTCGGCCAGATTGTGCGAGTAGGAGAGGCCGGAGCAGGCCTGGCCGATGGCGTCGACGACGTAGGCGAGCGGGATCGGCGTCTGCCTCTTGTAGGCGCGTGTGATGACGTCCTTGATCGAGCGGCCGTGCACGTACTCCATGGCGATGTAGAGGTGCTCGTCGACCTCTCCCATGTCGTAGACCTGCACCACGTTGGAGTGGCTGAGCATCGCCGCGATGCGGGCCTCGCTGAAGAACATGTCGACGTACTGCTTGTTGTCGAGGTGGTGCTGCAGGATGCGCTTGATGACCAGGATCTTCTCGAAACCGACCGGACCGGATTGCTTGGCCAGGAAGATCTCGCCCATGCCGCCCGAGGCGAGCTTTTTGAGCAGCAGGAACTTGCCGAAGCGGGTACCGACGCCAGATTGTTGATCCGACCCCGACATCGCGGTCGCCGATCTCCGCTGTTATCCGGTGCTGCCCATTAATAATAAACGATACCCGTTGCTAGAAAATAAGCCACTTTTGTACTACCTGCCCGTCAGCGGGACGGGGGCTCGATGCGCTCGATCCCGCCCAGGTACGGGACCAGGGCGCTCGGGATTCGGATCGATCCGTCCGCCTGCTGGTAGTTCTCGAGCACCGCGATCAGGGTGCGGCCGATGGCCAGTCCCGAGCCGTTGAGCGTGTGCACAAACTGCGGCTTGCCCTTCTTGCCGGCCGGTCGGTACTTGATGTCGGCGCGCCGGGCCTGGAAATCCTCGAAGTTGCTGCAGCTTGAGATCTCGCGGTAGGCCTGCTGGCCGGGCATCCAGACCTCTAGGTCGTAGCACTTGGCGGCGCTGAAACCGAGGTCGGCGGTGCAGAGCTGCACCACCCGGTAGGGCAGGCCGAGCTGCCTGAGCACCTCCTCGGCGTCGTCGACCAGTCGCTCGAGCTCCTGGTAGCTGGTTCCCGGCGCGCTGAAGCGCACCAGCTCGACCTTGTGGAACTGGTGCTGCCGGATCATGCCGCGGGTGTCCTTGCCGGCGGCGCCGGCCTCGGCGCGAAAGCAGGGGGTAAAGGCGCAGTAGCGCAGCGGCAGCCGCTCCTCGTCGAGGATCTCGCCGCGGTGGTAGTTGGTCACCGGCACCTCGGCGGTCGGCACCAGGTACAGCCGCGAGTCGCCGAACGGCACGTGGAAGGCGTCGGCCTCGAACTTGGGCAACTGTCCGGTGCCGACCATCGATTCCGGCCGCACCAGGTAGGGCGGCAGCAACTCGACGTCGCCGCGCCGGGTGTGCAGGTCGAGCATGAAGCCGATCAGCGCGCGCTCGAGCCGGGCGCCCAGCCCCTTGAGAAAGACGAAGCGCGCGCCCGACACCTTGCCGGCGCGCTCGAAGTCGATCAGGTCGAGCGCCGTTCCGAGCACGTCGTGGGGCTTGGGCTCGAAGCCGAAGGTCGGCCTGTCGCCGACCACCCGCACCACCGGATTGTCGTCTGAGCTGGCGCCGGTCGCCACCGAGTCGTGCGGGGTGTTGGGGATGTTGAGCAGCAGCTCATCGAGCTGCGCCTCGACGTCGCGCAGCGCCGCCTCGCCCCTCTTGATGGCGTCGCCCAGCTCGCGCATCTGGGCGCGCGCCGCCTCGATCTCCTCCTTGGCCGCCCGCTTGAGCTGGTCGCCCATGCGGTTGCGCTGCTCCTGCTGCTGCTGGGTCTCGGCGATCAGCTTCTTGCGCTGCTGCGCCAGCTCCGCCACCTGCTCCAGGCCGGCGATCGGACCCCGCCGCAGCAGGGCGCGCTGCACATTCTCGAAGTCGTTGACGACGCGCTTGAGGTCTAGCATGGCCTCTCCTGCCCGGGCGAAAGTCGGCGAACGGCTAGCACGTCAGCACGGCGCGAGCCAGCGTCACCACCTCGATCCGGCTGGCGCCGGCGCGCTTGAGCGCCGCCGCCGCGGCGTCGGCGGTGCTGCCGGTGGTGAGGATGTCGTCGACGACGAGCAGGCGCTTGCCGCGGGCGAGCGATCCCGTGGCGGCGAAGGCGCCGCGCACGTTGTCGCTGCGCTGGTCCCGGTCGAGCATCGCCTGCGGCCGGGTCTCGTGGACCCGCTGCAGCAGGCGCGGCAGCAGCGGTCGGTCGAGACGGCGACCGATCTGGCGGGCCATCAGCACCGCCTGGTCGAAGCCGCGGTCGGCCAGCCGGGCGCGGCCGACCGGGATCGGCACCACGGCGTCGCAGGCCGCGCCCAGCGGCGCCAGCGTACCCATCTCCAGCGCGCGCGCCAGCAGATCGCCGGCCGCGATCGCGATCTGCGGCACGCGACCGAACTTGAGCCGGGCGATCGCGGTCTCGATCGGGCCGCCGTAGACGTAGAGCGCGCGCGCGGCGTCAAAGGCGCGCGTCTGGCCGGCCCCGGCGCAGTCCGGGCACGGCGCCGGGGCGAGCGCGTCACCACCGGCCGCCGGCGCGGTCGCCGTCGCCAGCGGCAGGCCGCAGCACGGGCACAGCGGCGGCGCGAGCAGATCGGCGGCGCGCTCGCAGTCGGTGCAGAGCAGGGCGCTGTTGGGCAGCAGGGAGCGGCAGGCGCCGCAGGCGGGAGGGAAGATCACGTCGACGACCGCGCCCATCGCCTCGGCCAGTGACCGCCGGAGGGCGCCCCGGCCGGTCGCGCGCGGGCTTTCCTCGACCGGCGTCACGGCAGTTCCGGCCCGTCGCCCGGCGCGCCCAGGTTGAGCCGGGCCTGGATGCGCCGGAACACGGCGCGCAGAAGCTGTAGCTGCCGCACGTGGCGCTGGAACTGCGGCGCCCGCGGGCCGGAGACGATGGCCAGCTCCTCGAGAAAGGCGACCGCCTGTTCCAGCGACTGCTCGAACGGCAGCAGCGCGGCCAGCAGGCTCTGCAGCTTCTGCAACTTGTCGAGGTGCCGGTCGTCGGGCGGCTGCTGCGGCGACTCACTGTCGCCGGTCGTCAGGCGCGCGTTCTCCTGCTTGAGCCATTCGACCTGCCTGACCGCGCGCTCGAGCCGCTCCTTGAGCACGCTGGCGCGGTCGCGCAGGAGCGAGACCTCCGAGCGCAGCCCGGTGCTCTCGCTGGTGCGCTGGGTCGCCTCGTCGATGGCGCGCAGAAACTGCTTCTTGAGCTCGGCGATCTCCTCGTCCTTGAGCTTCTGCGCCACCTCGGCGTCCTGCAGCCGGCGCCTGAGCAGCGCGAACTCGGTCGTGGCGTCGGTCGCCGTCGCCTCGACCGGCTTGATGTTCAGGATCTGGTCGATCAGATCGCCCAGCGCGGCCGGCTCGGGCAGCGGCGCGGGCAGCACCTCGGTCGCCATCTGCGCCAGCAGCTTCTCGCGCTCCTGTGCCGTCCCCGACTGGGCGGTGAAGAGCACCGGGAAGTCGCTGTTGCGGGCGCGGATGCCGGCTGCCAGAAAGCGCCGCCAGTCGTCGTCCCCGGCGGCGACGCAGATCAGCGCGGCGAACTGGCCGTCGCTGATCGCCTGCACCGCCTGCGATCCGGTCTCGACCAGCGAGCAGGCGAAGCCGGCCGCCTCGAGCTTCTTGAGCGCCAGCGAATCGACGTGACCGGGGTCGATGATCAGCAGCCGCACGCCGGCGCGGTGGGAGGACGTGGCCAGCGTGCGTATGTTGTCGAAATCGTTGTCGACGCCCGTGCTCACCTCGATGGCGAAGTCGTTGTCGTCGTCGAGCTCGCTCATCGACGGCCCCCCTTGGTCACTCGTTCTCGTCGTCGGCCAGGTAAGAGAGGATCACCTCATCCAGGCTTTTCTCGTCGAGCAGATCCTCGCCGAAGATGGTGTCGTTGGGCGCCGGCATCTCGACCGGTTTCTCGCTCAGCGCCCGCGCCGCGATGACCTCGGGCGGCGGCTCGCGCGTGGGCTCTGGCCGCGGCCAGGGATCCCACAGCGAGCGGACGGTCGGCTGCTGCTGCTGCTGCGCCGTCGAAGCCGCTGGCGGTTGCGCTGCCGCCGTCAGCGGCCGCAGCACCGGCGCCCACGTGGTGGCCGGCGGCGCGGGCAGGATCTCGGCTGGCGGCCCGGCCGGAGGTGGGACTGACGGCTCCGCGGGCGCGGTCACCGCCGGCGCCGGGACCGCGGGCTCCGACATGGGCTGGGTGGCATTCTGGTCGGCGAACGGGTTGTCGGTGTCGGCGGCCAGCTCCGGTGCGATCTCGCTCGCCATCGCGGCGGGCACCGTCTCATCCGGCGGGGTGATGCCGACGTCGTAAAACGGGTTGGCGATGTCGGTCTCTGCCGCGGTCGCGGCGGCGGCCGTAGCGGCGGCCGGTATCGCCGCGGTCGGTGCCGGGATGTCGACCGGCGCCGGCGCCACCCGCGGCAACGCCTGGGTCGTCGCCCTGGGCCTGGGCGGCGGCGCAATGCTCTCGCTGGCGGCTTGGTCGTAGGTGCCGTGGATCAGGTTGCGCAGCATCTGCTTGTGCTGCTCCTCCATCATCTTGCGCACGACCTGGTCGAGGTTGGCCGACCCGACCAGGTCCGAGTAGCTGGTCTTCTTGGTGGCGATGATGTTACCGCCGACGAACAGGTGGGTGATGATGTGCGGTGCCTTGATCCCCGAGTCCTCGGTCTGGATGTGGTAGACCGTGCCGTTGTGTTTGATGTTGTGGTTGAAACCGGTGATCATCGACCGCGTCGCCCTCGAATCGAAGCGGGGCAAATAGCATAGCACCCCGTGGCCTGCAAGAAACGCGGTCGGCCATCGCTGCTAGAATCCTATGCGGTGCAGGCGGGCGCTCTGCGGGGCGCGGAAAAAGCTGCGCAGCTCTCGCAGAAGCGATGCGAACCGGCGCTCGGCGATGAAGCTGCGCTCGAGAAAGTCGCAGTAGCGCAGGGCGCAGCGGTTGGCCATCCGGTAGCGCTCGCGCTGCTCGCTGCTGAGGGCGCGGTCGAGGACGAAGCGCTGGAACAGCGCCCGCCGCAGCGCCTCGGGCAGCGGCCCGCAGTCGATGCGCCAGCGCAGCAGGCGCGCCGCCAGGTACTTGTCGACCTCGGCCTGCAGCTCGAGCTCGAGCTGGGTGACCGGGCGATCGCCGGCGGCGCGGTGCGCCAGCAGCACGAAGTGGCTCACCGCCTCGAGCGCGATGCAGAAGTCGCCGAAGCTGGCCGCGGCGAGGCGCAGCGTGCCGTCCTCGCCGATGCGCTCGAGCGCGCCGCGCGAGGCGGCGTCGATGTAGACGGCCAGCGCCAGGCCGTCGCCCTCGTCGAGGACGTAGACCTCCTCGCGCGCGCCCGGCCGCGCCCGGATGGCTCCGCGCCGCGCCAGCTCGCGGCGCGCCTCGTCGTCGATCACGAAGCGCTCGATCGGCGCCTGCCGCGGCGTGCGATACAGGCCCTCGAGGTGGCGCTGCAGCAGCCCGAGCGGGCTGAGGCGGCTCATTGGTCGCCGTCCGGGTTCTTGACCGCCGCGTTCGGGTCGAGGCCGTGCGCGCGCAGCTTCTCGGCCACACGGCGGCTGCCGGTGCGCAGCCACAGGTCGTACAGCCGCAGCAGCGATTCGTTGCTCGGCGCCGACCCGTCCGACTGCAGCGACACCCGCGCCAGCACCTCGACCAGTTGCCGGAATTTCTCGGCCAGCTCGGCGAACACGGTGGCGGTCGCTCCGACGAACCGGCGCAGGCGCAGCACCTCGGAGAGCTGACCGTAGGCGGTGCCGCCCATCGAAATGTAGTACTCGACGTCGACCAGCGATCGGGCCAGGCTCTCGCCGAAGAAGCCCGAGATGTAGAGCGAGGAGTCGCCCAGGCGTTTGAGCAGCCGCACGCGCTCGTCGACCGGCGCGCTCTCGGCGCGAGCCAGCAGCAGGGCCAGGGCATCTCGCTCGCGGTGGCCGCTGTCCGCGTCCAGCCGGTACAGCCGGTCGCTCAGCATGAACTCGCACAGCAGACGGACCATGTAGAACTGCACCTCATCGGTGACGATCACCCGGCGCTCGGCGACCGCCTGCTGGACGATCCCGGCAAAGTACGACTCGAGCGTCTCGTCGCTCAGGGTCACGATGCAGTTCTCGGTCATCTTTCGCTCCGCCTCTCGGCGTCTGGCCCTCGATCAAATTTTAGCGCGAGACAGGGCACGCGGCATGCCCCATTGTCCGAATATCGAACTCGGCGCCCTGGCCCGGGATGCCCGGATCCTGCTCAACGATTCGATATTGCTGGTCAAATCCGGCAACAGTGGCGATCTCGAGGGTCGCCCTTGCCAGTGACCCATGGGTGATTACTGTTCCGGCGCCATTGTCGAGTCAACAACGCCCAGCGGGGGCGCCGAGCAGGTGGCACGGGCCCCGGGGCTGGCGCGCAAGGGAGCAGCGATGAAGATCAGACCATTGCAGGACCGGGTGCTCATCGAGCGGCTGGAGGGCGAGGAGAAGACCAAGGGTGGCATCATCATCCCCGACACCGCCAAGGAAAAACCGCTCGAGGGCAAGGTGATCGCGGTGGGCAACGGCAAGGTGCTCGAGGACGGCAGCGTGCGCAAGCTCGAGGTCAAGGCCGGCGACCGCATCCTGTTTAGCAAGTATTCCGGCACCGAGATCAAGATCGACGGGCAGGAGCGGCTGATCCTGCGCGAAGAGGACATCCTGGGCATCATCGAGAGCTGACAACTGGTCCGCGCCCGGGCCGAGCGCACCGGGCCGCACCGATGGAGAACCGATCATGACCGCGAAGCAGATCCTGTTTGACCAGCGAGCCCGTGCCGCCCTGTTGCACGGCGTCGACGTCTTGGCCAATGCCGTCAAGGTGACCCTCGGCCCGCGCGGCCGCAACGTCGTCATCGACAAGTCATTTGGCAGCCCGACCATCACCAAGGACGGCGTCACCGTCGCCAAGGAGGTCGAGCTCGAGGACAAGTTCGAGAACATGGGCGCCCAGATGGTCAAGGAGGTCGCCAGCAAGACCTCGGACGTCGCCGGCGACGGCACCACGACCGCCACCGTGCTGGCGCAGTCCATCTACCGCGAGGGCAGCAAGTTCGTGGCCGCCGGCCACAGCCCGATGGACCTCAAGCGAGGCATCGACAAGGCGGTCGAGGCCGTCGTCGCCGATCTGAAGAAGATGTCGAAGCCGACCAAGGACCAGAAGGAGATCGCGCAGGTCGGCTCGATCTCGGCCAACGGCGACAGCACCATCGGCAACATCATCGCCGAGGCGATGGACAAGGTGGGCAAGGAGGGCGTGATCACCGTCGAGGAGGCCAAGTCGATGGAGACCACCCTCGAGGTGGTCGAGGGCATGCAGTTCGACCGCGGCTACCTGAGCGCCTACTTCGTCACCGATGCCGAGCGCATGGAGGCGGTGCTCGAGGACGCCTACATCCTGATCAACGAGAAGAAGATCTCAAACATGAAGGACCTGCTGCCGCTGCTCGAGAACATCGCGCGCAGCAGCAAGCCGCTGCTGATCATCGCCGAGGACGTGGAGGGCGAGGCGCTGGCCACGCTGGTCGTCAACAAGCTGCGCGGCACGCTGCACGTGTGCGCGGTCAAGGCGCCCGGCTTCGGCGACCGCCGCAAGGCCATGCTCGAGGACATCGCCATCCTGACCGGCGGCAAGGTGGTGAGCGAGGACCTCGGCCAGAAGCTCGAGAACGTGACGCTCAACGACCTGGGCCGCGCCAAGCGCATCACCATCGACAAGGACAACACCACCCTCGTCGACGGCGCCGGCAAGAAGGCCGATCTGCAGGGCCGGGTCAAGCAGATCCGGGCGCAGATCGAGGAGACCACCTCGGACTACGACCGCGAGAAGCTGCAGGAGCGGCTGGCCAAGCTGGTCGGCGGTGTGGCCGTGATCAAGGTCGGCGCCGCGACCGAGACCGAGATGAAGGAGAAGAAGGCGCGGGTCGAGGACGCGCTCAACGCCACCCGCGCCGCGGTCGAGGAGGGCATCGTGCCGGGCGGCGGCGTGGCGCTGCTCCGCTGCGTCAAGGCGCTGGAGAAGGTCGAGGCCGAGGCCGGCCAGAAATTCGGCGTCGACATCGTCAAGCGCGCGCTCGAGGAGCCGCTGCGCCAGATCGCAGAGAACGCCGGCTGGGAAGGCTCGGTGGTCGTCAACGAGGTTCGCAAGAACAAGGGCGGCTACGGCTTCAACGCCGCTACCGAGAAGTACGAGGACCTGATGGAGTCGGGCATCATCGACCCGACCAAGGTGGTCCGGTTTGCGCTGCAGAACGCCTCCTCGGTGGCCAGCCTGCTGCTGACGACCGAGGCGATGGTCGCCGAGATGCCCGAGGAGAAGAAGGACATGCCGGGTGCCGGCATGGGCGGCATGGGCGGCATGGGTGGCATGGGCGGCATGGGCGGCATGATGTGACGCCGCGCTAGCGCTTACCCGCCCTGACCAGGGTGACCAGCTCCGGTGCGCGCCCCGGCGCGGCGTCTATGACGACGCGGATCCCCCGCGCCAGCAGCTCGCGCTCGATCTCCTCGGGCGACAGCACCGTTGCGTCGGCACACCAGAACAGACGCTCGAAGGCGGCGGCCAGTCGGCTCGGCCTCCAGGTGTACATCGAGAGCGGTGAGATCCCGCTCGCCGTGGGCAGCTCCGGCGGTGCGCCGCGATGGACCACAGCCACCACGCCCGCGTCGCCGGCCAGCTCGAGCGCGCGCTGGTAGGGCAAGACGGACTGTCTGAAGGCCCGGACATCGGCGAGCCGGGAATCGACCACCGCGTAGAGCGACAGGCCATGGACGAGCAGCAGCCCGCTGCCGGCGAGAACGAGAGCGCGGCTGCCGGACAGCAGGCCCGGGGCTCCTCGCCGCGGCAAGGTGAGCAGATAGCCGGCGGTCGCCGAGCCGATGCAGATGGCGAAGAACAGATAGTGGAACGACCAGTTGGCCAGCCAGCACGGGATCGTGTAGGCCACCATCACCCCGGGCCACAGCAGCTCTCGGCGCCGCCCGCGTTCGCGCCGCAGGAACTGGATCGCGCCGGCTCCGGCGCCGATCAGCAACAGCCACTCGCAGCAGAGGAAGACGCTGTTCCAGGCGTGCTGAATCGCGCCCGGCAGGTAGCTGCGCCACGGGAAGCCCGCGCTGCGGCGCAGGACGCCGGCGACCGGTCCGCTTCCGATCCCGAGGGCGGGCGCGGCAGCGGCCTCGCTCTCGATCACCTGGCGCCAGAGGCCGAAGAACTGCCCCCAGTCGACGAAGGGAGAGAGCAGGGCAGCGCCGGCGAGCGCGCCGCCGGTGTAGACAGCGGCCAGCTCCAGCCGGCGCCGCCAGCGGACCGGCGGGGCTCCCGCGGTGGGTGTCAGCGCGCAGGCCAAGCCGACCAGCGGCAGCGGCAGGCAGAGGACGAGCTTGCTGAACACCCCGGTCACCGCCGCCAGGGCCGCCAGCGCGGCGAAACCCAGAGCGGCCGCGCGCCTCGATCGCAGCAGATCGTCGCGCGCCCGCCCGGCGGCGAGCAGCGTCGCCAGCAGGCAGCCGATCGCGAACGGTTCGGCCGAGATGCGCGAGAAGTAGAAGAGCAGCGGGAACGACGTGGCGTAGAGCAAGGTGGCGACGATCGCGGCGCCGCGATCGCGCAGCAGCCTCCGCGCGAACAGATAGAGCAGAGCGATCGCCGCCAGGTGCGCGGCGGAGACGACGAGCTTGGAGGCAAAGCCGACCGCCGCCAGGTGACGCGCCGTGAACTCGGCGAAATCGGCGCCGCGGGGGGCGGCCAGCGCATAGCCGATCCGCTGCACGCACCAGAGGGCGAGTTGCAGGGGCGTGCCCGGATGGCCGGGGAATGGCGGCCCGCTGCCGAGGGCGAGCTCGTGCGCGCTGCCGAGGTACCAGCCGCCGGGGTCGTTTTCGAACCAGAAGTCCTGGCCGAGGACCCGGTTGGTCCAGATGCCGCACGGCGCGGCGTAACTGAGCAGGGCGGCGAAGACGGTGCCGCCTCCGATCCCGATCGCCGCCCACTGAGCCAGCCGCTGCGGCGGCAGGGCGGCTGACCAAGGGGCCGAAGCAGCGGGAGGTGCATCGCGGGTAGCGTCGGCCACGGCTCGACCATAGCGTACTCGCGGCGAACGGTCGAATCCGTCAGCGCGCGCGCCTGAGAAACGCCGCCAGCTTCTTGCCGACGGGGGAGTCGGCGGAGACCAGGCACGAGGCCTTCTGGGCGATAGCGCGGGCACGCTCGGGATCGCTGGCGAGCATCTTTTGCGCCTGCTCGAGCCGGGCGGTCGCGTCGGCGGCCAGACGATCGAGCTGTTGCTGGTGCTTGGGGTCGCCCGAGTTGAGCCGGCGGGCGCGCTCGAAGTGCGGTCGCGCCGCGCAGCCGTCGCCCCGGCCGAGCAACTGGACTCCGATCAGGTAGGTTAGGTCGGCGGTCAGCTCCGCGATCGTCTGGCGGTACAGGCTGCCGCCGGGCGCGAGCGTGCGGTCGAGCCGGTCAGCTTCGTTCAGCAGCGCCAGTCCATGCTGCGCCTGCTTGTCGCGATGCGCGACCTGCGCCCTGGCGTAGGTCCGGCCAAAGGTCTCGATCTGTCGCGACATCCGACGGGCGGCGGCACCGACGCCAGCCCGGTTAAACAGGTCGTGCAGCAGCTTCTGCGCGGCAGCGCTGTCGCCGCGCGCATAGGCGCGGGACGCCGGTTGCAGCGCGGTCGCGATCGCCTGCCGCTGCTGCTGATCCTGATGCCGGTCCCGCTGGTCGAGCAGGGAGACCATCTCGGCGCGCAGCGCGCCCGCCTCCTCGTCCTCGGGATAGCGCTGTTCGTGGGAGTCCAGCAGCTTGCCGGCGGCCTCGCACTTCCCCTCGTCGAGCAGGCGGCGGACCGAGTCGAGGCTGGCGTTGCGCAGCTCCTCCTGCGCCACGCGGATCGCCTCGCTGGCGCGTTTTTTCGCCGGCGTTTCGTTCTGGATCTTGGCCGCCAGCGCGCGCGCGCGATCGAGATCGCCCTGGGCGATCGCCCGTTCGACCTGGCCGGCGATCTCGAGCTGGTCGAGCTGGCGCTGTGCGGCGTCCCGCAGTTGCTGCGCCTCGACATCGTGGGGGCGCGCTTCGAGAAAGGCCTGGACCGCGACCAGCACGTCCTGGTAGCGCTGTGCCTTCATGTCCTCGTGCGCCTTGACCAGCAGATCGGCGAGCACCGGGTCGAGCCGGAGCCGCACCTTGCCGACGGTGTTCATGTAATAGAGCGCGCCCCCCGCTGCCAGCGCGCCGGCCAGCACCAGCACCACCAGCGCGAACGCCAGGATCGCCAGCGGCCGGTGTCGCGGCCGTCGCCGCGGCCGGGGTAGCTGCTCGGTCAGCCCGGCCAGGGTCTTGCTGGCCTCGGCGCCGGGCTCGGCCGGGCGTTCGGCCGGCGACGGCCCCTCGCTGATCAGGAATCTCAGGATCGTCTCGCCGCACTCGATCTCGTCGCCGTGCTTGAGCAGGGCGCGCCGCGTGGGACGGCCGTTGACCAGGGTGCCGCCCTCGCTCCCCAGGTCGACCACCTCGTAGTGACCCGCGGCGTGCCGGATGGCGCAGTGCTCGCGCGACACGGTCTCGTCGCGCAGCACCAGATCGGCGCGCTCGGAGCGGCCGATGATCATCTCGTTGTAGATCAGATCCTGACCCGTGCCCTTGTCCTTGCCTATCAGCACGGTCAACCGGGCGCCCTCGGACACCCGCTGCCGCGGCTGCTCGGCGCAGCGCGTCTCCTCCAGCTCGCGCGCGCTGACGCGCTCGGACTCGGCCGCGATCGAGCTCAGCGCCGGGTGCTCGCCGGTGGGGACCTGGGAGAGATCGGACTCGGCCACGAGCCTCTCGTCGTCCGCGGGCCCGCCCTCGAGCCTGCCCTCGAGCCTGCCCTCAAGCCCGCCCTTGAGCCCGCTCTCGGTTCCGAGCCACTCGCCGTCGATCTGGAGCTGGTCGGTGGTCTCGCCGACCGGGCTGCCCAGCACCGAGTCGCCCTCGCGTTCGCGGCGGCGGTCGGCAGCACGGCGTCCCCTGTCGGCCATGTGGTCCGTTCTCCCGGGCACCCCCGCAAAACCCCCGCCGGGGTGCGATCTGACAGATTTCATTGTATCGCGCCCGGCCGGCAATCGCGCGTTTTACGCTGGCCGTTTTTTTGGCGCTGGCGAGGACCGGTCGTACCATGGGCCGTGGCGAGATGCGTGGAGGCCGGACGATGTTTCGCACCGGGCTGCGCCTGTACATCGAGGCGGCGTTCGCCGCGCGCCGCAATCCCGGCCTGCTGTGCCAGCTCGAACGAGCGCAGGCGCACGGCTGGGATCGCTGCCCGCGCTGTGGCATGCGGCTCGGTCTCGAGGGTTACCGCCGCACCGAGACGCGCTTCATGCACCAGGAGATCCTGGTCTGCACGCGCTGCGGCGCGCGCCACGTCCTCGTGTGCGAGTGCATCCATTGAGATGTCGACGCCGGAGCAGGGGTCGTCGGCAAATCAAACAGCGGTTGACATGGTGCGCCACGCTGCTTAAATCACCCGCAATCGAGGGTGCCGGGCCGTCTGCTCCGGCCGCTCGACGCTGCGCCTCGGTGGCGGAACTGGTAGACGCGCACGGTTCAGGTCCGTGTTGGTAACACCAGTGGAGGTTCGACTCCTCTCCGAGGCACCAGGCCCCGGTCCCTGACCGGGGCTTTTTTTTGTGCGCTCATCCCGGGGCACCAGATCGCTGTCCCGAAAATGGGAATTTTGGCCACCGGCAGTTATAATGCACCTGATTTCGGCCGGGAGCGAAGGGGATGGCCAGGGAAAGCGCGAACGACAGCGGCGAGCGAGCGGAGGCGCAAGAGTCGGTGGCGATGTCGCCCGCCGCGGGCTCGGCCTACGCCGAGGAAGATGATCCGAGCTTCGCCGAGCTCAAGATCGATGCGGAGCTGATCGCGCAGATCGACGAGATCGTCGGTCGCCGCGACCGCCTGTGGCAGCTCATCCGAAACACCGAGGAGAAACGGGCTCAGGTCAAGACCGACATCTACACCCGGGTGCTGGCGGATTATCACAAGCAGGTCGCAGCCGTCGACGAAGAGTACGAGCCGGTGAGCCACCTGATCTGCCAGGCGCTGGCGGTGGTCGCCGAGCACGAGAGGTCGCTGCGTGAGGATCTGGAGCACGTCAACGACGCGATCGTCGAGATGCGCTTTCGCTGCGAGGTGGGCGAGTTCTCGGAGGAGGATCTGTTCCCGATGGAGGCCGAGAACCTGCGTCAGCTCAAGGAGCTGAGCGCGCGGCTGCAGGTGATCGACGCCACCTACGCCCGGTGCCGCGAGTACCTGCGCGAAGAAGATTTCTGCCAGGTGACCGGCATCGGTGGTTCGACCGGCGCTGCCACCGAGGACGAACGGATACCGGCGGACGAGCCGGCCGCCGGGGTCGCCGACGAGGATCTCGATGTCGAGACCGCGGACGTCGGCGGCGTGGTCGATCGGTACCACGCGGAGGGCGATTTCGAGGCGGCGGTCTTCACGGGCGAGGCGCCCAGATTCAAGTCAGAGGCGCAGCGCGTCGACAGCGATGCGGTGGAGACCCAGTACGAGCCGCGGCCCGCCATGCGGCGACCGGCGGACGAGAGCGTCGCCCAGCGCGAGCGCGCCGGCGTCAAGAGGCCGCATTGCTTCATCGTGGTCAAGAACGAGCAGGGAGGCGACGAGGCCTATCTGCTGGGCGACGAGCCGTTTGCCATCGGTCGTCACCCCAAGAACAACCTGGTGCTCAACGACCGGGGCATCTCGCGCCGGCACGCGCGGATACTGCCCGAGAACGGCGGCCGCTACTCGATCCAGGATCTGTCCAGCGGCAACGGCGTCTTCGTCAACGGGGTGAGGCTGCAGGAGAAGGTCGAGCTCAACAACGGTGACCACATCGTCATGGGCGCATGCCAGATGAGCTACGTCGAGAAGACCGAGTAGTCGCCGTGCCCCGGCGCTTCGTCTACGAGCTGTTCGAGCGCGGCGCCGCCGCGGCAGCGCCGTCGCTGGCTCCGGCTGGCGACCGGCCGGCGAGGCCCGAGCGCGCGACCGCACCGCTGACCGTGAGCCAGGCGGTGCGCGCGATCAGGCTCCACCTCGAGCAAGCGTTTGGCGATCTGCTGATCGAAGGCGAGGTCTCCAGCCTGTCGCGGCCGGGCTCGGGCCACTGGTACTTCACGCTCAAGGACGATCGCGCGCAGCTTCCGGCAGTCATGTTCGCCGGCGACAACCGGCGGGTCGCCTTTGCGCTCGAGGAGGGGCTGGCGGTGCTGGCGCGCGGTCGCGTCACCTACTACGAGGGCGGGGGGCGCGCGCAGCTCGTCGTGGTCAGGCTGGAGCCAGCCGGGGTCGGCGCGCGCGCGCTGGCGCGGCGCCAACTGGCCGAGAGGCTAGCCCGGGAGGGCCTGTTCGACGAGACGCGGCGGCGGCGGCTGCCGCGGCTGCCGCGCTGCCTGGGCGTCGTCACCAGCCCGACCGGAGCGGCCTGGCGCGACATCGTCAAGGTGGCGCACCGCCGCTTCGCGGAGCTGCCGATCGTGCTGGCACCGACCCGGGTCCAGGGCGAGGGCGCCGACGCCGAGATCGCGCAGGCACTGCGCCGGCTCGACGAGAGCGGTCTCTGCGACGCGATCATCCTCGGCCGCGGCGGCGGCTCGACCGAGGATCTGGAGCCGTTCTCGAGCGAGGTGGTGGTGCGCGCCGTGGCCGCCTGCGCCACGCCGGTGATCAGCGCGGTCGGCCACGAGATAGACGTCGCCCTGTGCGATCTGGCCGCCGATGCGCGCGCCGCGACACCGAGCGCGGCGGCCGAGCTGGCGGTGCCCGAGCGGGCGGCGATCGCGGGGGCGCTGCGGCAGCCGCTGCAGCGCGCCGCCTGGCTGCTGCGGCGGCACCTGGCGCGGGAGCGGCTGCGGGTCACCGCCAGCGGCAAGGCCCTGGCCGATCCGCGCCTGCTGTTGCTGGTCAAGCGCCAGGATCTCGATCGCCGGTCGACACGGCTGCAGCGGTTGCTGGCAGAGCGCCTCGGTGGTGCGCGGCGGCGAGCGGATCGCCTGGCCGAGCGGCTGCGGCGCGCGGCGCCCGCGGCGCAGATCGCCGGGGCCCGGCTGGCTATCGATCGGTTGTCGCTGCGGCAGCGGGCGGCCAGCGGTCGGCTGCTGCGCGAGGCGCGCGGCCGGCTGCAGGCCACCGCGGCGGCCCTGGACGCGCTGTCGCCGCTGGCGGTGCTCGGCCGCGGATATGCGATCTGCACCCGCGGCGGGCATGTGATAAAAGATGCGCAGGCGCTGCGCGTTGACGACGATATCGGCGTGCGCCTGGCAAGAGGTGCCGTGCAGGCGGTCGTGCGCGGGTTGGCGACAGACGACGGACGGGCCGCACCGGGGAGCGAAGGGAGAGAGCCGGCGTGAAGCAGATGCGTAAAGCGCGGCGCTGGCCACCGCTGGAGGCGAATGCTCCGTTCGAGCAGGTGGCCGAGCGGCTCGAGGAGATCGTGGCTGTGCTCGAGGCGGGCGATCTGCCGCTCGAGAGGTCGCTGCAGGCGTTTGAGGAGGGCGTCGCGCTGGCGCGGCGCGCCCAGCAGAGCCTGGACGCCATGGAGCGACGGATCGAAGTCCTGACGCGCGAGGGCGACCTCAAACCCCTGCCCCAGGAGAGCGTCGATGACGCCGTCGAAGACGAGTGAGGGCGCGGCGGCGACGGTGGAGTATCTCGAAGCGCTGCGTCTCGAAGTCAACCAGCGCCTGTCCGCCTCGCTCGAAGGGCTGCGCGATCGCCGGTCGCTGGGCGCGATACGGCCTCCGGCCCGGTTGCTGGAGGCGATGCGCTATAGCCTCTTGGCCGGCGGCAAGCGGCTGCGACCGGTGCTGGTGCTGGTGGCCTGCGAGGCCACCGGCGGCCGACGCGAAGACGCCTGGCCGGCGGCGCTGGCCATCGAATACCTGCACACCTATTCCCTGATCCACGACGATCTCCCGGCCATGGACGACGACGATCTGCGGCGCGGCCGGCCGACCCTGCACCGGGCCTTCGACGAGGCCACCGCCATCCTGGCCGGGGACGCGCTGTTGACCGAGGCATTCGGCCTGCTCGCGCGCGCACGCCGTCAACCGGCGCGGCTGGTCATCGAGCTGGCGCAGGCGGCTGGCAGTTGCGGCATGGTCGGCGGCCAGCAGCTCGACATCGAGGCCGAGCACAGACCGCGAGCCGAGATCCAGCTCGAGACGATCCATCGCGCCAAGACCGCCCGCCTGTTCGTGGCGGCGGCGGCCATGGGTGGCCTGGCCGCCGGAGCGCCGCAGCGGCAGATCGCGCTGCTGCGCCGCTACGGAGCGGTGGTCGGCCACGCCTTCCAGGTGGCAGACGACCTGATCGACGTCGTCGGCGACGCGGCGGCGACCGGCAAGGGGCTTGGCCGCGACGCGGCGCGCGGAAAGTACACCTACGTCGTGCGCGACGGCATCGACGCCACCCGCTGCGAGGCGCGGCGGCTCGGGCAGCGCGCCAGGGAGCTGGCGGAGGCGCTCGGCGAGCGCGCGGCGCCGCTGGTGACGATCGCGGAGCGGGCGGTCGAGCGCGTCGCCTGACCGTCAATTCGCATAACCATGGCCGCTGTGGCAGACTTGGGCATATGAGGAGGAAGCGCGCAGGCGGCATTGGCATTGGCGCGGGTCGCGGAGGCGCGCGGGAGCGAGACATGACTCGATGGACGATGGCGTGTACGGCGACGGCCCTGATCGTCTGGGGAGCGGGTTGCCCGCCGGCGGGCGAGTGCCAGACCAATGCGGACTGCCCGGCCGGGCAGATCTGCGCCACCGGCAACGTGTGCAGGGATGCGACCGATCCGATACCGGGCCGCGACAGCGGACCGCGCGACGCAGCGCTCGCCGACCATGCGCTCGCCGACCAACCGCTCGAGGACACCCAGGGTCAGGATCTGAGCGCGCGCGACAGCGCGACCGGCGTCGACAGCGGCTCCTCCGACAGCGGCTCCTCCGACGGCGGCAACCCGCAGCAGGTGACGGTCTTCACGTCCTGCAACGGCCCGCGCGCGCTGGCTCTCAATCCGGCCCAGGACGAGCTCTACGTCGCCTGCGAGGAGGACGACACGATCAAGGTGTATCAGCCGGTGACCGGCGAGGAGCAGCGCGAGCTGACGTCGCTGCCGTCGCCCTGCGAGCCGCGCTCCCTGCACCTGCTCGAGAGCATTGCCCAGCTCTGGGTGGCGTGCGGCGACAGCAGCAGTCAGAAGGTCTACAACACCAACCCGCAGACCGGCGCGGCCAACGAGGCCGGATTCGGCTACGGCGGCCTGGGCCGGAGCGCGCGCTTTGCCTCGTGCAGCGACCGCCTGGTCTGGGCCGACGCGGGCGGCGGCACCTATCACCTGCGCCAGATCGGATCGGGCACCACCTCGTCGCTGGTCGCCGACGGGACCGGGCTCAACCTGGGCAACGGTGTGGCCATGGTGGACACCGGAGCGTCCTTCTTCACCAACTACAACACCGCCAACGGCGATCTCACGCGCCGCGACCGGAACAACGGCGTGATCACGAATTTCATAGCGCCCAGCATCAACAACCAGTTGATCGCCTATTCGCCCGCCACCGGACTGCTGATCATCTCCAGCAACTCCGCCTACTCGCGCCTAAGTGCCTGCTGCGGCGAGGCATTTGGCCCGGCGCAGAATTTTGGTCTCGGCGCCGACGTCCAGGCGCTGGTCATGCGGCCCGACGGGAACTTCGCGTTTCTCGGCCGCTACAGCTCGACCTCGACCACCAGCACCATCGACATGATCTCGATGGATCCGGCGCAGACCTCGCCCACCGC
>JAFGSX010000276.1 GCA_016934455.1 Deltaproteobacteria bacterium
ACCACCTCGCGCGGGTCCTTGACGAAGCGGTCGGCCAGCTTGGAGACGTGGACCAGCCCGTCCTGGTGCACGCCGATGTCGACAAAGGCGCCAAAGGCGGTGACGTTGGTGACCACGCCCTCGAGGGCCATGCCGGTCCGGAGGTCCTCGAGCGAGCGCACGTCGTCGCGGTACCTGGGCGCCTCGAAGCTCCGCCGCGGGTCTCGCCCTGGCTTCTGCAGCTCGTCCACGATGTCGCGCAGCGTGGGCTCGCCCACGTCGCCGCCGAGGTAGCGCTGGAGGTCGATGCTCTGCGCCACCTCGGCGTTGCCGACCAGCTCGGCCAGCGTGAGGCCGAGATCTCGGGCCATGCGCTCGACCAGCCGGTAGCGCTCGGGGTGCACGGCCGAGGCGTCCAGCGGATGCTCGCCACCGCGGATGCGCAAAAAGCCCGCGGCCTGCTCGAAGGTCTTGGGGCCGATACCGCCCACCTGGCGTAGCTGCTGCCGGCTCCTGAACAGCCCGCGCTCCTGGCGCTGCTCGACGATGCGGGCCGCCAGCTTGGGCCCGATGCCGGCCACTCGCGCCAGCAGCGGCGCGCTCGCCGTGTTGAGCTCGACGCCGACCGCGTTGACGCAACTCTCGACCACGTCGTCGAGCTTCCTGGCCAGCAGCCCCTGGTCGACGTCGTGCTGGTACTGTCCGACGCCGATCGACTTGGGATCGATCTTGCACAGCTCGGCCAGCGGATCCTGCAGCCGGTGACCGATCGAGATCGCGCCGCGCACTGTGACGTCGAGATCCGGGTACTCCTCGCGCGCCAGATCCGAGGCGCTGTAGACGCTGGCGCCGGATTCGTTGACCAGCACCACGATCACGTCGCCGAGACCGGCCCGACCGAGCTGGGCGCGCACGAAGTCCTCGGTCTCGCGGCCGGCGGTGCCGTTGCCGACCGCGATCGCGGCCGGGCGCAGCCCCCGAACCAGCTCGATCAGCTCGCGGCCGGCGCGCTGCCGCGCCTCATCGCTGCCGCTGAGATAGAGCGTGGCGTTGCCAACGAATTTTCCGGTGGCGTCGATCAGGGCGATCTTGCAGCCCGTGCGCTGACCCGGATCGATCGCCAGCACCGGCTTCTCGCCGAGCGGCGGCGCCACCAGCACGGCGCGCAAATTGTCGGCGAAGATGTCGATGGCGGCGCGATCCGAGCGCTGCTTCAGCTCGGCCATGACGTCGTTCTCGATGCTGGGCAGCAGCAGCCGCTCGAGCGCGTCGGCCGCGGCCTGCTCGAGCTGCGGCGCGAACGGCGAGCCTCGCCGCAGCCGGCTCAGGTCGAGCACCAGGGGCAGCGCGCGCGCGGCGTCGACGGTGATCGCGACCCGCAGCATCTCCTCGCGCTCCCCGCGCCGGATCGCCAGGAAGCGATGCGAGGGGATGGTCGCCACCGGCTCGCCGTAGTCGTAGTACTGCTCGTACTTGGTGCGCTGGCCGGCCGCCCGCTTGCTCGCGGTCGAACGCACCACGCCCTGCTCGTCGAAGATGCGGCGCAGCAGCGAGCGCACGGCCGCGCTCTCGGCCACGCTCTCGGCGGCGATGTCGCGCGCGCCCTGCAGCGCAGCGTCGACGTCGGCGACGCCTTTTTCCGCGTCGACGAAGGCGGATGCCTCGGCCCGCGGATCGCCGCTGGCGGGTTGCTCCAGGATGCGCCGCGCCAGCGGCTCGAGCCCGCGCTCGCGCGCGATCGAAGCGCGGGTGCGGCGCTTGGGCCGGTAGGGCAGGTAGAGATCCTCGAGCGCGGCCCGGGTCGCGCAGCCGCGGATCGCGGCCTCCAGCTCGGGCGTCAGCTTGCCCTGCTCGGAGATGGTCCGCAGGACGGTCTCGCGCCGCGCCTCCAGCTCGACCAGATAACCGTGCCGCTCCTGGATGGCGCGGATCTGCATTTCGTCGAGGTCGCCGCTCGCCTCCTTGCGGTAGCGGGCGATGAAGGGCACGGTGGCGCCCTCCTCGAACAGCCTGAGCACGGCGCCGACGCCGCCCGCAGGCAGGCCCAGGTCGGTCGCGACGCGCCGGAAGAGATCGTCGATCGCGGCCATGCGCTACCCGTCCGCGGCCACCGGCTCGCCCGCGCCGGCGAGGCGGATGCGGGCGCGGCCGAACTCGCGCAGCGCGTGCTCGGTGACGTCGCTGGCAAACGCCTTCTCGTGACGCGCGTCGTAGACGTAGGCCTTGGCCACGAGCTTCACCATGGCGCGCGACATCTCGCCGGCCTCGCACCCCACCAGCACCGTGAACGGCTTGCCGAGATAGAGGTAGCGCGACGCCAGCAGGGCGTCCTGCACGATCTCCTTGGCGCGGCCGATGTCGGCGTCGGGCGCCAGGTAGAACGGAACGACGACCATGCAGTCGAGCGCACCGGCATTGGCGCTGGCCACGGCCTCGGTCAGAAACTTGTTGGAGGGTATCGTCACCAGGCTGTCGTCGAGCGTCACCAGCCGCACCGTGCGCAGGCCGATCTCGGTGACCTCGCCGTAGTAGGAGCCGAACTGGATGCGGTCGCCGACCTGAAAGGGCTTGTTGAGCAGGATGGTGATGCTGGCCATAAACGAAGCGGCCACGTCCTTGAGCGCGAAGGCCACCGCGACCGCGATCGTCCCCGACAGGGCGAACATGGCGCTCGACGAAAAATTGAACAGCCGCACCGCCGCGAGCAGGATGGCCAGCGCATAGATGATAAAGGCGGCCAGCGTCGTCACCTGCTTGATGACCAGCCGGCGCTGGACGATGCGCTCGGCCACGCCGCGCAGCACGCGGTTGAGCAACCGCACCAGCACCACCGCCCCGAGGATCAGCGCCAGGGCGGTCGGCACACCGCCCGGATCGATAAACGCCAGCAGATTGTCGGACGGCGGCGCGGAGACCGGCGCCCCGGCCAGCGCTGCGACCTGGTCGAGCGCGCCGGCCACGTCCGGAGTGACAGCGGGAGCGGTCGCGGGGTGGTGTCCGATCGACGGCGTCGCAGCGGCAGCGTTCATCGGTCACCTAACGCCATGAGCAGGTGCTTGGTGCGCAGCAAGCGCAAGGTCTGACGATAGTAGCGCGGCGACAGGGTCAACCGCTGGGGATCGCGCAGCTTGGGCTCGAGCACGCCGTACTCGCTGAGGTACTGCAGCGCAAACGCGGCAAAGGCCGGGCTGAAGTTCATGGCGCGGCCGAGGTCCTCGACCGTCAGGTTCTCGTGCTGCACCACGGCGGCGAGCGCGTACAGCAGATCGTCGGTCAGGCCCGTTAGCTGCTCGAGCGACGGCTCGTGGAACAGCCGCACCCGCAGCAGCCGGTCCGATCGCACATCGAGCGAATCGAGCCACAGGTAGAGCGCGATGCGGGGGACGCCCTCGCTCGCCTCGCGCAGCAGCCTGAAGTAGCTGTCGGCCGATTCGACCAGCTCGAAATCGCCGCCGGCCGCGCCCTGCTCGTCGAGCAGCATCTCGTCGAACTCGATGGCAAAGCCGGCGCGCTGGTTGCGGCGGCTGATCAGCTCGCGGATCTCGTCGCCGCTCCAGGTCGGCACCCGGAGCAGCCGGCGGAAGTAGTGGATGCGGCGCCGGCTCTCGTTGAGAAACTGCCAGGAGAAGGAGTTGAACACCAGCACCCAGAACACCTTCTTGGAGGTGGCGTTGACCAGATGCACCAGCGCCTCGAACCCCCGGTAGCCGTCGATGGTGCGCAAGAAGACGTTGTGCGCCTCGTCGAGCAGGATCGCGCGATCGTCGCCGTCGTTGAGCAGCGCCGCCACCTCGGCCACGGTTCGCGCGCCGTTTGCCGCCAGCAGCGGCGCCAGCTCGTCGACCACGGCGGCCTCGGTGATGGTTTTTTGGGACCAGGTGTGGGTGGTGACCGGGAGCTCGCCGACGCTGCGCTCGATCAGCCCGGTCAGCGTGGTCTTGCCGATGCCCTTCTCGCCGAGCAGCACCAGCGAGCCGTCGACGCGCGTCGCGCGCCAGCTCTGTAGCTGCCGCAACACCTGCTCGATCAGCGCGTCGCGCGGCAGCACCAGCGGCCCGCCCTCGCCGAGCACCGGGTAGAGCGGGAACTCCTCGAGGTAGCGCGGCGGCAGCTCGGCGGGAGGGCCCGCCTCCTCGGGGGTGACGGTGCGCCGCGACTGGCGACGCAGCTTGCGCGCCCGCAAGAAGGCGATAACGCCCGCGTACGAGGCGACGCGGCGACCGGCGCGATAGAGCGCGGCACCGATCAGCAGCAGCAGCACCGGCAGCGACAGCAGCGCGCCCGCGCGTTGCCGCTCCATCCAGCCCGCGCTGGCCGTCGCCAGCCGCTGCTGCGGCGCCAGTTCGCGCAGCCGCGGGGCCAGGGTCGAGCGCCAGGCGAACGCCGCCCAGATCGCCCACACCGCGAGCCAGACCAGGAAGAAGCCGTCGATCAGCGCCTGCAACCGGCCGCTGCCGATCCAGCGCTGCGTGGCGTCGGTGGCGATAAACACCAGGGCCAGGAACAGCCCCAGGCGGTGGTAGGTCCGCTGCAGCAGGACTACGGTCGCGGGCGACACCGCCAGCAGGGCCGGCCGCCCCCGCGATATCGGACGGGTCAATCCCAGCAGCAGCGCGCGGCCGATCGCGTAGAGGCCCAGCCAGCGCACGAACAGCTCCGCGATCTGCACCTCGGTGTGAACCAGCCCCAGCAGCGCCAGCGCGCCATACGCGATCAGCAGCAGGCCGAGGGTGGGGACGACCGCCTGCCCCAGGTTGCCCCAGCGCACCGCGATCCCGATGCGGCGGCGCAGCAGCCGGGTCCGCACCAGCCGACCGATCAGCCAGCTCAGCCCAGCCCGGCCTCGGCGCCTCAGCACCAGGGCCGCGTACAGCAGCGCCAGGACCCCGGTGACGCGCAACAGCCAGCTCAGGCCAAAGTAGCGCTGCCAAAGCCGCGCCGGCTGGGCCAGCTCGGCGGCGCGCGTCCTGGCCCAGGCCAGCACCGTCTCGGCCAGGTCCAGCGCCTCGACCCGCAGGTCCTCGAGCATCTCGTGCGAGAGCCGGTACGAGGCATCGCGGGTGCCGCGCGAGACAAAGCCCTCGAGCGCGGTCACCGCCTCGCGCTCGAAGGCGAGCTGCCAGGAGGCGAGCGAGTTCTGGTTGGCGGTGGCGGAGGCATCGAGGTCGGCCAGCAGCGCCTGCGCCGCGGCCACGATCTCGCCCGCGGCGTCGGTCGTGCCCACCGCCAACGGCTGCGCCGCGACCGCGCGCACGCGGGCCATGAGCGCCCCGGCCTCCGCGGTTCCCGCGGCCGGTTCGATCGCGTGCACCAGCCGCCGCAGCCGGCGCAGCTCGCGCATGTGCTCGACGAACAGGGGGTCGATGTCGCGCGCGCGATCGGGCATCGCGGCGCACCGCAGCAGCGTCGAGAACAGCCGGGCGCCCACCTGTTCCTGCTGCCGCGCCATGCGATCGAACGTGCCGCCGGTGGCGATCGCGCTCTGGGCGCGCTGCCGCAGCGCCTCCGCCGCCTCGCGCAGCGACGTCGGCAGCGCCTGCTGTTCGACGACAAAACCGACCAGGCGACCGGCCGTGGCCAGGTCGGCGATCAGGTCGAGGCGGCCGGCGAGCTGCGCCGTCTCGTCGCCGAGCGCGCCGAGGTCGCGCGCGTGCGCGTCGAGCTGCTCGCGCCGCGCGCCCAGAAAGGCGAAGCTGCGCTGCGCGGCGCTGGACATCTGGCCGTAGACCCGGGACAGGGCGTCGAGGTACTCGCCGCGCGCGGCCGCGATCTCGCGCCGCAGCCGGGCGATCTCGAGGTCCTGGTCGATCTGCGCGCGCGCCGTCGCGATCGCGAGCTCGCGCTCGGCGAGCTGCGCCCGATAGGCCGCCTCGGCCTCGGCATGGCTCTGCTGCGCTGTCTGGTAGGCCTGCAGCGCCACCTCGTGTTCGGCGATCGCGGCCTCATAGGCGGCCAGTTGCCTCTGGTACTCGGCACGCGCCTGCCTGGCCTCGGCCGCGCTGCGCTGGCGCCGCGGCGGTTTGCTCGGTTGCGATTGCGGTGCCGGTGGCGGCTGGTCGAGCAGCGCCGGCCGCGGCGGCGGCACCGGGACCGGAAAGTCGGTCGCCAGAGTCGCAATGCGCGCCTGCAGCGCCCCGATGCTGGCGTCTATCTGTTCGATCTCGAGCGCCAGGTGGCGCCGGCGCTCGGCGATGGCGCTGGGGCGAGTGAGGTCGACCTTAAACAGCTCGCCGACGTCGAACGACTCGCCCAGCTCGCCCCGGACGAGCGCGGCGAGCTGCTCGCGCTGCTCTACCAGCGCCGGGTCGATCGACGGCCGCGCCGGCATGCTGGCCGCCGGCTGCGAGGAGGAAGCCGCATCGCTGGCCGCTAACGCGGCGTCGGCCGCGCAATCGGCCGCAGCGCCCGCGTCGGGCGGCCCGACGGCGAGCGCATCCTGGGCCAGCGCGCCGCGGGTCGGCAGCGCGAGCGCCCACGCCAGGGCCAGCCCCGCGATCGCCCTGATCCGGACCGACTCGACACCGCCTGCCATCGGACGCGACGTCACCAACGCGCTTCTCGCCTCGGGGGCCCCGGGTTCCTTGCCGATCTAGGCCTCAATGTCGTATGCGACCGGGCAAATGTCCACTGCCGCCACCGCGCAGCGGGCGGTCGCTGTCCGCCGCCGCCCACCGCTCTGCTACAATGGATGCATGTGCGAGCTGGAGTACGAGGAGCCGCTGTTCCGGCCGCCGAGCGAGGCGGCGTCGCTGATCCTGCAGGCCACCATCGGCTGCTCGCACAACCGCTGCGCCTTCTGCAGCATGTACCAGACCAAGAAGTTCCGGGTCCGGCCCAGCGCCGAGCTGCGGGCCGAGATCGCGACCGCCCGGCGGGCGCTCGGGCCCGACGTGGGGCGGGTCTTTTTGGCCGACGGCGACGCCATGTGCCTCTCCACGCGCCGCCTGGTCGAGATCCTCGACGCGGTCCGCGCCTCCTTTCCGCGGCTGCAGCGGGTGAGCGCCTACGCCAACGCGCGCGACATTCTGCACAAGAGCGACACCGAGCTGACCGAGCTGCGCCAGCGCAAGCTCAAGCTTCTGTACCTCGGCCTCGAGAGCGGAGACGACTTCACCCTGACCGCGATCGAGAAGGGTGCCACGGTCGATCAGATCGTGACCGCCGTGCAGCGCGCCCGCGCCGCGGGAATGGCCACCTCGGTGATGGTGCTGATCGGCCTGGCCGGACGCGAGCGCAGCCTCGAGCACGCGCGGCTCTCGGCGGCCGCGATCAACCGCATGGAGCCCGAGTTCACGGCGCTGCTGACCTACACGCCGGTGCCCGGTTCGCCGCTCTTCGAGCGCATCGCGCGCGGCGACTTCGAGCTGCCCGGCCCGCGCGAGTCGATCGCCGAGATCCGCGAGTTCGTAAAAAACCTCGACTGCCGCACCTACTTCACCTGCAACCACGCCAGCAACTACCTGCCGCTGACCGGCCGGCTGCCGACCAGCAAGCGGCACCTGCTCGAGCTTCTCGACGCCGGTGCGGCCGGCGCGATCGCGCTCAAGCCCGAGTTCCTGCGCGGGCTGTGACCGAGCGGCGACCCGATCGCCTCTCGGGTCGATTGTCGAATCATGGACAGCGCCGCGCGCCGACCAGATAGGCGGCCGCCTCCCGATCGCTGAAGCTGACGACAAAGCGCGTCTCGACGATGGTCAAGCCGCTCCAGCCGCTCGCGAACAGCGCCTCGAGCTCGCTCTCCCGCACCCGGCGCGGGCCGCTGGCGCCGGGCTGGTGCTCGCTGTAGCAGAGCGCGTAAAAACTGCCGCCGGGGCCCAGCACCGCGCGCACCTGGCCGAGGTAGAGCCGCTGCTCGGCGTCGGTCATGGCATGCAGCAGCCCGCTGTCGACGACGGTGTCGAAGCTCAACCCGAGCCGGTCGAGCGCCAGCGCATCGGCGACCAAAAAACGCGCGGCGGGCAGGCCTCGCTGGCGGGCCTTCTCGGCGGCGGCGCCGATGGCGGCGTCGACGATGTCGATGCCCCACACCTGGTGGCCGTGCGCGGCCATAAAAAGCGCGTTTTCGCCGGTGCCGCACCCCGCGTCGAGCACGCGCTCGCCGATGTCGCCCGCCTCGTGCAGCGCCACGATCGCCGGCTGCGGCCGGCCCACCTCCCAGCCCGGAAACCTCTCGTAGAGCGCGCTGAAGCGCTCGCGCGCGTCGTCGGCCCAGCGCCGGCGCTGCTCCTCCCGCTCGTCCATACCGTAGATATAGCGCGCCGGCAGTTGCCGGGCGCGCACAAACGCGATAGCCAGTCCCCGAAACCATCGAGGCCGGAAAGGGATCACCATGGTCAACGTCGCGATCAACGGGTTTGGCCGCATCGGCCGGCAGGTCGTCAGCGCGATGCACGAGAAGGGCGTGCTGGGCAAGCAGATCAACGTGGTGGCCGCGGTCGACATCACCACCGATGCCGACTACTTCGCCTACCAGCTTCGCTACGACTCGGTGCACGGCCGGTTCAAGGGCGAGATCGGGACCGAGAAGAGCAGGCCAGATCTCAAGGAGAACGACACCATCGTCGTCGACGGCTGCAAGATCAGGTGCCTGCTGGCGCCCAAGGATCTGGCGCTGCTGCCGTGGCAGGAGCTGGGGGTCGACATCGTGATCGAGTCGACCGGCCTCTACACCGAGTCGGATCTGGCGCGCGGTCACCTGGCGGCCGGCGCCAAGAAGGTGATCATCAGCGCGCCCGCCAAGGGCGCCGACGTGCGCACCTTCGTCATGGGCGTCAACGACGAGGAGTACCACCCGGCCAAGCACCACATCGTCAGCAACGCGAGCTGCACCACCAACTGCCTGGCGCCGGTGGTGCACGTCCTGCTCAAGGAGGGCTTTGGCATCGAGACCGGCCTGATGACGACGATCCACTCGTACACGGCCGCGCAGAAGACCGTGGACGGGCCGTCCAAGAAGGACTGGCGCGGCGGCCGCGCGGCAGCGCTCAACATCATCCCGTCGACCACCGGCGCGGCCAAGGCGGTGGGCGAGGTGCTGCCGTCGACCCGGGGCAAGCTGACCGGCATGGCGTTTCGCATCCCGACGCCCGACGTCTCGGTGGTCGACCTGACCTTCCGCACCGCCCGCGATACCTCGATCGACGAGATCGACCGGGCGCTCAAGAGCGCGTCGCAGACCTACCTCAAGGGCATCCTGGGCGTCGCCAGCGACGAGGTGGTGTCGAGCGACTTCATCCACGACGAGCGCTCGTCGATCTACGACAGCAAGGCCACGCTCGAGAACAACCTCAAGGGCGAGAAGCGCTTCTTCAAGGTGGTGAGCTGGTACGACAACGAGTGGGGCTACTCGGTGCGGGTGGTCGACCTGGCGCTCAAGATGGCAGAGGCGGGCTTCGACGCCGGCGACAAGATCGCCCTCAAGACCGTCGACGACCTGGGCGTCAAGGGCAAGCGGGTGTTCGTGCGGGTCGACTTCAACGTGCCCATGGAGCAGGGCAAGGTGAGCGACGACTTCCGCATCGCCTCGGCCGTCCCGACCATCAAGAAGCTGCTGGACGGCGGCGCCCGTGTCGTCCTCGCCTCGCACCTGGGCCGGCCGGCCGAGAAGGGCTACCAGGCCGAGTTCTCGCTCAAGGCCGCCAGCGAGGTGCTGGCCAGGCACCTGGGCAAGCCGGTCAAGTTTTTTACCGACTGCATCGGCGACGCGACGCTCAAGGCCGTTTCCGAGATGAAGGATGGCGAGGTGGCGCTGCTGGAGAACCTGCGCTTCTACAAGGGCGAGGCCGCCAACGACGAGAAGTTTGCGCAGCAGTTGGCCGACCTGGCCGACCTCTACGTCAACGACGCCTTTGGCACCTCGCACCGCGACGCGGCGTCGATGACCGGCGTGCCGCGCCTGTTGAAGAACGGCGTGGCCGGCTACCTGGTCAAAAAGGAGGTCGAGGTCATCAACCGAGCGCTGAAGAACCCGGGCCGGCCCTTCGTGGCGGTGCTGGGCGGGGCCAAGGTCAGCGACAAGGTGTTCGTGGTCAAGAACCTGCTGTCGCTGGTCGACGAGGTGCTGATCGGCGGCGCCATGGCCTACACCTTCATGAAGGCGGCCGGCATCGACGTCGGCAGCAGCAAGGTCGAGACCGTCGTCGTCGACAAGAAGGGCAAAGAAAAACCGGTCCTCAAGATGGCGCAGGAGATCCTCGACCTGGCCAAGGCCAAGGGCAAGACGCTGGTGCTGCCGATCGACCACGTTGTAGTGCAGAAGGTCGAGGCGGGCACGCCGACCAAGGTGGTCGACCAGATCGAGCCGGGCTGGATGGGCGTCGACATCGGCCCCAGGACCCGCGAGCTGTTTGCCAACAAGCTGCGGGCAGCCAAGTGCGCCCTGTGGAACGGCCCGATGGGCATCTTCGAGACCAAGGGGTTCGACGAGGGAACGCTGCAGATCGCCAAGCTGTTCGCCGAGATCACGGGCCAGGGCGCCGTGACCATCGTCGGCGGCGGAGATTCGGCCGCGGCGATCCGGCAGATGGGCTTTGACACCAAGGTGACCCACGTCTCGACCGGCGGCGGCGCCTCGCTCGAGATGTTCGAGGGCAAGTACCTGCCCGGCATCGCGGCGCTCGATCTCAAGTAGCCTCGTCGGCTGTCACGGCTCGGCGGTTATCGGTAGGATGGCCGGTAACCGCCGACGAGGTTGCCAGTGCTCGACCGCCTGCGCTCCAACCGCATCACCTCGCTGCTGACGATATCTGTGCTGGCCGCCGCGGCCGGTTGCGGCGATGCCCAGTATCACCTGGTGCTGCACTATCCCGACGACGCGAGCTGGCAGCGCGCGCACCGCGAAGAGGTGGTGGTCGCGACCGGTTCCCGCTGCGCCGAGCTGACGAGCGCCGGGCAGGTGGCCGACGATCTCGTCGTCGCGCGCATCGAGTCCGCGGCTCACGGCGAGGAAGCGCAGCTCGGGCAACTGAGCTATGGCGAGCTGACCTTCTACGCGCTGGTGCGCGACGACAACTGCATGGCCTTTCTGGCCGGCTGCGTCGAACAGGTGATCCAGCAGCGCCAGGATCTGACGGTGACCATCGGCCTGCTGCCCCGCGTCGAGACCGGCTGCGCCGGCAACCTGGTCTGCGTCGACGGCCAGTGCCGGGCCCCGGTCGACGCCGGCAGCGATGCGGGTGTCGGCGACGCCGCGCGCGACGCCGCCGCCAGCGATCGGGTCACCAGCGACACCGCGGCCCTCGATGTCTCGACCGCAGACACCGGTGGCGACGGGGCTGCCGCCGATCGCACCGGCAGCGACCTCGGCGCAGCGGATCGGACCGCGACCGATGTCACCTCCGCCGACCGGACCGCGGTGAACGACGCGGCTGCCGACGGCAGCAGCGTCTTTGGCTGGGCCCAGGCGTGCCAGGAGAGCTGGTGCGACGTGGCGGGCTCGGCCGGCGGTCTGTCCAGCGCGGTGCGCCGCCGCAACTCCGGCTTTGGCGGTGGCGCGACCGCCGGCTGGTACGACTACATGACAGCGCCTGCGCTCGCGCTCGGCAGCGACGACCGACCGATCGTCGCCTGGGGGGGCACGAAGAACTACGGCGCCAGCGGCACCTATGCCAAGCGCTGGACCGGAACCAACTGGGAGTTCATACCGGGCACCGGAGCCGACGGCAGTATCACCGATGGCATAAACCAGGTCGTCATCGCCCGCGACAGCCAGGACCGCCCGGCGCTGGCCTGGGGCTGGACCGAGATCCTGGTCAGCCACTGGGACGGCGCCGTCTGGTCGGGCTATGGCGACTCGGCTGCCAGCAGCGGCATCTCGCACAACAGCGGGCGATCCCAGAACCCGACCATCGCCCTCGATTCGCAGGATCGACCCCACGTGGCCTGGGCCGACGACAGCAGCGGTCAGTACCAGATCTACCTGCGCTACTGGGACGGCGCCGCCTGGCAGGAATACGGCGGGTCGGCGACCAACGGCGGCATCTCCGGCACGCCGGCAGATTCGACCGTACCTGCGCTGGCGATCGATTCCAACGACTGGCCGGTCGTGGCCTGGCAAGATGCCAGCGCCAGCCGGCCGCACGTCTATGTCCGCCATTGGGATGGAGCGAGCTGGGCCGAGTACGGCGGCTCGGGCTCCGGCGTCGGCGCCGCGCCGGACCCCTACCTGTCGACCACCCCGGCGCTCGCCCTCGATCGGACCGACCATCCAGCCGTGGCGTTCGAGAGCGTTGACGATATCGATGTGTGGACCTGGGACGGTTCGGCGTGGACCACGTACGCTGGCTCGGACTACGAAGGCCACGTGCCCGACGCGTCGGGAGAGCTGCCCGTCCTGGCCATGGATCCCGACGACAATCCGGTCGTGGCCTGGCGAACCGGGTCCTGGGGGCGCTCCATCCAACTGTCCCGCTGGAGCAACGGGGCGTGGACCGGCATGGAAAACACGGCCACCCCATCGACCGTCGCAGCGACGACGGGCATCTGCAGCAAGCCGTCGCTGGCGCTCGAATCGAACGGCCATCCGGTGGTCGCGTGGCAGGATGCGGCCAGTCGCAACCAGGCCCTCGTGCGCCGCTGGGATGGCGCCGGCTGGGTCGGTTATGGCCCGTCGAGCCCGGCCGGCGGCGTCTCGAACAGCGCCGGCAATTCCACCATCCCGTCGCTGGCCATGGCTGCCGACGGAGCGCTGGTGGTCGCCTGGCAAGACGAGACCATCGTCACCTCCATCGCGGAGTGGATCTACCTCAAGCGCTTTGACGGCAGCGCCTGGCAGGAGCTCGGCTGGTCGGCACACCAGCACGGGATCACCGCCTGGTACGAAGTCTCGGGCGCCGGCCCGGTGCTCGCCCTCGGTCCGACCGGCGTTCCCGCGGTCCTGTACTGGGGCACGCAGGAAGTCGGCGGCAATCCCTACAGCGATACCACGCTGATGAGCTGGGACGGCGACTCCTGGACCGACGGGCCCAGGAGCCCACCGTCGGGCGAGGACTACGCGCTTGCCATCGACGCCGCAGACCGGCCGGTGATCGTCGTGCGCAGCGGCAGCGCGTACAACGACTGCGACATCTTCGTCTATCGCTGGGACGGCGCCGCGTACGCCGAGCTCGACGACGCGAGCGCCGGCGGTGGCATCTCGAACAGCGAGGGCGTGGACTCGGAGAATCCGGCGCTGACGCTGGACCCGGCCGGCAACCCGGTCGTCGCCTGGCTCGAGGGAGGCCACGCCATCTACGTGCGCGGCTACGACGGCAGCGCCTGGATCGACTACGCTGGCTCCGGCTCCGGCGCTGGAGCGGCCAGCGCAACCTGGGGACACCTGGCGGTCGCAGTCACCGCGACGGGCCTTCCGGTCGTGGCCTGGTCGACCTATCCCTCGTACGCCTCCTCGGACAGCGAGGTCTACGTCAAGCGCTTCGACGGCACGGCATGGCAGGGCCTGGCCGGATCGGACGCCGGCGGCGGCGTCTCCGCCAACGCGGGCGCCTCGACCAACGTGGCGCTGGCCGTCGACGCCGCGGGCAACCCGCTGGTCGCCTGGGAAGATCAGGCGCCCGGGCCGTCCGCGATCTATCTCAAGCGCTGGAACGGCAACGCCTGGGCCGAGTGGCCGGCCGGCAGCGCCACGGGCGGCGGCGTGAGCAACAGCGACGGCAACGCCCTGGCGCCGAGCCTGCGCATGGTCGGCGCCGTGGCCTGCCTCGCCTGGTCCGAGATGATCAGCAACAGCTCGACCGAGATCGCGCTGCGCTGCTTTGCCGGGCCGCTGTGACTCTCGAAGATATTTTTCATACGCGCTCGCCGAAATCGGGCGGGCGGTGATACTATCCGGCGACGCAAAATCCGGGAGAAGGGCGCCATGGCAACCGCAAAGAAGAGCAAGCGCTTCAAGACGCACCAGCAGCAGCATCCCATGCTCAAGGAGATCGCGGCGGCGCTGCGAGAGAAGGATGGTCAATTGACCCTGCCGAGCGCGACGATCAAGGCCTTCAAGGAGAAGTGCAAAAAGATCGACCACGCCGCCGAAGCCTGGATGCTGGCCGAAGATCTGGTATCGCTGGCGTTCCACCTCGACACCCAGAAGCGGTCGCCCAAGGCCTCCCAGGACGTGCTGGGGCTGGTCGAGGTCATGACCGGCGCGCTCAAAAAAGCCATTCCGGCAGACGCGGCTTTCGGCAGCGACAACCGCCAAAAGAGCTCGCGCGCTGCGATCGGCGCCGCCACGTCGAACCGCCCCCTCGAGGCGCGCAAGGGCAAGGGCAAGGGTCAATCCGTGCTCTCCACGAGAGCCGGGAGGAGATAGCCATGAACATTATGCACCGTTTCAAGGGGACTGATTTCCAGGGCAAGTTCTTGCCGGGCCAGGTGCATGTCGACGGCAAGACGCTCCGCCACGCCGGCAAGGATCTCAAGTTGTCCCCGACCGAGCTCAACCAGCTCATCGAGGTGCGAGACCGGGAAGTCATGAACTGGCTGCAGAAAGAGTCGCCCTCGATCTTCGACATGTTCAAAATGCTGGACACCCCCAACTGCTGGGGGCTCGGCGAACCTGGCGGGATGGGCCCGGGCACGCGCTACGCCGTGGTCGACAAGAACGATCTCTAGTCGGCGCGCCGGCGTCTCTCCGCACCGGCGATGAGAAGCTGGTTTCCTTGCTCCCTGCCGCTCGCTGCCGGCAGCCCGCTGTCGTGCCCTGTCGTCCAGCCGAGCTGACCCGATGACCCGCCGCCAGCACAAGAAGCCTCTGCCCGTGGACCTCTACCAGCCGAGTTGCGCGGTCTACGAGATGACGCTGCGCTGCAACCTGCGCTGCATCCACTGCGGCGCGACCGCCGGCACCGCGCGCGCCGCGGAGCTGACGCTCGACGAGATCCGCGTCATGGGGCGCGATCTCAAGCGGTGCAAGTTCAAGCTGGTCGCGCTGATCGGCGGGGAGATCTTCTGCCGCAAGGACTGGTACGACGTGGCCCGGGTGCTCAAGGACGAGGGGCTCGGCCACACCTTTATCACCAACGGCTTGCTCGTCGGCAAGAAGCCGGCCCTGGTGGACCAGATACTGGCCACCGGGCCGACGGTCGTCGGTGTCAGCCTCGACGGCGCGCGGGCCGAGACCCACGACCTGATCCGCGGCCGCAGCGGCTCGCACGCGGCGGCGCTCAGGGCCATCGAACGGCTCCTCGACCGCGGCGGCAATGTCTCGGTCATCACCACCCTCAACCGCCTCAACGTCGACGAGTTGCCGCTGCTGCGGGACATGCTGCTCGGCCGCGGCATCGGCTGGCAGATCCAGGTGGCCAGCATCAACGGCGAGCGGTTCAAAAAGGAGCTGTTCTTGACTCGCGAGCAGTACCACGGCGCGGCGCGCTTCATCCACGAGTGCTCCGTCGAATACACCAAGCGCGAGCTGCCCATCGGCGGCTCCGACGACATCGGCTACTTCTCGAAGAGCTATCCGCACTGCTCGGTCAACGGCTACGGCTGGTACGGCTGCAAGGGCGGCATCATCAACCTCGGGATCCAGAGCAACGGCAACGTCAAGGGCTGCCTCTCTCTGCCCGACGCCTTTGTCGAGGGCAACATCCGGGAGCGCTCGCTCTACGACATCTGGAACGATCCCGAGGCGTTCAAATACAGCCGGCAGTTCGACACGGCCAAGCTGCAGGGCGCCTGCCGGACCTGCCTGTTCGGCCAGCAGTGCAAGGGCGGCTGCATCGACTTCGCGGTCAGCGTCAGCGGCCACCCGTACGAGAACCCCTATTGCCTGTACCAGAACGGTCTGTAGTGCCAGATCGCTTTGACGGGTCTGCGCTGGGCCCCGCCGGGAAAAGGCGCGGGAGCGCTCGCGCTCGAGCAGCTCGCTCAGCGCCCGCAGGCTCGCGCGCCGGATGATCTTCTTGTCCAGCGAGCCCATGATCACCGGATTGCCCTGCGAGACGCCGCTACCGCGGTCGGCCATGCCGCCGCGGCCGCGGGTGCCGGCGACACCCGGGGCAGCACCGGACCGGTCGCCGAGCTGCGCGATTTTTCACGAGACAGCGCCGTTACCTCGCCAGATGTGACAACCGACACGCCGGGCTGGTTCCGCGCCAGGCGGCCGAGCACATCGACCGCAAAATGAGCTAGACTTGATTTTTTTTGGCAGTCGACTCTGCACACTCTTCGATCGCGGTGCGCCCATGATCCGACCTTGCGCCCACTCCGGTCTTCGCCTGCCCGCGGTGCGGTCGACGGGTCTGTTGCTGGCGCTCGGGGCGCTCTCCAGCTCGTGCATTCGCTCGGGATTCTGGGGCCCCGACGGCGGCGACGCCCGCCTGCTGACGACCGACGCCAGCGCCAGCCGCTTCGACGGTCGGATCGGCGACGCGAGCAGCGCCGGAGACGGTCGCAGGCCGGACGCAGTGGCGCACAGCGACGCCGGCGCCGGAGACGGTCGCAGGCCGGACGCAGTGGCGCACAGCGACGCCGGCGCCGGAGACGGCGCCGGACCGGACGCCGCGGTTCACGGCGACGCCGGAGCCGCTGGCGATGCCGCGGACAGCGGTGATGCCGCGGGGTCGACCGACGCGAGATCCGACGGCTCGTGCGGTTCCGCCATCTCCTTTGTGCCACCGACCGACGACGACAACGCGGTCGTCAACCGCAACTGGACCGAGGTCAACACCGCCGTGACCAGCGATTGCGCGGCGAGCGCTCTTTTCGACTGGGACCGTTCGCTGGTCGGCTACTGGAGCCTCGACGACGGCGACGGCCTCACCGCGGTCGACGATTCCACGTATCGCGGCGACGGCCAGTTGATCGACATGGCCAGCGCGGCGTGGGTGGACGGAGTATTCGGCGGCGCGCTGCAGTTCGACGGCGTGGACGATCATGTCGACGTGCCCGATCATGCGGGGCTCGACCTGACGACCGCGGTCACCGTCGAGGCCTGGCTCTATGCCCACGCCGTCGCGCCGACCCCTGACTGGCGAACGGTGGTGGCCAAGGACAATGCCGCGGACTTCGAGTGCTACGGGATCCTCGTCGAAGGGGATCAGAGGGTCGTCTCGTTCTACGTCAACGACGGCGGCGTGGCCTGGGCGAGCGCTCCCTTGCCGGTTGAGCAGTGGACCCACGTCCTGGGAACCTATGACGTCGCCGCCGCCGCGATCGCGATCTACATCGACGGCGAGCTGTCCAGCAGCGGGCCTCTCTCCGCCAGCCCGGTGCTGACGAGCGATTCGCCGCTCGTCATCGGCGGCAACACGGCCCCGGGCGGCAGCTACGCACCCTACTACTTCGACGGCATCGTCGACGAGGTACGGGTCTGGAACCGCGTGCTGTCACCCGAGGAGATCAAGGCCTCGTACGACGCGCGGCTCAACCGGCTGTCTCGCCGTCTGACGGGATTGCCCAACGGCAGCTACTCCTACTCGGCCCTGGTCACGGCGAGCGATGGCGTCGCGCGCTCGACCGAGGTGCGCACCATCGCGATCAGCGCCGCCGGCGGCGACGCTGGCGCGGGCCCGGACTGAGGTTCGCCCTGCTGCCATCGTCTGCTAGCACCGAGCGGGCACTCTCTATCCAGCGGACAGGTCGGGCAGTGGAATGCGCCAAATGTCCTGGCATGCATCGAGAAATTCCGGCGGCACCAGCGCGCTCAGCTCGCGCTCACCATATCCCCGGGACCAACCTGAAGCGCGTGCGCCTGGCATAGTCGGCGTAGCCAGCCAGCTCGCGATGCAAAAACCTGTCCTCGAGCGCGGTGCGCAGCACCAGCCAGCCCACGACCAGGAGCGCCGGGATCAGCGCACAGCCCGACCGGTACAGCGCTGGGCCAGCCAGCGCCCACAGGCTCAAGCCGAGGTAGCCGGGATGGCGGACAAAGCGATAGGGGCCGGTGTCGACAACGGTGTGGCTGACCTCGCGCTGGATCCGGACCGTGCCCTCGAAGTGGCGGTTGCAGCCCATGGCCCAGGCCGATACCGCCATGCCGGCGGCAAACAGCAGCAATCCGACCGGCCACCACCACCTGGACAGCGGCGACCAGAGATGGCGCGCGTCGAGGCCGGCCACCAGCGAGACCGCAGCCATCTGCGGCCAGAACAGCAGGTTCCACCAGAAGTCCCAGCGCTGAGTGCCCGCGCCGATCTCCTGGCGGCGCTCGAGCAGCTCGCGGTTGCGGCGCGATACGTACAGACGGTGACATGACTGACCGACGACCACCGCGCCGAGATAGAGCCAGCCCTCGAGCCAGCGATAGGAACCTGCCGCCAAGAAGGGCGCGATGATCCAGGCGCCATAGACGAGCAGCGCCCACAGCATCAACAGCGCCATACCCGGGGCCACGCGGCGAGCCAGGAACGCGCCCCTGGGGGCGCGATCGTTGGCGGCGTCGTCCTCGACCAAGACCACCTCGCGACCGCGCACCCGGGCACAGTGGGTCACAGGATAGTCCCGCGCCCAAGGGCAAACAAGCGCCGGCAGGGCGAGAGACCGGGTACAATATAGGGGTGGGTCAAGTGCGGACATCTCGCACGGTGGCCGCGGCTACCGGCTGCATGATGGTGTCGCTGGTCGCCGCCTGCCCGGTGACGCTACCCGAGGACCAGAGCGTGCGCTACCGGTGCGCGAGCGATGCCGACTGCGTTGACGGACAGCTCTGCCGCGCTGGTCGCTGCGTGGCGATGACCACCGACGCTGCGCTGCTGGGCGACGGCGCGGTCGACGGCGCCGAGCGCGACGCGAGCGCAATCGATGTCGTGACCACGGTTGACGCCGCTGCCGCGACCGACAGCGCGGGCAGCGACCGGACAGCCCCGACCGACGCTGCGCCTGCCACGGATTCGGCGGTGGCCGTCGACGCTGCGGCGACCGACTCGGCACCAGCGGCAGACACCGCACAATGGGTCGATGCCGCACAGCAGATCGACGCCGTACAGCAGGTCGACGCCGCGCCACAGGTCGACGCCGCGCTGCCAATCGATGCAGGTCAGCCCGTCCTGTACGGAAATGATTTTTCGACTGGCACCCTGACCGGCTTGACGACCGGCGAAGGCACCTGGACATCCAGCAGCGGCGTGCTGCAACAGACCGAGAGCTGCAGCAGCGCCACCGATGTCGCGGTCGACGACGGCAACTGGACCGATTTTCGGGCCAGCGTGCGCGTCCGCTTCGATGACCCCTGCGACAACTCGGGGCTGAGGCAAGCGGCGCTGCTGATCCGGGTCGTCGACGTCAGCGGCTGCAACAACCGCTACTATGGCTGCCTGATCGACGTCGACAGCGACTTCCTGATGGTCGCCGACTGGAACTACCAGTGCATCACCTACGACAACGTCTGGACCAGCACGTCGCCGCAGACCACCGGCGTCTGGTACACAATCACCGCGATCATGCAGGGCAGCACGCTGACCTGCACGGTCTCTGGCGGCGACCTGACGCAGGACTACACACGCGCGCGCACGGACTCCTCGACGATCATCGCGGCCGGATCGGTCGGTCTGGCGACTTGGGCAGCGGCGGTCAGCTTCGACGATCTGGTGGTCGAAGCGCTCTGAGCGGCGTCCATCGCTGACGCGGCGTGTTCACACGGCGCCGGCCCAGACCGAGCGCACCGCACAGCAGCGCCGCCAGCGTCAGCGCCGGAGGCAGACTGGGGTCGGCGCCGGAACAGGCAAAACCGGTTCCGACCGCTTCCTCGACCGCGGCAGACGGCGTCTTCCACTCGCCGCCCAGGGCGCCGCCATCCTCGGCCTCGCCGCGATCGACTCCGGCTGCAGCTCCCGCGGGCAGCGGCTGCGACGAACTGCCCGCATCGTTGCCTGTCGGCAGCGCGGCATCGGCCCCGGCCACAATCGAGGCTTGACCGCCGACCGCGGAGGCCGTCGAATGCGCCTTTCTCGCGCTCGAGCTACCAGCGAGGCGCCGCCATGCCGCTGCCCCACGATTCCCTCAGCCACGGCCGCATCGCCTTTGGCTTCTTCAACATCGACTCGGACATGCTGCTGCTCGAAAACCTGTTCTTCTTCGCCGACGCCTTCTGCGCTGCGATCTCGCAGCTCGCCGCGAGCGACCAGCCGGAGCCGCGCGCCGAGCTGCCGGGCTTTCGCATCGACGACCCGGCGCAGATCGGAGATCTGACGGGAGCCATCCGCGGCGTGCGTTTGAGCGGCTTCATCGGCGCGCTCTACCGCCGCTATCCGTTTCCCGTCGAGCCCGATGGTTTCAAGCAGAAACCCGAGGGCCACCGGACGCAGGCCGAGGTGCGCGAGCTGATGGCCCGCTATGCCGCTCCGCGTGCGCTCTCGATCGGCGTCGCCGGCGACGAGCTGCACATCGCCGAGTACCGCTTTTCGCGCCGCCAGGCGCGCGAGTTGCTGGACTATGTCTGGCGCGGCGGCATGCCGCGCTGGCGCGACGAGACCCCGCCGGGCTACGCCGTCGCCATGCGCGACGTCGTCGAGCGGCAGGCGAGCGGTTTTTTTTGCGGTTGACGGCCGCGCTCGGATCAGCGCGCCGAGCGCGGTCGCCATTGCACTTGCTCGCCTCGGCGGTCTCTTGTCGTCCTAGATCCCCACCCAGACGCTCTCTTGCCATCGGAACATGCTTCGTTGCGCTATGCCGAATCGATCTGATTGGTCCGCTTGCGTGAGGTGCCCCGGCGGAAAAAAGATCCGCCGGTATGCGGCCCCCGCCGGCGCCACCCCTCGCATCAGCGATCGGATACCGGCCAAAAGGTCAATCGGCAGTGCAGCGTTCGCTCAACCGCCAAAGTCGATGTCCTTGGGGCAGGGAGCATCGATGTCGTTGAGATCGGCGAACGCCTCGCAGCCGAGGTTGGTTATGGCTTTCGCGCAGGCGTCGGCGTCTAGGATGTCGCCCTCGTAGCGGATGCTGGTGGCGTTGGCGCAGGCGCCTCCGAACGCGCCGTTGGTCTTGCATGAATCGACGTCGAAGTTGCTCGAGCACGCGCCCGCCCGCTCGCAGACGGCGTCATTCACGGTAGTGCAGTCGCTGACGGCGCTCGCTCCTGTTTTCTCGACATAGGGAGAGATGTTGCACGCACCGAGCAGTGACAGGACGAGAGTGGCGTCCCTTATTATCCTCTTCCATAGAATTGTCATCTTGGCCCCTCCATAATAATATTATTCGAGCCAATTCCACCTTACAGCATAAATCCGAGATTACGCTGTACGAGCGAGCTGATTACTAGAAAAATCTGCCGCCTTACATTGTAAGTTGAAATTTACAGTGTAAGTTGTATGTTGACTGGATACCATACAGCGTAAGTTTACGGTTGACACGCTTACAATGTAAACCTGATAAGTAGACTGGTTTATATGGCTTGCGCTGTATGCTTACGCTGTATCGGGGGTTGATATGTCAAAAATACCGCTTTCTCGCCGAACCGTGCTCGAAGCTGCCCTGGCTTTCATCGACCGCGAGGGCCTGGAGGCCCTGAGCATGCGCAAGCTGGGCGACGAGCTTGGCGTCGAGGCCATGTCGCTCTACCGGTATGTGGCCAAGAAGAGCGACCTGCTCGACGGCATCCACGAGATCATCATCGGCCAGATCCCGGCGCCGACCCTGGGCGGTCACTGGCGGACCGACGTGCGCATGCTGGGACAGGCCTTTCGCCGGGTGCTGCTGGACCATCCGCGCGCCCTGCCCCTCCTCGCCAACCGGCCGGTGATCACTGCCGGCTCGCTGCAGTTCGTCGAGATCGTGCTGGCCATGTTTCGCGAGGCCGGCTTCGACAGCGACCAGTCGATCAGCGCGCTGCACACCTTTCACCACTATGTGGTCGGCCATTGCCTGCTGCACGCCGGGACAACGGCCCCGCTGTCACTGCCCGAGATGCAATCAGCCACCGGCGACTCGTACCCGCACACCGCGCGCGCCGCAGCCGCGCTGGCCGAGCACGACCCGGGCCGCGAGTTCGAGTTTGGACTCGACGTGGTGCTGGCCGGGCTGGATGCGATGCTGGTGCGCGGCGTGGCGCAGCTCATCGAGGCGGTGCGGACATGAGCGCGCGACCTTGTCGGTCACTGCTCGCTCTGCTGGTCGCGGTCATGGCCGGCCACCCGGCCGCGGCCGAGGTGCGCGAGATCATGCAGCTCGCGCAAACCGAGCCCGCCATCGACGAGCAGACGCTGGTGGTCTTTGACATCGACAACACGCTGCTCGAACCGGTGCAGACCCTCGGCTCGGACCAGTGGTTCTACTACCTGGTCGACCAGGGCAAGCGCGAGCGCCGGCTGTCCGAGAACAAGGCCATCGCCGAGGCGGTCGCCACCTGGAACCGGGTGCAGGAGGACGTGATCGTGCGGCCGGTCGAGCCCGACACACCAGCGCTCGTCAGGCGGCTGCAGGAGCGCGGCGTGCGGATCATCGCGCTGACCGCCCGCACCTCGGGCGCGGCCGCGATCACCGAGCGGCAGTTGCGCTCGATCGGCATCGACCTCGGCCGCAACCCGCTGCCGCGGCCGGCCGTGCGCGAAGGGCGGCGGCCGGACACCAGCCAGCCCTGGCTCGGCGCGATCCTGTTCCTGGGCGAGAACCAGACCAAGGGCGAGGCGCTGGCCAAGGTCGTGCGCAGCCTGCCCGAGCCGCCGTCGCGCGTGGTGTTCGTCGACGACAAGGCGCACAACACGCGGTCGGTCGACCGGGCCCTGGCCCGGCTCAGGATCCCGGTGGTCGCCTTTCGCTACGGCGCGACCGATGCGCGGGTGGCGGCGTTCGATCCGGCGGTCGCCGAGGTGCAGCTTCGCTGGTGGCGCCGCATCCTGTCGGACCAGGCCGCGCGCGACCTCGACCGGTGCAGCAGCGCTCCTGCCAGCAGCGCTCCTGCCAGCAGTGCTCCGGCCAGCAGCGCTCCGTACTGACCTTCTCCAATCAATCAGAATGTTCGACGGGTCCGCCTCCTCCTGCACCCGAAGCTCACCGCCGCGTCAAAACGCCAGGCGCACCTGCTCGAACCGGCCTTGTACCGAGCCAATCTGATTCGACCCAATTGTGGGGCTTTGCTTCCCCCCCCCTGCTTTCAGGGTAGCGACGATCGCGCCCCGGCTGCCAGCCTCGAAGCGCTGGCGCGCCCATCACGACCCCTGCGCCAGCTCGCGCGCCTTGGCGATCTCCCAGCGCAGGGTGATGCGCCACTCGGTCGCGTTGGCCTCGGCCTCGGCGGCGAACCGCTGGAGCAGATCGCGCGCCTCGGCGGTCCGGCCCGCGCCCAGATGGAGGACGCCGCCCAGAAAGCTGTAGTAGCTGGCCGAGCCCGCGCGCCTGGAACCGGCCGCAAGCGACTTGGCGGCTCCGATATTAGCGAGGCTCGTTTTTCTTGCCGCCGGGGAGCCCGGCTCGGACAGCACCTCCAGCACCGCCCCGAGGACCGCGCGCAGCTCGGGCCTGAGCTCGCCCGCGAACTCGGCGAGCACGACCTTGGCCCTGGCGTAGTCGCCGCCGTGCATCGCGGCCCGTACGATCAACTGCGGATCTTGCAGGGCGCGGCCCGGCACCTCGACGCCGTGGGCGGCGCGGTACGCGGCCTCGGCCTTTTCGTGCTGGCCCAGCGCCGTGTAGCCGTTGCCCAGCTTGTTCCAGGCCAGACGCTGCTCCTGCGGCTCGCTGCCCAGCGTCGGGATCGCCTGCTCGAGCAGCTCGACGTATTTTTGATAATCTCCGTCGTACCAGTAGGTCCGCGCGAAGCTGTCGCGCAGCATCCGATGGATGCGGGTGCCGGAGGCGACGCGCCGCAGGCCGGCCCGGAGGATGGTCCTGGCCTCGCCGTCCTCAAACGGCCACGCCATCATCTCGTACAGGTGCGGGTCCGCGGGCTCGAGCTCGAACGCCCGCCGCATGTCGGCCACCGCCTCGGCGCGCAGCTCGAGCAGGTGATAGGCGGCGCCGCGCTCGACGTAGGCCTCGGCGCATTCGGGGTCGGCCGCGATCGCCTCGCCGTAGCGACCGATCTGCCAGCGCCGCAGCTCGCTCATCTCGGCCTCGGGGATCTCGCGCATGGTCCGACCGGTCATCCGCGCGCGCACCTCGGCGCGCGTCTCGGCGAGGATGGCCTGCGCCCGCTCCGCGTTGCGGGCCTGGTGGGGCGGGCCCGGTCGGCAGCTCGCCAGGGCAATGCAGAGGAGCGCCGCCAGAGATCGACTTGTCGCCATTTTTCAGGAGAGCCCTGGGATCGTCGAGAAGGGAGTGCTACGAAGCGCGATCAGCGGCGATCAGATATAGCCCCCGGAGGAGCCTCCGCGCGGATTGCTGGAGCCGGGCTTGGGCGTCGTGATGACGTGGACTTGCAGCATTTCGACCTGGTCCTGGCCTGGACGATAGAGCAGGTCGTGAAAGACCGGCTCACCCTGCTGTGGGTGGTACACCGCGTCCTGGGCTTGCGCCCCGACAAAATCCTGTATCGTCTGGGACTCGTCGGGCCGCGGCGGTGTATTGGAATAGGTGTCGCTGTTGCGCTGCTCGAACGCGCGCTGGATGGCATCGCGCACGCCCTGGGCCACGGTCTCGACGGCGTGTTTGACGACGTCGGCAATCGAGCGCGATGGCGATTTGGTATCGGGTGTTGGCTGGCTCGCGGGTGACGGTCCATGGCCGACCGAGTTGACTGACATCGCCATCTCCTCCCTGTGGTGGTTACACCGTGCTCACAAGTTAGAATGTACTCAATTTTGCGTTCCCTGTCCCATTATCGTTATTATCGGCGCAAAAGCTGCGTCTGCGCACCGCGCCATCGACCGATGAGCAGATATCCCACCCCGGCGCCATCGGCCGCCTCGCGCGGCCCGGGAACAGCAGGCAACTATTTGTTGCCACTGGTTTTTTCGACGGCCCGGGATGGCGACGGCCACCGTCCGGCAGCGGCCCGTCCTCGAGAGTCGTTCTGCTGCGATGGCGGGCTGGCGCTGTTCGGCCGGATCACCAGATGCCCGGCAGCAGGCGGCAGCGCACGCGGCCGGCGTATTCGCGATAGCCAGCCAGCTTGCTCTGCAAGGTCCGGTCTTCCAGCGCGGTGCGGATGACGAGCAGGGCCGCGAGCAACGCCACCGGAACAAACGCCCACGCCGCGTCCAGAAACACCGGGGTCGCCAGATAGGTCAGCAGCGCGCCGGAATAGCCGGGGTGCCGCAGCCAGCGGTAGGGGCCAGTCGCGATCACGCGCTGATCGCGGTCGACCTGCAGGCGCACCATGCCCGAGAAGTAGCGATTCTCGATCAATGCCCAGGAACCCAGGCTGTAGCCGGCCGCGATGACGGCAAACGACAGCAGCTTGGCGGGCAGCGGAAAGGCGGGCGATCGGTCGAACAGCGCGTCCAGACCGGCCACCAGCGGGATCAGAGCGCCGCCCAGGCCGACCAGCGGCGCCAGCACGCGGTCCCAGGGCTCGGCGTCGTCGTGGCGCATGAAGCGAGCGCGTTCCCTGAGCAAGTCGGGATTGCGCCGTCCGGCCAGCCAGCGGCTCACGGCAAAACCCAGAATGGTGGCAATGGCGTAGACCCAGGCCTCCCACCAACCCCAGCGCCGGGAGATGACGAGGGGCAAGAACGGCACGAGGACGACGAAGAGAAGTACCAGGACGACGACGCGCGGTGTCAGGACCCGATCTGGATTGGCCATGGACTCACACGAAATCGTCTTGAATCGACCATGTTGTGGTGCCCCGCCTTAACCGGCGACCCTTTTTGTCCTCGCTGGCTCGGAAAAAAGTGTCGCCTTGGCCCCCCACATAGCAATGATTCAAGCCGATTTCGTATCACCTGATCGCTGCCCGGACCTGCCGGGTCAGGAGACCGGTGGCGTGCCGGTCGTCGCTCAACCGCCGTGCGCCAGATGAAACACCGTGACCGCCGCCCCGTCGGGGACCGGGAAGCTGGCGTAGTCCTCCTTGGCGACCAGAGCGTCGTCGACCGTGACCGTGATCAGCACATAGCTGTAGCCCATCTTGTCGAGCAGATCCTGGACCGTCATGCCGGGCTGCCAGTCGACGCGGTCGCGGTTGTTGACCAGGACCATACTTGTGCGACCTTTCAGTTACAGATGCACGCGCTGCTCACCGATGTCCATCCGGGACGGTGGGGGGCCGGGTCGAAGCTTTTTTCTGAGCCCGCGAAGATAAAAAGATTCGGCCCGATAGCGGGGCCCCACCGGAAAGTGACTCACAAAAAGTGAGCAGCGCAGTGGGCGAATTGCTCGGGGGCCTGTCACCGGCTTTCCCCGTCTCGAGGGGCCTCGACGGGGGCCCCAGCCGGCGCCACCCCTCGCCCCGCTTTAATCAGTTCTTCAATTGCGCAGTTGGCCTGCAGGTTGGCGACGACGGCGACGCGCGCGCTGCACAGTCCTTCGCTCGGCTCGCTCCGCTCGTCGCCGCACAGGACGAGCTTGCCGGCGCGGCGCACCTTGATCGCCTCGCTGTTGCCCAGGCCGGAGACGCCGCTCGCGCACACGATGGTCTTTTGCGGAAAGGCGCGGCACCAGGCCTCGATCAGCCACTGTTTGCTCTCGGCCCGGTCAAAGGCCTCGATCAGCAGGTCGGCCGCGGCAAAAACCGTCGGCACCAGCTCGCGCGTCAGGGTCAGGCGGTGCAGCTCGAGTTGCAGGTCGGGGTTGATCGCCCACAGGTGGTCGGCCAGCGCCTCGACCTTGGGCCGGCCGATGTCGGCCTGAAAAAAATGTTGCCGGTTGAGGTTGCTCGCCTCGACCACGTCGGGGTCAACCAGGATCAGGGTACCGACGCCGGCCCGGACCAGCGCCACCGCCGCGTTGGAGCCGAGGCCGCCGCAGCCAGCCACGGCCACCGTGGCCTCGCTCAGGATCGCGGTCGACCCCGGCGCGTTGCGGCCGAAGATATTGGGCGTGAGGTCGCTCATTGCCGGCTGCGCAGCAGCGCCATCACCTGCGGCAGGTCGATGCCCAGCTCCTTGAGCCGCTCGGCCGTGGGCACGCCGTTGCGGTCCCAGCCGCGCCGATCGTAGGCGGCGTCCACCGCCTTGTTGTACTGGTCCAGCCGGTACTTGCGCAGGATGGCGACCTTCTGCTCGGTGCTCTTGCCCGCCGGATCGACGCCGACGCTCTCCCTGAGCTGCTTGTCGTAGCGCTCGACCCGCGACTCGTACTCCTCCGCGGTCACCGGCCCCACCGCGCGGTAGGGCGGCATGTCGTCCTGGCGCGTGCCGCCGCCGAGCAGGTAGCACATCAGCCGCTGCAGGTTGTGCACGCGCGCCGACTGCTGCAGCATCTTCTCCTCGTCGAGCGGGATGCCGGTCATGCCCTCGAAAAACTTGAAAAAGTCCTCGACGTGTCCCGGCACCTTGGCCGCCACCGGCGGCGGGTACTTCTTGTTGTCGGCCGGCACCACGTCGTTCCACGGCAGCTTGCACAGCCCCATCAGGCCGAACCAGGTGCGCCAGAGCGGAAAGTAGTAGAGGGCATTGGCCTTGTCCTCGAAGCTCGGGATCTGGTTGTTGACCATGTCCATGAAGATCAGCCACGCCTCGTCGTGCTGCGGCCCCTTGACCGCCATCGAGTAACCGACCTGCTGCGCCAGCGACTCCTTGCACACGTACTCGGAGAACTCCAGCCCCTTGACCTCCATGCCGATGTCGTTGAGAAACGCGGGGTCGGCGCCGTACTCCCTGACCCACTTCTCCTTGAGCCAGCGGATGCCCTGGCCGACGTCGACGCCGAAGCCCTCGCCGCGCGCCATCTCGTGCAGCAGCTCGAGCACCTCGCGCTTGGCGCCGAAGCGCAGCTCCTTGCCGCCGGTGTGGCTCTTGTCGATGACACCGTTCTCGAACGCCTCCATCACGAACGAGATGCAGGTGCCGGCCGAGATGGTGTCGATGCCGTAGGTGTCGCAGTAGAAGTTGAACTCGAACACGAACTCGAGATCGAAGCAGCCCATGTTGGCGGCGCAGGCGGTGGTCTCGTACTCGGGCCCGTCGACCGCGACGTGCTGCCCCTGGTAGGGCCCGGTCTTGAGCACGAAGTTGTCGACCACCTTGGCGCAGGCCATGGAGCAGCCCTTCCAGCAGCCGTCGGGCATCCCCTGGGTCACCCGCTTCTTGATCTGCGAGGTGTCGATGTGGATCTCGTCCGGGTGCGCGCCGAACTTGTGGTTGTGGGTGGGCAGCAGGTCGTAGGCCTGCATCACCTGCACTATGTTGGCGGTGCCGACGTCGCGCATGGCGCACTGGAACTTGTCCAGGGTGGCCATCTCGGCGTTTATGCGCATGCCGTAGTCCCGGATGAGCTTGGCGTCGACCGGCCCGTTGAGGCCGTCGACCACCTCGATGGCGCCGGTCGGGCAGACATAGGCGCACGAGGTGCAGCCGATGCAGCGCTTGTCGACCCGGCCGTAGGGCATGGTCAGGTGGCGCTTGATGCCGCGGCCGGCGAAGTCGAGGACCTCCTCCTGCACGAACTCGGCGCAGGCGCGCACGCAGTGGCCGCACAGGATGCAGGCCTTGGGGTTGGGGTCGGTCAGCTCGCTCGCGAAGCGCGACGACGTCACCCCGCACTTGGCCGCCACCTCCTTGATCACCGGCACGTTGGGCCAACGGCCGAGGTACATCTCGCTCAGGATCTTGCGGTGCTGCAGCACGCGCGGCGAGCGGGTCTCGACCCTGATCTCCTCGCGCACCGGGTAGTTGCACGCCGTCACCAGCCGCTTCTTGCCGCGCACCTCGACCTCGCACAGACAGAGCCGGCAGTTGCCGGTGGGTGTGAGATCCCTGTGGTGGCAGAGCGTGGGGATGTCGATGCCGAGCCCCTGGGCCGCCTGCAGCAGGTACGAGTCGCGCACCACGGTCGCGGTCTTGCCGTCGATGGTGATGGTGATCTTCTTGTCCGCGGTTGCCATCACGCCACCTCCACCGCATCGTACTTGCACACCTCGAAGCAGATGCCGCACTTGATGCATTTCTCGTGGTCGATGACGTGCGGCTTCTTCTTCTCGCCGCTGATCGCCGCCGCCGGACAGGGCTTGATGCAGGCCAGGCAGCCGGTGCACTTGTCGGGCAGGATCGTGTACTTGACCAGCGCCTTGCAGGCGCCGGCGCGGCATCTCTTCTGGTGGATGTGCTCCTCGTACTCCTCGCGGAAGTACCTGAGCGTGCTGAGCACCGGGTTGGGCGCCGAGCCGCCGAG